>NZ_JBYSZW010000018.1:0-39471 GCF_058787575.1 Cupriavidus sp. FW305-3-2-15-C-LB2
CCCTGCCCCAGCGCCCGTGGCGGCCCCGATCCCCCTGCCGGCGCCCGCACCGGCCGAAGCGCTCGAGCTGGTCCCGCCGCCGGCCCAGACCGCTGAAGCGAAGCTGGGCTGGATGCATCGGCTGCGTACCGGGCTGTCCAAGACCAGCCGCAACATCGGCACGCTGTTCGTCGGCGTCAAGGTCGACGAGGCCCTGTTCGAAGAACTGGAAACCGCGCTGCTGATGGCAGATGCCGGCGTGGAAGCCACCGAGTACCTGCTGGGCGAGTTGCGCAAGCGCGTCAAGGCCGAGCGCATCGAGACCGCCGAAGGCGTCAAGGCGGCGCTGCGCGAGCTGCTGACGCAGCTGCTGCGCCCGCTGGAAAAAACTATGGCGCTGGGCCGCGAGCAGCCACTGGTGATGATGATCGCGGGCGTCAACGGCGCCGGCAAGACCACCAGCATCGGCAAGCTGTGCAAGCACTTCCAGCGCTATGACCAGAAGGTGCTGCTGGCCGCCGGCGATACCTTCCGCGCCGCCGCGCGCGAGCAACTGACGATCTGGGGCGAACGCAACAACGTCACCGTGGTGGCGCAGGAAAGCGGCGACCCGGCGGCGGTGATCTTCGACGCCGTCAATGCGGCCAAGGCGCGCGGCATCGACATCGTCATGGCCGACACCGCCGGCCGCCTGCCGACGCAGCTGCACCTGATGGAAGAGCTCAAGAAGGTCAAGCGCGTGATCAGCAAGGCCATGCCGAGCGCGCCGCACGAGGTGCTGCTGGTGATCGACGCCAACACCGGCCAGAACGCCCTGCAGCAAACCCGCGCCTTCGACGACGCGCTGGGCCTGACCGGCCTGATCGTGACCAAGCTCGACGGCACCGCCAAGGGCGGCATCCTGGCGGCTATCGCGCGCCAGCGCCCGGTGCCGGTTTATTTCATTGGCGTGGGCGAGAAGGTGGAGGACCTGCAGCCGTTCAAGGCGGATGAGTTCGCCGAAGCGCTGCTGGGGTAAGGCCCGGTTGCGAACGCTTATTCCGCGTCAGGCTGCGCCTTCGGCTCCGCCTTCTGGAAAGCAGGCAGCTCCATGCAGGTTTCATAGATCCTGGCGATCGCCGGGTAGCGGGCCAGGTCGATATTGAAGCGCTGCGCGTTGAATACCTGCGGCACCAGGCAGATATCGGCCAGCGTGGGCGTATCGCCAAAGCAGAAGCGTCCGGCCTTGCCGCCGCGCTCCAGGTTGGCCTGCAGCGACGCAAAGCCCAGCTCGATCCAGTGGTGGTACCACGCGTCCTTGACCTCGTCGGTCACGCCCACGGTGTGCTTCAGGTACTTCAGCACGCGCAGGTTGTTCAGCGGGTGGATCTCGCACGCGATCTCCTGGGCCAGTCCGCGCACATAGGCGCGGTCCAGCGCCGTGCCGGGCAGCAGCTTCGGCTCGGGATGGACCTCGTCCAGGTATTCGACGATGGCCAGCGATTGCTGCAGCACGTGCTCGCCGTCGGCGAGCGCCGGCACCAGTCCGTCGGGATTCACGGCGCGGAATTCCGGCTTGAGCTGCTGGCCGCCTTCTTTCAGCAGGTGCACCGGCACATAGTCATAGGCCAGCCCCTTGAGTTCCAGCGCAATGCGCACGCGGAATGAGGCCGAACTGCGGAAATAGCTGTAAAGCTTTAGCATCGGATCAGACTACCTTGATGGTGAGATCGCCCACGCCGCCGACGTGGCACTGCATGACATCGCCCTTGACCACCGGGCCCACGCCTTCGGGCGTGCCGCTGAAGATCAGGTCGCCCGGCTGCAGCTCGAACAGCTTCGACAGGTACGACACCATCTCCGGCACCGACCAGATCAGGTCGGACAGGTCGCCGCGCTGCTTCTCCACGCCGTTGACCGCCAGCGTCACTGCGCCCTTCTGCGGATGGCCGATGGCCAAGACCGGCACGATCGGGCCGATCGGCGCGGACTGGTCGAAGGCCTTGCCGGTCTCCCAGGGGCGGCCGGTCTTCTTCGATTCGTTCTGCAGGTCGCGGCGGGTCATGTCCAGGCCCACGGCGTAGCCGAACACGTGGCCGGCTGCCTGGTCGACCGGGATGTCGCGGCCGCCCTTGCCGATCGCCACCACCAGCTCCACTTCATAGTGGCAGTTGCTGGTGCCCGGCGGGTACGGGAAGGCGCCTTCGGTGCCGTCGGCGACGTAGCTGACCGCGTCGGACGGCTTGCAGAAGAAGAACGGCGGCTCGCGGTCGGGGTCCGAGCCCATTTCACGGGCGTGGGCAGCATAGTTGCGGCCGACGCAGTACACGCGCCGTACCGGGAAACTAGCATTGCTGCCGCGCACCGGCACGCCAACGGGCGCGGCCGGAGCGAACACGAATTCGGTCATGCATCTCTCCAGATTGTTCTGATCGGTGCTGCGGCGCGGGTGGGCAGGGTTGCAGGAAGCAGCCATGCGCGGCGTCGCCAGCAGACGCGCCCGGCGCAGCAGGGCAACAGGATACACCGCGAGAGTTGGCTCTGCGTACGACCGCATACAATGAATCCAGGCATCCTCGCAGCGCCAGCGCACCGAACTGGCGCAGGTGCCGGATACTTACCCGGCGCGAATCTTGCATGGCGCACTGCAACAGAGCCTAGCCATGACACGACGCCACCCGCCCCCATCGCCCACCGCTGCCGCACCTGCCCCGCCCACTGCCGGCGGCCGGGTGTTGCGGATCCTGCTCGTGCGCGACCCGCATGACGCCGACCCGCTGAACGTCGAGACCATCCGCGGCGGGCTGGTCAGCGCCGGCTTTACCGAGATCCAGATCGTCGATGCCGACCTGCGCCTGCCGGATGTGATCACGGCCACCCAGCCCGACATGCTGATCATCGCGTCTGAATCCGCCGCGCGCGACACCATCGAGCATGTCTGCGTCTCGACCCAGCATGCGCCGCGCCCGATCGTGCTGTTCACCGACAACGACGACAGCCAGCGCATCAAGGCAGCGCTGACGGCGGGGATCACCGCCTATATCGTCGACGGCCTGCGCGCCGAGCGCGTCAAGACCGTGCTCGACGTGGCCTACACACGCTTCGAACTGGATCAGCAGCTGCGCGCCGAGCTCGATGCCACCCGGCTCAAGCTGGCCGAGCGCAAGGTGGTCGAGCGCGCCAAGGGACTGCTGATGCAGGCGCGCGGCCTCAGCGAGGACGAGGCCTACAAGCGCCTGCGCAGCATGGCGATGGAGCGCGGCCTGAAGCTGGTGGACGCGGCCCAGCGCGTGATCGACGTGATGGGCTGAGCCGCTCCCGCCTGCCAGCCGTGGTGCGCCGCCGCACGCGACTGGTGCAATGCACGCTCCTGGCGCTGCCGCACTGCGTCACCTCCCTCCCCTGCTCCCCCGAATGTGGCGGCGGCCAGCGCGCGCGCACCACATCCGATCATTTCCCCCCGATCCGTCACAAATCCGCCCTCGAATGCTGCACTGCACAGGCTGGCACACGCCTTGCGTTATGCAGGTATCGGCCAACGGCGGCCGACCAACAATTTCGGCGGACACGGCCAACGCGGGCTGCGTCACGCCACGGACAACGGCGTCCCTGCGCCGCACCGGTCTTCTGGCGAAGCCGGTCGCGGAGGGGACGCCTTTTTTCTTGGAGCCATGCAATGCCCTCTCGCCTCAGGATTGCCAAGCCGCTGCACGCAGCCGTCCACGTTCCCGACGCGGCTGCCGACGCCGTGCCGGCCAGCAGCGGCCGCCGCCGCGCGCTTGCCACCATCGCCGGCGCCAGCGTGATGACGCTGGTCGATCCGCTGGTGCGCGCCGGTGCGTGGGCAGCGGGCTCGGACGCGCCCGAGAAGACCGACGTGCGCATCGGCTTTATCCCGCTGACCGACTGCGCCTCGGTGGTGATGGCCGCGACGCTCGGGCTGGACAAGAAATACGGCATCAAGATCACGCCGACCAAGGAAGCCTCATGGGCCGGCGTGCGCGACAAGCTGGTCAACGGCGAGCTGGACGCGGCGCACGTGCTGTACGGACTGATCTACGGCGTGCAGCTGGGCATCGGCGGCCCGAAGAAGGACATGGCCGTGCTGATGAACCTGAACCACAACGGCCAGGCCATCACGCTGTCGTCCAAGCTCGCCGAGAAAGGCGTCAAGGACGGCGCCAGCCTGAAGGCGCTGATGATGAAGGAGAAGCGCGACTACACCTTCGCCCAGACCTTCCCCACCGGCACGCACGCAATGTGGCTGTACTACTGGCTGGCGGCCAACGGCATCAACCCGATGCAGGACGCCAAGGCCATCACGGTGCCGCCGCCGCAGATGGTGGCCAATATGCGCGTGGGCAATATGGACGGCTTCTGCGTGGGCGAGCCCTGGGGCGCGCGCGCCATCGCCGACAAGATCGGCTTCACCGCCGAGACCACGCAGGCCATCTGGAAAGGCCACCCCGAGAAGACCCTGGGCACCACCGCGGAGTTCGTGCAGAAATACCCCAACACCGCGCGCGCGATGGTGGCCGCAGTGCTGGAGGCATCGAAGTTCATCGATGCGTCGGCCTCCAACCGCCGCAAGACCGCCGAGACCATTGCCGCCAAGTCCTACGTCAACACCGACATGGACATCATCCTGGACCGCATGCTGGGCCGCTACACCAACGGCCTGGGCAAGACCTGGGACGACCCAGACGCGATGAAGTTCTACCAGGACGGCGCCGCCAACTACCCGTACCTGTCCGACGGCATGTGGTTCCTGACCCAGCACAAGCGCTGGGGCTTGCTGAAGGAACATCCGGACTATCTCGCCGTGGCCCGGCAGGTCAACCGCATCGACGTCTACAAGCAGGCCGCCGCCGCCGCGCAGGTGCCGCTGCCCAAGAGCGACATGCGCAGCGCCAAGCTGATCGACGGCGTGGTCTGGGACGGCAAGGACCCCAAGGCCTACGCCGACGGTTTCAAGATCAAGGCCTGACGCAAGCCTTCCCCCACTGATCCGCAGTGCCCCTGACGAAAGGAGCCAGACGTGAATGCCATAGCCCACCCCACGCCCGATGGTGCAACCGTAGCCGCCAGCGCCGACCCCGACACCAAGGAGCGGGCGCGCCGGCGCGAGCAGGAAATCGCCGCGCAGGCACGGCGCGCGCAACGCCGCGAGGCGGTCGCCGCGCTGGTGCTCAAGGCCGTGCCGCCGGTACTGGGCTTTGCCCTGTTCGTGCTGGCCTGGCACGGCATCGCCACGATGATCCCGGCCATTCCCACGCCGCAGGCCACATGGAACGCCGCGGTGCCGCTGTTTGCCGACCCGTTCTACCGCAACGGGCCCAATGACCAGGGCATCGGCTGGAACGTGCTGGCATCGCTGGCGCGCGTCGCGGCGGGCTTCGGCCTGGCCGCGCTGGTCGGCATCCCGGCCGGCTTCCTGATCGGGCGCTTCGCCTTCCTGAACGCGATGACCGCGCCGGTGATCAGCCTGCTGCGCCCGGTCTCGCCGCTGGCGTGGCTGCCGATCGGCCTGCTGCTGTTCAAGGCCGCCAACCCGGCCGCGATCTGGGCGATCTTCATCTGCTCGATCTGGCCGATGGTGATCAACACCGCGGTCGGCGTCACGCGCGTGCCGCAGGACTACCTGAACGTGGCGCGCGTGCTGGACCTGTCGGAATGGAAGGTGTTCACGCGGGTGCTGTTCCCCGCGGTGCTGCCCTACATGCTGACCGGCGTGCGGCTGTCGATCGGCACCGCGTGGCTGGTGATCGTCGCGGCCGAGATGCTGACCGGCGGCACCGGCATCGGCTTCTGGCTGTGGGACGAATGGAACAACCTGAAGGTCGAGCACATCGTGATCGCGATCTTCGTGATCGGCATCATCGGGCTGCTGCTCGAGCATGCGCTGCTGGCGCTGGCCCGGCGCTTCAGCTACGGCACCAACTGACACGCGGGGAGAATCGCCATGGACAAGTTCGTCAGCATCGAAAACGTCGGCCAGACCTTCAAGACCCGCAAGGGCCCGTTCGTCGCCCTGCGCGATATCAACCTGCATATCGCCGAGGGCGAGTTCATCACGCTGATCGGCCATTCAGGCTGCGGCAAGTCCACGCTGCTGAACCTGGTCGCGGGACTGGCCACGCCCACCACCGGCGCGCTGATCTGCGCCGGGCGCGAGATCGCCGGGCCGGGGCCGGAGCGCGCGGTGGTGTTCCAGAACCATTCGCTGCTGCCGTGGCTGACGTGCTTCGAGAACGTCTACCTGGGCGTGGAGCGCGTCTTCGCCGCCAGCGAGAGCAAGCCGCAGCTCAAGGCGCGCACGCACGACACGCTGGCGCTGGTGGGCCTGACGCACGCCGAGAACAAGTATCCGCATGAGATCTCCGGCGGCATGAAGCAGCGCGTGGGCATTGCCCGCGCGCTGGCGATGGCGCCCAAGGTGCTGCTGATGGACGAGCCCTTCGGCGCGCTCGATGCGCTCACGCGCGCGCACCTGCAGGACGAGCTGATCAAGATCGTGGCGCGCACCCGCAGCACCGTGGTGATGGTGACCCACGACGTCGACGAGGCCGTGCTGCTGGCCGACCGCATCATCATGATGACCAACGGTCCGGCCGCGACCATCGGCGAGATCCTGAAGGTGGAGCTTCCGCGTCCGCGCGACCGCGTCGCGCTGGCCGACGACAAGGCCTACCACGCCTGCCGCACCGCGGTGCTGGACTTCCTCTACCGCAAGCAGCGCAACCCGGCGCTGCAGGAAGCCGCGTAGTGCCCGCCGGCCGCGTGCCGGTGGGCGGCCCTATGTGGCACAGGCGGCGATGGGCGCGGCGGCCTGGCTCCGCTATCATGAACCCAGAACAGACTACCCCCACGCCGCCATGACCACGCCAGCCACGTCCTTCCCTGCTGCCCGCTATATCAAGGAGATCGGCCGCGGCGTCAACGGCGCGCGGGCGCTGCCGCGCGAAGACGCGCAGGCCCTGTTCGACGCCATGCTGGCCGGGCGCGTCTCGGACCTGGAGCTCGGCGCCATCCTGATGGCCTACCGCATCAAGGGCGAGGCCCCGCACGAGCTGGCCGGCATGCTGGAAGCCGCCCATGCGCACTGCCAGCCGCTGCCGGCGCCGCCTGACCGGCAGGTGGTGGTGATCCCCAGCTACAACGGTGCGCGCAAGCAACCCAACCTGGTGCCGCTGCTGGCGCTGCTGCTGGCGCGCGAAGATGTCCCCGTGCTGGTGCACGGCACGCGCCTGTTCAATGGCCGCGTGACCAGCATGGCGCTGTTCGAGGCGCTGGGCGTGCCCTTGTGCGCGACTACCGGCGACGCCTCGGCACGGCTGCGCGAGAGCAGCGACCTCGGGCCGCTGGCGGTGCTGCCGGTGGATGTGCTGTCGCCCGGGCTGTCGCAGCTGCTGGAGCGGCGCACCGTGATCGGCCTGCGCAATTCGGCGCATACGGTGGCCAAGATGCTGCAGCCGGTGGGCGAGCATTCGCCCGCGGAAGGGTTGCGCCTGTACAGCTACACCCACCCCGAATACCGCGAGACGCTGACCGACTACTTCTCGCATGAACCCGCCAACGTGCTGCTGGCACGCGGCACCGAGGGCGAAGTGGTGGCCGATGCGCGCCGCACCAGCCGCATCGACTGGCTGCACGAGGGGCACCAGCAGACGCTGGTCGATCCGGCTGTTGGTTCGCTGGCCGAAGTGCCTGAACTGCCGCCCGGCAGCGACGCCGGCCAGACCGTGGCCTGGATCCGGCGCGTGCTGGACGGCGCGGCGCCGGTGCCGGCACCGATCGCGATCCAGGTCGAGGCCATCCGCGAATGCCTGCGGCAAGGCACTCGCGTGACTTGGGCCAGCCCGGTCTGAGCCAGCCCCGGGACCGCTGTCAGGGCTTGCGCGGGGGCAGCGGGATGCGCTCGGTCTCGCCCGGCACGTGCGGGAACTGATCGTCCTCCCAGCGCTGGGCGGCGGCCTCGATCGCCACCTTGCTGCTGGCAACGAAATTCCAGTAGATGAAGCGGTGCCCGTCGGTCGGGTCGCCGCCCAGCAGCATTACGCGCGACGGCGTCGTGGCCGTCAGCGTTGCGGGCTGGCCCGGCGTGAGCACCACCATATGCTCGGCCGGCAGCGGCTCGCCGTCGAGCGCCACCGCCCCGTCCACCGGATAGATGCCCCGCTCGGCATGATCGGCCGGGATCTCCACGCTCGCGCCCGCATCCAGCTCGATCGCCACGTACAGGGTGCGGCTGAAGACCTTGACCGGAGAGACCTGGCCAAAGGCATCGCCCGCAATCACCACCATGCGCACACCCGGCCGCTCGATCCGTGGCAGCGTGGCGGCGGGATGGTGGAAAAACGACGGCTCGGCACCCTCATGCTCCTGCGGCAGTGCCACCCAGGTCTGGATGCCGTGCAGGCGGGCCCCGGCGGGGCGCACATGCTCGGGCGAGCGCTCCGAGTGCACGATGCCGTGCCCGGCGGTCATCCAGTTGACATCGCCCGGGCGGATCGCCTGGTCGCTGCCCAGGCTGTCTCGGTGGATGATCTCGCCCTCGAACAGATAAGTGACCGTGGCCAGTCCGATATGTGGATGCGGGCGCACGTCGGCTCCGCCGCCCGGCGGCAGTTGCACCGGCCCCATATGGTCGAAGAAGATAAACGGACCAACGGTCTGGGTGGCGGCGGCGGGCAACAGCCGGCGCACGGTAAAATCGCCCAGGTCGCGCACATGCGGCTTGAGCAAGTGTTCGATAGCAGACATAACTCCTCCGGTGGAATGAGAGAGGCTTGCAAGGATGCCAGCGCGCCGCAGCTTGGTCGAGTGTAGCCGCTGCTGCAACAAATCATTGCAGCAGCGGGCAGAACCCCCGTGCCCGGCACCGCTCTAACATCCAGTGCGCCGAACCGTGGGTATCGTTCCCGCCGCTCGAATTGATAGGTAGCTATGCCAGCAGCAAGAGCAATCGAGAGGAACTATCACGACCATCGGGGCTCCAATTAGCACTCACCCGGCCTGAGTGCTAATATGTGTTGCAGTGCCACCGCCCCAACAGGCGCGGCACCCCGGCAACCGAACCGCCGGATGCGAAAGGAGCCATTGAGTGAACGCAGTCTTGTCTGCCGACCAAACCCTGAATAACCGTCTGCCGACGGCACCCCGGAGCACGGGCAGCTTCGCGCTGACCTTCCCGGCCACCGTTGGCAACCTCGACAGCTATATCCAGGCTGTCCACCGGATTCCGCTGTTGACCGCGGAGGAAGAGCAGCGCCTGGCGCGCGAGCTCCGCGACCACGATTCCGTTGACGCTGCCCGCCAGATGGTGATGTCCCACCTGCGCCTGGTGGTGTCGATCGCCCGCCAGTACCTGGGCTACGGCCTGCCCCACGCCGACCTGATCCAGGAAGGCAATATCGGCCTGATGAAGGCGGTCAAGCGCTTCGACCCCGACCAGGGCGTGCGCCTGGTGTCGTACGCGATGCACTGGATCAAGGCCGAGATCCACGAATACGTGCTGAAGAACTGGCGCATGGTCAAGGTTGCCACCACCAAGGCCCAGCGCAAGCTGTTCTTCAACCTGCGCAGCCACAAGCAGGGCGCGCACACGTTCACGCCGGAGCAGGTCGAGGCCGTGGCGCGCGAGCTGAACGTCAAGCCCGAAGAAGTGATGGAGATGGAAACCCGCCTGTCGGGCGGCGACCTGGCGCTGGAAGGCCAGATCGACGACGGCGAAGAGGAATTCGCCCCCATCGCCTACCTGGCGGACAACCACAACGAGCCCACCCGCGTGCTGGAAGCCAAGCGCCACGACCGCATGCAGGTCGAGGGCCTGGAAGAAGCGCTGGGCAAGCTGGACGAACGCAGCCGCCGCATCATCGAGGCGCGCTGGCTGCACGTCGAAGACGATGGCTCGGGCGGCTCCACGCTGCATGAGCTGGCTGACGAGTTCGGCGTCTCGGCCGAGCGCATCCGCCAGATCGAGGCCGCGGCCATGAAGAAGATGAAGGGGGCGCTGCAGGCGTTCGCCTGATCCGCACCCCCAGCCATGCAAAAGGCCGGTCCACTGGACCGGCCTTTTTGTTGCCCGCGAGAGGGTGAGTGCGACCTTATGCCGCACCCCTTCCCACCCTTTCACGTCACGACAGCAGCTGTTTCAGGTCGTGCGCGATCGGATCCGGACCCTGGCCGTGGCGGATGAACAGCCGCAGCTTGCCGTCCGGGTCGAACACATAGCTGCCCGCGGAGTGGTCCACCGTGTAGTTGTTCGGGGAGCTGCCCGGCACCTTGGCGTAGAACACCTTGAAGTCCTTGGTCAACTTCTGCAGTGCGGCTTCGTCGGCCGGGCGCAGCCCCAGGAAGCGCGCATCGAAGGCCGGCACGTACTGCGCCAGCAGCGCCTGCGTGTCGCGTTCCGGGTCGACCGTGACGAACAGCACCTGCACGCGGTCGGCATCCGGGCCCAGTTTCTCCATCACCGCCTTCAGTTCGGCCATCGTCGTCGGGCACACGTCCGGGCAGTGGGTGTAGCCGAAGAACATCACCACCGCCTTGCCCTTGAAGTCGGCGATGGTGCGCACCTTGCCGTGATGGTCGGTCAGCGAGAAGTCCTTGCCGAAGTCCGCCGCGCCGGTGATGTCGACATTGCGGAACGAGGCCTTCTGCTGCCCGCAGGCAGCCACGGCCAGCGCAAGCGCGGCCAGCAGGGAAAAGCGGCGGAAGGCGGCGAACAGGCCGGAGGCGGGGCTTAGGCGGGGCATGCGGCGGAAACCGGTCAGGGGTGGGAGGAAACAGCGGCACCGGAGGGCGGCGACATCACGCAGTATCGCCGATCGTGCCGCCACGCTGCGCCGGCCGCGACAAGATGCCGCAGCCGGTCGGCCACAGGTCAGACCTGCGGCACGAACTTGAAGTAGTGGTCGACCAGCAGCGCGGCGAACAGCAGCGACAGGTACAGGATCGAGAAGCGGAAGGTGCGCTGCGCCAGCTCGTCCGAATAGTTACGGTACATCTTCCAGGCGTAGGCCAGGAAACCCGCGCCCAGCGCCAGCGCGGCCGCCAGGTAGATATAGCCGCTCATGCCGTAGACAAAGGGCAGCAGCGTCGCGGCGATCATGATCAGCGTGTACAGCAGGATATGCAGCAGCGTGTAGCGCTCGCCGTGCGTGACCGGCAGCATCGGCAGGCCGGACTTGGCGTAGTCGGCGCGGCGGTACAGCGCCAGGGCCCAGAAGTGCGGCGGGGTCCAGGTGAAGATGATCAGCACCAGGAACCAGGCCTCGGCAGGTACCTCGCCCGCCACCGCGGCCCAGCCCAGCGCCGGCGGCATCGCCCCCGAGAGCCCGCCGATCACTATGTTCTGCGGCGTGGCCGGCTTGAGCAGGATGGTGTAGACCACCGCGTAGCCGAGGAAGGTGGCAAAGGTCAGCCACATCGTCAGGTCGTTGGCGTAGACGTGCAGCAGCCACATGCCGGCGCCGCCCAGTACGGCGGAGAACACCAGGGTCTGCGGCGTGGTGATCTCGCCGGTGGCCGACGGGCGCCACGCGGTGCGGCGCATCAGCGCATCGATCTTCTGCTCGACCAGGCAATTGATGGCAAAGGCCGCACCGGCCAGCAGCCAGATGCCGGCGGCGCCGCCGATCAGCACGCGCCACGGCACCATGCCGGGCGTGGCGAGGAACATGCCGATGATGGCGCAGAACACGGCCAGCTGCGTCACGCGCGGCTTGGTCAGGGCGGCATATTGTCGGGCAAGGTGCCGTATCCGGCTCAACTTGCCCAGCGAATGGGGGTGGGTAGCGGTAACCACGGAAGGGGTCTTGTCTTTCATGTGGCGCGGGCGGCGTTCGGCACGGCAGCGGGGGCGCCGGCGGCCCGCATGGTGAGCCCTGCGAGCCCTGTATTGTAGTGGAGGCGGACCAGCAGCAGCAGGAGCAGCGCCGCGCCGCCGTTGTGCGCAACCGCGGCCACCAGCGGCCAGTCGAACACGATATTGGACATCCCGGTGGCCAGTTGCAGCACCAGCGTGGCCAGCAGCCAGCCGGCCGCGCGCGCGAGCCCTTCAAGCCGGCGCGCTCGCAGGCCAAGCCACGCCAGGTAGCCCAGCACGACAAAGGCAAAGCCGCGGTGCACCCAGTGGATCGCCACCAGCGCCGCGTGCGGGATGTAGTCGCCATCGGCGGTCATGCCCAGCTGGCGCCACAGGGTGAAGCCGTGGCGGAAATCCATCTCGGGCACCAGCTGGCCATTGCACAGCGGGAAGTCGGTGCAGGCCAGCACCGCGTAGTTGGTGCTGACCCAGCCCCCCAGGAAGATCTGGATCACCAGCAGCAGCAGGCCGATGCGCACCGGCCAGCGCAGCCGCGCGGCCCGCGCCGCGACCGGGTGCGGCGGATCGTTGCGCGAGCCCAGCTGGATCAGCACGGCCAGCAGAGCCATGCCCAGCATCAGGTGCGTGACCACGATGATCGGCTGCAGCTTCAGGGTCACGGTGAAAGCGCCGAACGCACCCTGCACGCACACCAGCAGCAGCACCCCGGTGGCGAACCACGGCGACTGCTTCAGCTCGCGCCGCTTGACCCACGCCAGCACCATCAGCGTGATGATCAGCACCCCGACCGCCATGGCGAAGTAGCGGTGGATCATCTCGATCCACGCCTTGGCCAGCGTCACCGGGCCGCTGGGCAGCGCGGTCTCGGCCGCGCGGATCGGCTCCATCGCGGCGTGCGGGTTGGAGTGCCCGTAGCAGCCGGGCCAGTCGGGGCAGCCCAGGCCGGAGTCGGTCAGGCGCGTGAAGCTGCCGAACATGATCAGGTCCAGCGTCAGGAACGCCGTGATCCAGGCGAGCTTGCGGTATTTGTTGCGGTCCCCCTTCACCAGCACGTAGGACAGCGGGAACAGCGCGATCAGGATGCCGATGATGGCCAGTTGCAGCAGCATGCCGTCCCCTTTAGCCGATGCGCGAGACCTTGAGCAGCTTCTTCAGGTCGCCGCTCATCTTCTTGGGGTCCGGATCCTGCGGGAAACGCATCATCAGGTTGCCCAGCGGGTCGACCAGGAACAGGGTGTCCTCGGCGCGCTTGCCGGGTTCGGCCGGCAGCCACTGCTGCGCGGCCTGGCGGTCGATGCGCAGGAAGCGCACACCCGCGTAGGGCTCGTTGTAGGCGGCGTTCAGGCGCTCGTCGATCTTGCCGTCGTCGGTCACCAGCCACACCGGCACGATGCGTTCGCGGTCCTGGCCCTGCCCGGCGCGGATCTGGCGGATGGTGAAGAGCTTCTTCGCGCAGGCCTCGTCGCAGGCGGACGGGTCGGTGGTCACCAGCAGCCACTTGCCGCGGAACTGCTCCAGCGGCACGGCCCGGCCCTGCTCATCGGTGACGCGCACCGGCGGCATCGGCCGCTGCGGGTCGACCAGCGCGCCGTAGTTGGTGGCGCCGCCACGCGGCTTGATGACGTAATAGGTGAAGTAAGAGGCGATCACCGGCGACGCGCACACCAGCAACAGCATCAGCATCTGCAGGCGGCCACGGCGCGTGCGCGCATCGATGCGGGTATCCGGCGGCGAGGCCGCGGCGGCCGGGGCGGAGTCTTGCTGTGCCATGGAGTACGTCTGTCCTTTGTCTTCGGCGAGCGCATGCGCCCGGTTCATTCGAGTTACGGTGCTGCCACCCGGCGCGCGCGGCGCCAGCCCAGCACGACCACCAGCACCACCGTCAGCGCGGCCAGCCCGAACCACTGGAAGGCATAGCCGTAGTGCCGGTCCGCGCCCAGGTCGGCCGGGGCCCAGTCGCGCGCCAGGCCATCGCCGCTGTCGCTGCGCTGCTCCAGCACCAGCGGGTGCAGCGCCAGGCCGGTTTCAGCCGCATAGGCAGCGAGGTCCAGGTTCTGGCGGATCTTGCTGCCGGCGGCGTCCTGGCCCAGGCTATAGACCCGCGGCACGGCCGCCAGTGCCGTGCCTTCGATCGTTACCTCGCCCTCGGGCGTGGGGAACGGCGCAATCCGGGTGCGGTCCTGGGCATCGCGCGGCAGCCAGCCGCGCAGCACCAGCACCGCCTGCATGGCGCCGGCGGCACCTGCGGGCGCCGGCGAGGCGGCTGCAATCCGCAGCGGCGTCAGCACCAGGAAGCCGGCGCGGCTATCCCCGGGGCTGCTGCCATTGCCGTGGGGGCGATTATCCAGCAATACGGTGCGGGCCGTGTCAAAGCGCCCGGTCATGCGGACCGTGCGGTCGGTCACAACTTGCGGCAGCGGGGCCGTGCCCAGCACCACCGGCGGCTGCGCCGACAGCGCCTGCAGCCGCGCCGCGCGCGCCTCCTTGTCGTGCGCGCGGTTGAGCTGCCAGTTGCCCAGCGCGCAGGTCACGGCGATCATCACCAGTGCAGCGGCCAGCGGCAACGGGCTGGTGCGATAATGGGTCTTTCCGTCGCTCCTGGCCCCGACCTGCCCCGCCATGCGCTTTGTCATCATCGTTGCCTTCATCCTGATCATCGCCAGCCTGGCCTCCGCCCTGTTCTTCATGATGCGCGACCGCGGCACGACGCCCAACATGATGCGCTCGCTGATGCTGCGCGTCGGGTTCTCGATGGCGCTGTTCCTGTTCATCCTGTTCTCGAACTGGATGGGCTGGATCCACAGCACGGGCATCCGCATGGCACCCTGAACGCCAGGACGCGGGCACCAGGCCCGCAAAAGACAAACGCCGCAGGCTGGACAACCTCCTGCGGCGTTTCTCTTTTGCGTTGGCGCCGGCGGCCCCCGGGGGGCGCGCCGGCGGGTACGGCAGCCGGATTTACAGCCAGTACACCACGACGTAGAGGAACAGCCACACCACGTCAACGAAGTGCCAGTACCAGGCGGCGCCTTCGAATGCAAAGTGGTGGTCAGGCGTGAAGTGGCCCTTCAGCACGCGGACCAGCACCACGGCCAGCATGATCGCGCCCATGGTCACGTGGAAGCCGTGGAAGCCGGTCAGCAGGAAGAAGGTCGAGCCGTAGATGCCCGAGGTCAGCTTCAGGTTCAGTTCCGAGTAGGCGTGCATGTACTCGTACACCTGGAAGCACATGAAGACCGCGCCCAGCAGGATGGTCAGCGACAGGCCCTGAATCAGCTGGCTGCGCTTGCCGGCCAGCAGCGCGTGGTGCGCCCAGGTCAGCGTCAGGCCGGACATCAGCAGCAGCGCGGTGTTGATGGTCGGGATTGGCCACGGACCCATGGTCTGGAAGCTTTCCACCACGCCGGCCGGGCCGGTGTTGGGCCATACCGCGGCAAAGTCGGGCCACAGGATCTTGTTGTTCAGGTCGCCCAGCCACGGCATGGCGATGGTGCGGGCATAGAACAGCGCGCCGAAGAAGGCCGCGAAGAACATCACCTCCGAGAAGATGAACCAGCCCATCGACCAGCGGAACGACAGGTCGATGTTCTTGCCGTACATGCCGCCTTCGGACTCGCTGATGGCGTCGCCAAACCAGCTCTTGAGCACGAACAGGAACCACAGCAGGCCGAGGCCGCACAGGTACGGCGCCCAGGGCTGCCCGTTTACCCAACCGGCGGCACCCGCGCCCGTCATCAGCAGGCCGAAGCTTGCCGTGATCGGGTGGCGCGACGGGCCCGGTACGAAGTAGTACGGAGCGTTTGCGCGATTCGCACTCATTCTTTTATCTCCAGCTCAGAGTCTTTGATTCAGTATTCGTGATCCGCGCTTTGGCACTGCGGGCCGTCCCCTCCTCCGGGCCAGCCCCGCCGCCGCGGTTGCTTTGTTCTGCGACTGCTTTTGTTGTCTACCCTTCCTGCCCTGCTATCCCGCTGCCTGCCCCACCACGGTGCGCACGATGAGCACCAGCACCGCGATGAAGATGGCCGCCGCGATCACTCCGGCGATCACCACATGCACCGGGTTCAGCCGGGCCATGTCGCGCTCGTGCTCGGCGCCTTTGCGCAGGCCGATGAACGACCACAGCACCGCGCGCATGGTCTGCCCGAACGACATCTTGCGCTTGACCGCGTCCTTCATCTCATCCATTGCCCGTCCTCCTCCGCCCCGGCATGCACCGCGGCCGCCTCAGATGCCCTTGCCGGCCGGTGCCGGCTGCGGCGCCAGCTGGCCCTCGGGCGCCTGCGCCACCGGCGCACCCACCTCGAAGAAGGTGTACGACAGCGTAATATTCTTCACATCCTTGGGCAGCGCGGGATCGATCACGAACACCACCGGCATCTCGCGCGCCTCTTTCGCCTTGAGCGTCTGCTGCTTGAAGCAGAAGCACTCCAGCTTCATGAAATACTGGGTCGCCTGCTTGGGCGCGTAGCTCGGGATGGCCTGCGCCGAAATATCGCGCGGCTGTCCGTTGGCCACCTCGTAGACGATCGTCGCCATCTCGCCCGGATGCACTTCCATGCTGTTCTTCACCGGCCGGAAGGCGAAGGGCCCGCGCGCGTTGGAGTCGAACTCCACCGTGATGGTGCGGCTCTTGTCGACCTGCGTGTTCTTCACCGCGCCGTGCAGCTCGCGCGTGGTGATCACGTTGATGCCGGTGATCTCGCAGATCTTCTTATACAGCGGCACCAGCGCATAGCCGAAGCCGAACATCACGGCCACGATCACGACCAGGCGCAGCATCATGCCGCGGTTGAACCGCTTGTCCGCTTCCCTGCCAGCCTGCTGGTCGATGCTCATCTCGCTACCCTGCCGCCTCAGCCAAGAAACATCATCTTGGCGAAGAACCCCAGAAAGAAAACCACCACGATCGACAGCAGGATCAGGCCAAGGCGCCGGTTGGCGGCCTTCTGGTCCGGGCGTGATGGGCTTTTGTCTGGAGACTGCATAGCTGCTTCTGTTGCTTGCCGGCGCGGGAGGCGACGCTGCCGCCTCCCGCTGCCTGATTACGCTGGCCGCGCCTTAGCGGACCTGCGGGGGAACTTCAAAGGTGTGGAACGGCGCCGGCGACGGCACGGTCCACTCCAGGCCCTCTGCGCCATCCCAGGGCTTGTCGGCGGCCTTCTCGCCACCGCGGTACGACGGCAGCACCACGAAGAAGAAGAAGTACACCTGCATCAGGCCGAAGCCCAGCGCACCGATCGACGCGATCGCATTGAAGTCAGCGAACTGGGTCGGGTAGTCGGCATAGCGACGCGGCATGCCGGCCAGGCCCAGGAAGTGCATCGGGAAGAAGGTCACGTTGAAGAAGATGATCGACCCCCAGAAGTGGATCTGGCCGCGGGTTTCGTTGTACATGAAACCGCTCCACTTCGGACCCCAGTAGTAGAAGCCCGCGAACAGCGCGAACAGCGAGCCGGCCACCAGCACATAGTGGAAGTGCGCCACAATGAAGTAGGTGTCCTGCAGCTGGATGTCGATCGGGGCCACGGCCGGCATCAGGCCGGTGAAGCCGCCGATGGTGAACACGAAGATGAAGCCGATCGAGAACAGCATCGGGGTCTCGAAGGTCATCGAGCCGCGCCACATGGTGGCGATCCAGTTGAAGATCTTCACGGCGGTGGGCACCGCGATCAGCATGGTCGCGTACATGAAGAACAGCTGGCCGGTCACCGGCATGCCGGTCGTGAACATGTGGTGGGCCCACACGATGAACGACAGGATGGCGATCGAGGCGGTGGCGTACACCATCGAGCTGTAGCCGAACAGGCGCTTGCGGGCAAACGCCGGCACCACCTGCGAGACGATCCCGAACGCCGGCAGGATCATGATGTACACCTCGGGGTGGCCGAAGAACCAGAAGATGTGCTGGTACATCACCGGGTCACCACCACCGGCGGCCGAGAAGAAGCTCGTGCCGAAATGGCGGTCGGTCAGCACCATGGTGATGGCGCCGGCCAGCACGGGCATCACGGCGATCAGCAGGTAGGCGGTGATCAGCCAGGTCCAGCAGAACATCGGCATCTTCATCAGCGTCATGCCCGGGGCGCGCATGTTGAGGATGGTCACGATGATGTTGATCGAGCCCATGATCGACGACGCACCCATGATGTGCATCGCGAAGATGGCCATGTCCATGCCCGGGCCCATCTGCACCGACAGCGGCGCGTACAGGGTCCAGCCGGCGGCGGTGGCGCCGCCCGGGACCAGGAACGAGCCGGCCAGCAGCAGCGCGGCCGGCGGCATCAGCCAGAAGCTGAAGTTGTTCATGCGCGCGAACGCCATGTCGGACGCGCCGATCTGCAGCGGGATCATCCAGTTGGCGAAGCCGACGAAGGCCGGCATGATCGCGCCGAACACCATCACCAGACCGTGCATGGTGGTGAACTGGTTGAACAGCTCGGGGCGGAAGAACTGCAGGCCCGGCTCGAACAGCTCCAGGCGGATCAGCAGTGCCAGCAAACCGCCCGACAGCAGCATGATGAACGAGAACAGCAGGTACAGCGTACCGATGTCCTTGTGGTTGGTCGCGAACAGCCAGCGGCGCCAGCCATGCGGGTGGTCGTGCGCGTGGTCGTCATGCGCATGATCGTGCGGATGGGCGAGCGCGTCCGGGGTAGCAGTACTCATCGCAAATGCTCCTCTAATCCTGTTCTGTCTTCAGCGGGTCAGCCCGCGACGCGGTTGCCCGCGAGGCTGGCCTGCTTGTCAGCCTTGTCAGCCTTGTCGGCCGGCTTGGCTTCGGCCTTCGGCACTGCGCCGCCTGCCGCGCCGCCGCCCTCGGGGAACTTGCCCGCACGGGCGCCCACGAAGTCGCTCGGCTGGACCACTTCACCCGTCTTGTTGCTCCAGGCGTTGCGCGTATAGGTCATGACCGCGGCCAGCTCGGTGTCCGAGAGCTGCTTCCACGACGGCATGGCAGCCTTGCCTTCCAGCATGATGTGCATCTGGCCGGCCTTGGGGCCGTTGACCAGCTTGGAGCCGTCCAGCGCCGGGAAGGCGCCGCCGCCCTTGCCGTTGGGCTGGTGGCAGACCGCGCAGTTGGCGGCGTAGACCTTCTCGCCACGCACCTTCGACTCGTCCAGCGTCCAGGTCTTGTTGGGATCGTCGGCCTTGGCCGCCAGCTCCTTCTTCTTGCCGTCGACCCACTTGGTGTAGTCGGCGTCCGAGACCACGCGCACCACGATCGGCATGAAGGCGTGCTCCTTGCCGCACAGCTCGGCGCACTGGCCGCGGTACACGCCGATCTTCTCGGCCTTGAACCAGGTGTCGCGCACGAAGCCGGGGATCGCATCCTGCTTGACGCCGAAGGCCGGGATCATCCAGGCGTGGATCACGTCGTTGGCGGTGGTGACGATGCGGATCTTCTTGTTGACCGGCACGACCAGCTCGTTGTCCACCTCCATCAGGTAGGTATTCGACTTGGGCTGCTCGTTGTTGATCTGCTCGCGCGGGGTGGTCAGGGTCGACACGAAGGAGATGCCTTCGCCTTCGCCCTTCAGGTAGTCATAGCCCCACTTCCACTGGTAGCCGGTGGCCTTGATGGTGATGTCGGAGTTGGTGGTGTCCTTCATCGCCACCACGGTCTTGGTGGCCGGCAGGGCCATCGCAATCACGATGATGAACGGGACGATGGTCCAGATCACTTCGACCGTGATGCTCTCGTGGAAGGCAGCCGGCTTGGCACCCTTGGCCTTGCGGTGCTTGAAGACGGAATAAAACATCACGCTGAATACCGCGACGAAGATCACCGTGCACATGATCAACATCATCCAGTTCAGCCAGTGAATCTGTTCGGCGATCTTGGTAACCGGCTCGGTCAGGTTGAGCTGGCGCACGGCGGGGCCGCCCGGCATGTCGCTGACCGCGGACGCCGCCTGGCTGGCAAGCAGGGACGCGCCGGCCAGACAAACTGCGGATGCCTTCTTCCACATTTTCATTTGTTATCTACCCAATTTACAGATTCAAATCTGTCCCCGCCGCCGCCACCGCCGCCTCTCAGAGGCGGCGCAAGGCCGCTGCGAGCTCCTGCGCGAACTTGCGTCGCCGGTACGGGTCCACGTGACACCCCACCTGTACCTCACGCCCGCCCGAGCGCAGCGTCACCAGCGCGCGGAACGATTCACCCAGTTCGATCCGCACCCAGCGCGGATTGAATTCCTGACGCGTCACCCGTCCGGCGCTGGCTGTCTCCACGACCAGCGTGCCGTCGGTGATGCTGACGCGCTCATAGTCTGTCGCATGGCGCGCATACACCAGCAGTGCGATGCCCAGCCCGATCAGCTCGATGCTCGCAAACGGCAGTACGAGCCAGGACCCTTGCCACGCAAAAAACAACGCGATGGCAAGCGAAACCGTGAGGATCGAGAGGTAAAACCAGCCGACCTGGCGTGGACTCAGCGAGCAATTCCGCTTCATCAGCCAGTCGTGGGGCGCGGGGGGAGGTCCGTCGAGATTTCCGCCGGAGTCACCACCTGCCGTCTGGAATGCGATACCCAAGTCTTGCATCGCCAACCACTCTGCATCGGATGCACACCCGGGACGATGGCGTCCGGGCCGCACAGTGCAAGTGCAAAACCAGGACGTTCTTGTGCCAGGGGACCACTGCGACAAACTGGCGCATTATAGGGCGCTTCCCATACACGGACAAGGGCGCGCCTTGACCGGACGGCTTGCGCGCTGCTTGATTCTGTGCATAGGGAAGGGCCCCGCCATCGCCCTGCCCGCCGCGCCGGCGCTATGTTTGCGGCAATCCAGCACCGGCGCAAGTTAACTCTGTTTTAACTTGTCCGACGCGGCCTTGCACGGCCGATCTGGTCCAGCGGCACCACCGCGCGGCCCTGGTCGTCGAGCGCCTGGCCGCCACGCGGGGCCAGCTTCCAGGCGTGGCCGTAGACGATCTCGAAGGTCAGCGGGATCACGCCGTCGGCGTTGCGCCGCCGCTCCAGCGCCTGCGCCAGCGCCTGGTACCAGGCGCGGCCGCGCAGGCCCTGCGGCAGCGACCCGACCGGCCCGCGCAGGCCGCCGAAGGCCTGCACCTCGCGCAGCAGCGTGGCGGGGGACTCGTAGGTCACGGTCAGCGTCTCCATGTCCATCACCGGGGTGGACCAGCCGCTGTGCACCAGCATGTCGCCGATATCGTGCATGTCGACAAAGCGCAACGTATGGGGTGCCTGGTCGACTTCGGCAAACGCCGCGCGCAGCTCCTTCAGGGTGTCCGGGCCGAACAGCGAGAACAGCACCAGCCCTTCGTCGCGCGCCACGCGGTGCCACTCCGGGAACACGCGGTGCGGCTCCGGATGCCAGTGCAGCGCCAGGTTGGACCACAGCAGGTCGAAGCTCGCGGGCGCAAAAGGCAGTGTGGCAAGATCGCCCTGGACCAGGTCAAAGAGCGGCCGCTTGCCCAGCATGCGGCCGATCCAGCCGGGCCGGCGCTGCGGGTCGCGCTGGCCGGCCTCGGCCAGCATCGCGCCGGAGATGTCCAGTCCGGCAATCTGCGCATCCGGGAAGCGCGCGCGCAGCCCGGCCAGGCCCTGGCCGTGGCCGCAGCCGATATCCAGCGCGCGCTGCGGCGCCAGGCGGATCACTTCCATGCGCTCCTGCATGCGGCGGCCGATCTCGCCCAGCAGGAAGTCCAGCTGGCCGAAGCCCCGGCTGCGCCGGTCGAAGGCGAGCCGGGTCAGGCGCGCGGGCGGCAGGAAGGCATCGGGGGAATCAGCGGCATGCAGGGACACGGGCAGACAGGGCAGCAAGAAAACCAGGAACCGGCGCGGGGACAGATACAGGATCAGGCCCGAGCGCCGGATGAATGCGGCCGCCGCGCCCGATGGGCCGCGGCCGGACGGCAAGTATACGCGCGCGCCGCGCTGGCTGCCGGCGCCGCCGGCAAGGCGCTGGCCGGAGCCGCCGAACTGCTGCTGCCAAGCGCCTGCGCGCTGTGCGGCGCGGTGCAGCGGCAGGTGGTCTGCGCGCCCTGTGCCGCCGACTTGCTGCGCCCGGTGCGGCGCTGCCCCGCCTGCGCGCTGGCGCAGGGGCGCCACTTCCACTGCCCGGCCTGCGCGGCATCGCCCCCGGCCTACGACCAAGCCCACACGCTGGGCGACTACGCTTCGCCGCAGGACCAGCTGGTGCTGGCGCTCAAGTTCGGCCACGCCCTGCCGCTGGCGGGTTGGCTCGCGGCCAGGCTGGCCGCGGGACTGCAGGGGGCCTGGGCCCGACAGCCCGCGCCCGACCTGCTGGCGCCGATCCCGCTGTCGCCACAGCGGCTGGCCGCGCGCGGCTTCAACCAGGCCTGGGAAATCGCGCGGCCGCTGGCGCGCCACCTGGGCCTGCGCGCCGACCCGGTGCTGCTGCAGCGCCAGCGCGACACCGGCAGCCAGCGTGCGCTGGACCTGGCCGCCCGTCAGGTGAACCTGCGCGGCGCCTTCAGGCTGGCGCGCGCCGCGCGGCTGGACGGCATGCACGTGGCGCTGGTAGACGATGTGATGACCTCCGGCGCCACCCTGCACGAGGCCGCCGGCGTGCTCAAGGCGCATGGCGCGGCCCGCGTCAGCGTGATCGTCGCGCTGCGCACGCCGTAGCTTTGGATGACAGTGGCCGGTGCGCGCGGTAAGCTGCGCACCGTTCTGACGAAGGGCGCAGTGCGCCCGCCATCCCCCGCATCATGTTCAACGTCGTCCTGGTCGAACCGGAAATCCCGCCCAATACCGGCAATGTGATCCGCCTGTGCGCCAACACCGGAGCGCAGCTGCACCTGGTCAAACCCCTGGGTTTTCCGCTGGAAGACGCGCGCATGCGCCGCGCGGGACTGGATTACCACGAGTACGCCACCATGCGCGTGCATGAAAGCTGGGACGCGCTGATGGCCAGCGAGCAGCCCGACCCGGCGCGCATGTTCGCGCTGACCACGCGCGGCTCGACACCGTTCGGCGAGGTGGCGTTCCGCCCCGGGGACTGGTTCGTGTTCGGTTCCGAAACACGCGGGCTATCGCCGGAGCGGCGCGACTGGTTCCCGCCCGCGCAGCGCATCCGGCTGCCGATGCGGCCCGACAACCGCAGCCTGAACCTGTCGAACACGGTCGCCGTGGTGGTGTTCGAGGCGTGGCGCCAGAACGGGTTCGAAGGCGGCAGCTGAGCCGCCCGGCCAGCGCCTACTCCGGCTGCACGCCGGCGGCGCGGATCACCTTGTCCCAGCGCGCCTTCTCGCTCACCATGGTCTGGCGCAGCGAGGCCGGCGCGGTGCCGGCCGGCACGAAATACTGCGCGCGCATCTTGTCGCGCACGTCGGCGCTGCCGATGATCGCCACCAGCTCGCGGTAGAGCCGGTCGATCACAGCCTGCGGCGTGCCCGCCGGCGCCAGCACCGCCTGCCAGGAAATCGCCTCGAAGCCCGGGTAGCCGGATTCCGCCACTGTCGGCACCGACGGCAACACCGCCGTGCGCCCCGTCGTGGTCACGGCCAGCACGCGCAGCTTGCCCGCGTTGACCTGCGGCATCGCGATCGCCGGCACCATGAAACCCGCCTGCACCTGCCCGCCCACCATCGCCGTGGTGATCTGCGGGAAGCCGGGGTATGGCACGTGCTGCAGGTCGATGCCCGCCATCGCCTTGAGTTGCTCCATCGCCAGGTGCGAGGCACTGCCGTTGCCGGGCGAGCCATAGTTCAACTCACCCGGCTTGGCCCGTGCCAGCGCGACGAACTCGCGCAGGTTGTGCACCGGCAGGCGTGCATCCACCACCAGCACGTTGGGCGAGGTCGCCACCAGCGTGACCGGCGCCAACTGGCGGAACGGGTCGTAGTTCAGGTTGCGCGACAGCGTCGGCGCGGTCACCAGCGGGCCGTTGATGGTGAACAGCAGGGTGTAGCCATCCGGAGCGGCGCGCGCCACCATGCCGGTGCCGATATTGCCGCCGGCGCCGGGACGGTTTTCCACCACCACCGGCTGGCCCAGCGCGGCGGCCAGCTTTTCGGTCACGATGCGCGCGATCAGGTCGGGCGATGAGCCCGGCGGGAACGGCACCACCATGCGGATCGGCCGCGCGGGCCAGGGTTGGGCGAAGACGCCGCCGGAAGTCCCGGCGGCGCAGGCGGCAGCCAGCGCGATCAGCGCTTGTCGTCGTGTGGGCATGCGGTGCGGAGGATCAGAACTTGGATACGCGAGTCATCATTCGTCGCGCGCGTCGCGCTGCAGGAGCTGCGCCACCGCATCGGCGGCGCTCAGCCCGTCGAACAGCACCGCGCAGACCGCGCGGGCGATCGGCATCTCGACACCGTAAGCCGAGGCTAGCTCTGCCACAGCCTGGGCGCAGCGCACGCCCTCGGCGACGTGGCCCAGACCGGCCAGGATCTGCTCCAGGCTCTGCCCCGCCGCCAGCTGCTGGCCGACCTTGCGGTTGCGCGACAGGTCGCCGGTGGCGGTCAGGATCAGGTCGCCCACGCCGGCCAGGCCCATGAAGGTCTCGACCCGGCCGCCCAGCGCCAGCCCCAGGCGCGTCATCTCGGCCAGCCCGCGCGTCACCAGCGCGGCGCGCGCGTTCAGGCCCAGGCCCAGCCCGTCGCTGGCGCCGGTGGCAATGGCCAGCACGTTCTTGACCGCACCGCCGACTTCCACGCCGATCAGGTCGTCGCTGCCGTAGATGCGCATCGCATGATGGTGGAAGGCCGCCTGCGCGCGTTCGGCCAGCGACGGCTCGTTGCCTGCCACGGTCAGCGCGCACGGCAGCCCCAGCGCCACCTCGCGCGCGAAGCTGGGGCCGGTCAGCACGCCGTAGGCAAAGCCCTCGGTGCGCCCGGCGGCGTCGAGTTCGGCCCGCACCATCTGGTGCGGCAGCAGGTGGGTGCCGGACTCGAAGCCCTTGCACAGCCACAGCATCGACACCGGCCTGGCGCCGCGCGCGGCCAGCCGGCGCGTCATCTCGCGCAGGCCCGCCACCGGCGTGGCCACCACCACGATGCCGTCGGCATCGTCGGCGGCATGCGCCACGGCCTGCTCGAAGTCTGCCTGCACCGCCAGCCTCTCGGACAGCGTCACGCCGGGCAGGTAGGCGGCGTTCTCACGCGTGGCCGCGATGGCCGCGAGTTGCGCGGGGTCGCGCCCCCACAGCACCACGTCATTGGCGGCCGCGGCATGGCTGGCGAGGGCGGTGCCCCAGGCACCGGCACCGAGGAAGGTCAGTTTCATGGCAGCTTGATCCGAGGATGGACGCAGTCGATGGTAGCCCAAAGGCAAAACGGGGCCGCAGCCCCGTTTCGATGATGGCTCAGGACGCCGGAATCAGTGGCGGGCCTGGCTGCCGTCGGGCATCACGATGCCGCTGTTGCCGCCTTCGGCACCCTGGGCTTCTTCCATGGCGGCCTGCAGGCGTTGCTCATACAGCGCCTGGAAGTTGATTTCCGACAGGTGGATGGCCTGGAAGCCGGCGCGGGTGATCACGTCAGCGATATTGCCGCGCAGGTACGGGTACAGGATGGTCGGGCAGGCGATGCCCAGCAGCGGGTCCAGCTGCTCCACCGGCACGTTGCGGATATCGAAGATGCCGGCCTGGTGCGCTTCCACCAGGAAGGCAACCTTGTCCTGCACCTTGGTCGTCACGGTGCCCGTCACCACCACCTCGAAGATCCCTTCCTGCAGCTGCGAAGCGCCGACGTTGACCTGCACTTCCACCGACGGGGCTTCCGATTCCAGGAAGATGCCGGGCGAATTGGGCTGCTCCAGCGACATGTCTTTCAGGTAGACGCGCTGGATGTTGAAGAAGGGTTGATCGTCCTGCTGGGTGTTTTGCTGGTCGCTCATGAAAGGCTTCCGGGAGGATGGGCTGGTGTGCATCGGGCGCGGCGGCCGCAATCCTTGCATCGTGCAAGGCTGGCCGGTGCCCGCTTGAAAAACGCATATGGTACATGACGCGGGTGGCGAATTCACCCGCGCCGGGGGTAAGCCGGAACCAGCGCGGCGCGGAATCAGACGATTCCGCGCCAGCGCCGGCGCAACCGGCTCAGGCGGCCAGCAGCGGCACCAGGCCGCCCTGGCGGTCCAGCGCCGAGAGGTCGTCGAAGCCACCCACGTGGGTCTCGTCGATGTAGATCTGCGGCACGGTGCGGCGACCGGTACGGGCCATCATCTCTTCACGCTTGCCGGGTTCGCGGTCGATCAGGACCTTCTCGATCGTTTCCACGCCCCTGGACTTGAGCAGGCGTTCAGCCATCAGGCAATACGGGCACACCACGGTGCTGTACATGACGACACGGGCCATGCGGGTTCTCCTTGAATGCAATGCGCGCGCGGCCCGGCCTGGCCGGGGGCGCGCCTTGTGACGGATACGGCGGTGCTGCCCGGGATTACTTCACCAGCGGCAGGCCTGCCTGCTGCCAGGCGGCGATGCCGCCCTCGAGCGCGTAGATCTCACTGTAACCGGCTTCCTTCAACGCTGCCTGGGCCTTGCCCGAGCGCTGGCCGGTCTGGCACACGACGATGATGGGGGCAGCCTTGTCCTTTGCAAGGCCGGCCGCGCGCGAGGGCAGGTCGGCCAGCGGAGCGCTCTTGGCTTGCGGCAGGTGACCCTTGGCATACTCGGCGGGCTCGCGGATGTCGACCACGACCGCGCCGCGCTTGTTGATCAGCTGGGTCGCGGTGGCCGTATTGACGGTCTTGCCGCGGGTGCTGCGCGAGATCGCGGGCCAGGCCAGCAGGCCGCCCGAGACCACGGCAAGGGCGATCAGAGCGAGGTTGTTGTAGTCGGCGAAGAAATTCACGTTGGCATTCCGGTAGGTTGGGTCGGCGGCATTATAAAATACGCGGTTTGGCGTCCAGGCCCTGCCGTCGCATGGCCATCCGCCATTGTCGCCTGTCTGAGACATGGGATGTCCACAAGGAACCCATCAGCCCTTCCAGGTGACGGCGCGGACGCATGCAGGTTACCTACTCTCTGGAAGCAGCAGCATGTACAAGCTCGTCCTCATCCGCCACGGCGAATCCACGTGGAACCTTGAAAACCGCTTTACCGGCTGGGTCGACGTCGACCTGACCGAAACCGGCGCCGACCAGGCGCGCCAGGCCGGCAAGCTGCTCAAGGATGCCGGCCTGGGCTTTGACGTGGCCTATACCTCGGTGCTCAAGCGTGCCATCCGCACGCTGTGGCATGTGCAGGATGAAATGGACCTGATGTGGATCCCGGTGCGCAACGAATGGCGCCTGAACGAGCGCCACTACGGCGCGCTGGCCGGCCTGAACAAGGCAGAAACGGCCGCCAAGTTCGGCGACGAGCAGGTGCTGGTGTGGCGCCGCAGCTATGACACGCCGCCGCCCGCGCTGGAGCCCACCGATCCGCGTGCCTCGTACGACGATCCGCGCTACGCCAATGTGCCGCGCAATGAAATCCCGCTGACCGAATGCCTGAAGGACACCGTGGCCCGCGTGATGCCGCTGTGGAACGAATCCATTGCCCCCGACATCCAATCGGGCAAGCGCGTGGTCATTGCCGCCCATGGCAACAGCATCCGCGCGCTGGTGAAATACCTGGACCAGATCTCGGATGACGATATCGTCGGACTCAATATCCCCAACGGCACCCCGCTCGTCTATGAGCTGGACGCCGACCTGCGCCCCCTGCGCCACTACTACCTGGGTGACCAGGACGCCATCGCCGCCTCGCTGGCGGCCGTGGCCAGCCAGGGCAAGGCACGCTGAAGCCCGCCCGGGTGGCCGCGCGCGGATGTGCGGCCGCCCACCCTGAGCCGGGACGGGACAGGCCCTTTTCACCACTCGCACTTATACTGTCCGACAAACCGCCCGGCGCCGGGCGGCCGCAGCCGGCATAATCCCCATACCGTACACCAGTACTTCGAGTACACGTTCAGGCAGCCCTCATGCGCAAGACCCTCAAGAACATCAGCCTGGTTTCTGTCGGCCTCGTCGCCGGCGTGCTCGCCACGCTGCAGATTTCGGCGACCGCCCAGAATTCATCGGGGCCCTTGCCGCTTGACCAGCTGCGGCTGATGGCCGATATCTTCGGGCAGATCAAGCGCGAGTACGTGGAGCCGGTCGATGACAAGAAGCTGCTGACCGAAGCCATCAAGGGCATGGTCGCCAGCCTCGACCCGCATTCGTCCTATCTCGACGAGAAAGACTTCAAGGAACTGCAAGAAGGCACGCGCGGACGCTTCGCCGGCCTGGGCATCGAGATCTCGCAGGAAGAAGGCCTGGTCAAGGTGATCAACCCGATCGAGGACACCCCTGCCTTCCGCGCCGGCATCCAGCCGGGCGACCTGATCACCCGCATCGACGACAAGCCCGTGCGCGGCCTGCCGCTGGAGCAGGCGGTCAAGCGCATGCGCGGCGAGCCCGGCACCAAGGTCACGCTGACCATCTACCGCAAGAGCGAGGAACGCACCTTCCCGGTCTCGATCACGCGCGCCGAGATCCGCGTGCAGTCGGTCAAGGCCAAGATGCTGGACAACAATATCGGCTGGATCCGCCTGACCAGCTTCCAGGAACGCACCATCGCCGACCTGTCCCGCAAGCTGGCCGAACTGGCGCAGAAGAACCCCAACATGAAGGGCCTGGTGCTGGACCTGCGCAACAACGGCGGCGGCGTGCTGCAGGGCGCGGTCGGCGTGGCCGCGGCCTTCCTGCCGGAAGACGCCACGGTGGTGTCCACCAACGGCCAGGTGCCCGATGCCAAGCGCGTGTACAAGGCGACGTACAACAACTACCGCCTGTCGTCGCTCGAAGACGATCCGCTCAAGGACCTGCCCGCGCTCTACAAGAAGATCCCGATGGTGGTGCTGACCAACGCCTACTCGGCCTCGGCCTCCGAGATCGTGGCGGGCGCGCTGCAGGATCATCACCGCGCGCAGATCATGGGCAAGACCACCTTCGGCAAGGGCTCGGTGCAGACCGTGCGCCCGCTGACCAACGACACCGGCATCAAGCTGACCATCGCGTACTACTACACGCCGAGCGGCAAGTCGATCCAGGCCAAGGGCATCCGTCCGGACATCCCGGTCGACCAGAACCCCGAAGGCGATCCGGACGACGCGCTGATCACGCGCGAAATCGACACCGAGCGCCACCTGCACAACAAGCAGGAATCGGAACAGCCGGAAATGACCGAGCGCGAGCAGCGCCGCGTGGACGAACTGCGCCGCCTGGAAGAAGAGAACGCGAAGAAGACGCCGGAAGAGCGCGAGAAGGACCGCCGCAAGAAGCCGGTTGAATTCGGTACGGCCGACGACTTCATGCTGCAGCAGGCCATCGCCCAGCTCAACGGCCAGCCGGTCAAGCGCTCCAAGTCGAAGCTGGAAACCAATCCGCCGGCCGACAACGGCAAGGCGGCCAAGCCCTCGGGCAAGAGCGGCGCCAAGGGCGCCAGCGCACCGGCAGCCAAGCCGGCGGCGCCGGCCCCCGGCAAGCAGCCGCCGGCCAGCGCTCCGATCGGCGAGCCGCTGGGCACGCCGACGGGCAAGGCACCCTGAGAGCCTGGGGCTTTGTTCAGGCTGCCGGTTTGCTCCCCTCTCCCGCTTGCGGGAGAGGGGCAGGGGGAGAGGGCAGGAGCGTCAAAGGCTGAGGGCGGTGGGTTAACACCGTTGGCTCCGGGTGATGTGGCTCCTAGCTAAACCACCCCTCACCCCAACCCTCTCCCCATGAGGGGAGAGGGAGAACACCTTGCTTGGGCTAGCTCGGGCGGCTTTGGAGCACCCAAAACCGCCCTCCCCTTCAGCACTCGAGGGATTACCTCATGAGCGACGACGGCCTCAACGACGAACAACTGCTGCGCTACTCGCGCCACATCCTGCTGGACGAGCTCGGCATCGAGGGCCAGCGGCGCCTGCTTGCCGGCCATGCGCTGGTGATCGGTGCCGGCGGCCTGGGCGCGGCCGCGCTGCCCTTCCTGGCCTCGGCCGGGGTGGGCCGCATCACGGTGGTCGACGACGATGAAGTCGACCTGACCAACCTGCAGCGCCAGATCATCCACACCACCGCCAACGTGGGCCGGCCCAAGGTGGATTCGGCGCGCGAAGGCATGCTGCGCATCAACCCGGGGCTGGAGATCGTGACGGTGCCCGCGCGCGTGGGCGATGCAGAGCTTGCCCAGCTCGTCGCCAGCGCCGACGTGGTGCTCGATTGCTGCGACAACTTCGCTACGCGCCAGGCAGTCAACCGCGCCTGCGTGCGCCACAAGGTGCCGCTGGTGTCAGGCGCGGCGCTGCGCTTCGATGGCCAGATCAGCGTGTTCGACCGGCGCCAGCCCGACGCGCCCTGCTACGCCTGCCTGTTCCCGCCGGCCGAACCCGCGCCGGAAGTGGCCTGCGCCACCATGGGCGTGTTCGCGCCGCTGGTCGGCATGGTCGGCACCGTGCAGGCGGCCGAGGCGCTCAAGCTGCTCGCGGGTGTCGGCGAGAGCCTGGCGGGCCGGCTGCTGATGGTCAATGCGCTGTCGATGGAATGGACCACGATGCGGCTGGCACGCACGCCGGATTGCCCGGTCTGCGCCGGGCACTGAATCGGCAGACTAGCCCCGCTGCGCCGTGTGCGCCCGCAGCCAGTCGGTGACTGCGGCGCGGTCACCGCGAAAGACGATGCGCGCCTCGCGCTGTTCGCGCTGGAAGGCGTACATCGGATCGTAGTACTCGCGCAGCAGCACTTCGATCCAGCCGCGGTGCAGATCCACTTCGCCCCGCTCCGCCTGCTGCGCCAGCGCCTGGTCCAGCAACGCCGACAGCTTGCCGTAGCGGGCACCGCCCAGCCGCGGCGAGATCCCGGCCATGGCCTCGCGCAGGCGCGTGGCGTAGGCTTCGAAGCCTTCCGTGCTGCCCTTCTCGGCAATGAACTCCGCCGCCAGCCCCTGCACATAGTCGCGCAGCACGCGCTCCACGCGTTCGTCGAACGACGCTTCCAGCCACACCAGCGGGCTGGCCTGCATGCGCTGCGTCAGCACCTGCGGCACGTCGCGGCTGCCGATAAAGCGGCCCTCGTCCTCCACCAGCAGCGCACGCCAGCCTGCGTCAATATGCCGCAGCACGTCGATGGCCAGCGCGTTCTCGAAATCGATCTGCGGCGGCTGCGCCAGCGCGCGCCGGCCGAAGGCCGAGCCGCGGTGCCGCGCATGGCCTTCGAGGTCGATCGCGGCGGGCACGTCGGCCAGCACATCGGTCTTGCCGCTGCCGGTCAGGCCGCCCAGCACAAACCATTGCTGCTCGGCCGCCGCGGCATCGGTGGTCTCGATCAGGAAGCCGCGCATGGCCTTGTAGCCGCCGGTCACGCGGGGGTAATCGACACCGGCCGCATGCAGCCATTGCTGCACCAGCTGCGAGCGCAGCCCGCCGCGGAAGCAATACAGGTAGCCGTCCGGATGCGCGCGCGCAAACTCCGCCCAGGCTGCGATCCGCGCGGCCTTGCGCAGCCCGGACACCAGCTGGTGGCCAAGTTCGATTGCCGCCTGCTGGCCCTTCTGCGCATAGCACAGGCCCACCTCGTGGCGCTCGGCATCATCCATCAGCGGCAGGTTGACCGCGCCGGGGAAGGCCCCGCGCGCGAATTCCAGCGGCGCGCGCACGTCAAGCATGGCCACGCCGCTGAGGAACAGGGTGCGGAAGTCCGCGGTGTCAGGGCGCATCATTAATCGTAGGGTGAGATTTGCGCGGCGCCGTGGCGGGACAGGAGCCTTTGCCCGCCAGGGACGCCTGGATAAAGAACAGGAATCGGAATGAGAAGGGTTACTGCCTGCAGGCGAGCAACAAGGCGGAGCCGAACGGCGCCGCGCGCTGGGGCGGCCGCTCATCGAGAGCGCCCACGCCGGAAACCGGCTTATTGCTCGCCCGGCTCCATCTGCGACTGCAGGTAGTTCTGCAGCCCGACCTTGTCGATCAGGTCCAGCTGCGTTTCCAGGTATTCGATATGTTCCTCGGTATCGGTGAGTATATCGACCAGGATTTCGCGGCTGACGTAATCGCCTACGGATTCGCAGTAGGCGATGCCTTCCTTGACGGTGGCGTGCGCGGTCTGCTCCAGCTTCAGGTCGCACTTGAGCATCTCGGGCGTGTCTTCGCCGAGCAGCAGCTTGTGCAGATCCTGCAGGTTGGGCAGGCCGTCCAGCATCAGGATGCGCTCGATCAGGCGGTCGGCGTGCTTCATTTCGCCGATCGATTCCTTGTACTCCACGTCGCCGAGCTTCTTCAGGCCCCAGTGGCGATACATGCGGGCGTGCAGGAAATACTGGTTGATCGCGGTCAGCTCGTTCTTGAGCTGGGCGTTCAGATGCTGGATGACCTTCTTGTCACCTTTCATTGGCGGCTCCTGTTGCACCGGGCCCGCGCAAAAACACGAAACGGCGCCAATGGCGCCGTGCAGTCAGTGAAAAAGGAAAAAGCGCAAAAGCGCGCCGTGAACTGGTCTTCAGTTCATGGGCGCGTTCAGGCCACCAGCGCCTTGCGCTGGTCGTTCGCGACTGCCGGGTCCCGAGTGTCCATTATGGTACATGGGCCCGACGCGGAACAGGAAGAAATCTCCACAACCTGGATGTTGGCGAGGGTCGCAACGGTGACATTGCGCACCGCCGCCACGCCTTCCTGCAACACCTGGTGCGCGCACTCGCGGCAGCGGCCGCAGCAGGTGCCGACGCCAAGCGTTTCGGCCAGTTCGTCGAGGGTTTCGATGCCCAGGTGCGCAGCACCGTGAATCTCACGATCGGTGATCTGGTTGCAGATGCAGACGTACACAAGTCCCTCCGTTGGGGCGCGTGGCACCGGCATGCCACTGCGAATGAACGTCAGAATATCAGAGATCAATAATGATAACAATTCCCATTAAGCCACATTGGGCGAGGTCGGGTAGGCGCCACAGGATGCAAAAGGAAGGCGGCTGAGGCGGCACTTTCCGGCTTGCAGAAGTGCTGCACCAGCCGCCTTTCCGCATCAGAAAACCCTGATGGCTTCAGGGTCGTGCCAGCTGCCGCAGGGCGGCCGCCTGCTCCTCGGGATCGAAGGCCTGCAGGACCTGGTCGACCAGCGGCTCGAGCCGTTCGCAGTGGGCATGCAGGATCTCCTGCTTGACCCGCAGCAGCTGCGCCGGGTGCATCGAGAACTCGCGCAGCCCCATGCCCAGCAGCAGCCGGGTCATGGACGGGTCGCCCGCCATTTCGCCGCACACGGCCACCGGCACGCCGGCGCGGTTGGCCTCGCGGATGGTGCGCGCCACCAGCTGCAGCACCGCCGGGTGCAGCGGGTCGAACAGGTGCGCCACCGCGTTGTCGGCGCGATCGATGGCCAGCGTGTACTGGATCAGGTCGTTGGTGCCGATGGACAGGAAGTCCATCTTGCGCAGGAACAGCGGCAGCAGCAGCACCGCCGCCGGGATCTCGATCATGGCGCCGACCTTCATGCCCGGGTCATAGGCCTCGCCGCGCTCGTCGAGCTGGCGCTTGGCCTTGGCGATCAGCGCCAGGGTCTGGTCGATCTCGCTGGCATGCGCCAGCATCGGCACCAGCAGCCGCACCGGGCCGAAGGCCGAAGCCCGCAGCAGCGCGCGCAGCTGGGTCAGGAACATGCCCGGCTCGGACAGCGACCAGCGGATCGCGCGCAGGCCCAGCGCCGGGTTCAGCGCGGTCTCGAATTCATCGCCGCGGGCATCGAGCGGCTTGTCGGCGCCGATGTCGATGGTGCGGATAGTCACCGGCAGCCCGTGCATGGCATCGACCGCGCCGCGGTAGGCCTGGAACTGCTCGTCCTCGCCCGGCAACTCGTCGCGCCGGTTCATGAACAGGAATTCGGAACGGAACAGGCCCACGCCGACCGCGCCGGCCGCCAGCGCCGCGCCTGCGTCCTCGGCCATCTCGATATTGGCCAGCAGGTCGATTTCCAGCCCGTCCAGCGTCACCGCCGGGGTATGCCGCAGCCGCTGCAGGCGCTTCTTTTCCAGCGCGCGCTCGCTCTGCCGGTGGCGGTACTCTTCCAGGATGATGGCGGTCGGGTCGACGATCACCAGCCCGGCATCGCCGTCGATGATGATCCAGTCGTCCTGGCGGATCAGCTCGCTCGCGCTCTGCACGCCGACCGCGGCCGGGATGTCCAAGCTGCGCGCGACGATGGCGGTATGCGAGGTGCGTCCGCCCATGTCGGTGACGAAGCCGTGGAAGATGGTATGGCGGAACTGCAGCATGTCGGCCGGGGCGATATCGTGGGCCACCACGATCACCCCGGTCGCGGCCTCGCCGTCGGCGGCCAGCGCCGGCACCGGCGCGGGCACCAGCACCGGAGCCCCGGCGAGCGCCTTCAGGATGCGCTCGACCACCTGCCGGATATCGGTCTTGCGCTCGCGCAGGTATTCATCCTCGATCTCGTCGAACTGGCGCATCAGCTCTTCGAGGCGCGTGGTAAGTGCCCACTCTGCGTTGTAGCGGCGGCCCCGGATCAGGGCCTCGGGCTCGCGCGCCAGCGCCTCGTCGTCGAGGATCATCGCGTGCACGTCCAGGAATGCGCCCAGCTCCTCGGGCGCATCGCGCGGCAGGTCGCGCTTGAGCGCGGCCAGCTCCGCCCGCACCGCGGCGCGCGCTGCGCGCAGCCGTTCGACCTCGGCGTCGAGCTGGTCTTCATCGACCAGGTAGTGCGACACGTCCAGCGCCGCGGGCGCAAGCAGGTGCGCGCGCCCGATGGCGACGCCGCGCGAGACCGGGATGCCGTGCAGGGCGAAAGGCATGTACCGCTCCGTCAGGAACGTTTAAGAATTCGGGTCGAGGCCGCCGGCCTCACTCTCCCTCACCAAAGCGGTTGGCGATCAGCGCCAGCAGCGCGTCCATCGCCTCCTGCTCGTCGGGGCCGTCGGTCTCGAGGGTCACCGTCGAGCCGATCCCGGCGGCCAGCATCATGACGCCCATGATGCTCTTGGCGTCGACCTGGCGACCATTGCGGGACATCTTGACCTGGCTGACAAAGTTGCCGGCGAGCTGGGTCAGCTTGGCGGACGCGCGCGCATGCAGGCCGAGTTTATTGATGATGGTGGTGTCCCTCTGCAGCATATTTGTCGGGATGGTTTGCGGTTTGGTTCTGGACAGTCGTGGTGCCGACCTGCAGCACACCCTGCGAGCCGCCGGCCAGGGCCTTGGTGGCAAGCTGGTCGAGCTTTTCGCCGCGGTAGCAGATCGCGCGCACGAGCATGGGAAGGTTGACGCCGGCCAGCACCCGCACGCGGCCCGGCTCGGCCAGGCGTGCGGCGATATTGGCGGGGGTGGCGCCGAAGATATCGGTGAGGACCAGCGCGCCGTTGTCCTCGCAGATGGCCGCCAGCCGGCGCCTGGCCTCGGCCAGCACGACGGCGGGGTCGGCATCGGGAAGGACGTCGATGGATTCCAGCCGCTGCGGCTGGCCGCAGTAGACGTGGGCGGCGCAATCGCGCAGCGCCGAAGCCAGCGGGGTGTGCGCGATGATCAGAATGCCTGCCATGATGGTGAATCCGTTGGATTGCCCCGATTGTAGCAGGCGGCCCCCCGCGCTCCCGCTGCCGGCCAGGCTCAGCGCCCGGCCGCGTCCACGGCGTGCTCCAGCGCGTCGATGAACATCGCCGCGACATGGAAGCCGGTTTGCTGGGTGATCTCCTGGAAACAGGTCGGACTCGTCACATTGACCTCGGTCAGGTAGTCGCCGATGACGTCCAGGCCCACCAGCAGCAGGCCCTGCTCCCACAGCCCCGGCGCCAGGGCCTCGGCGATCTCGCGGTCGCGCGGGCTCAGTTCCTGCGCGCGGCCGGTGCCGCCGGCAGCCAGGTTGCCGCGCACCTCGCCGGCCATCGGCACGCGCGCCAGCGAATATGGCACCGGCACGCCGCCGATCAGCAGGATGCGCTTGTCGCCGTCCTTGATCGCCGGGATATAGCGCTGCACCATCAGCGTGCGGGCGCCGTCGTGGCCCAAAGTCTCGACGATCGCGGCCAGGTTCATGCCGTCCGCGCCGACGCGGAACACGCCCATGCCGCCCATGCCGTCGAGCGGCTTGACGATGATGTCGCGGTGCTCGGCGTGGAAGTCGCGGATGCGTGCCAGGTCGCGCGTAACCAGCGTCGGCGTGATGAATTCCGGGTACTGGGCAATCGCCAGCTTCTCGGAATGGTCGCGGATCGCGCGCGGCTTGTTGAACACGCGCGCGCCCTGCGCCTCGGCCAGCTCCAGCAGCCAGGTGCTGGTGACGTACTCCATGTCGAAGGGCGGGTCCTTGCGCATCAGCACCGCGTCGAATGCCGACAGCGGCTCCAGCGCGCTGTTGCCTTCGCGGTACCAGGCGTGGTCGTCGCCGGTCAGGTGCAGTCGCGTGGCCATGGTCTCGACCACACGGCCGGACAGGGTCAGTTGCGGCTGCAAGCACCAGTACAGCTCGTGGCCGCGCGCGGCGGCCTCGGTCATCATGGCGTAGGTGGAGTCCTTGTAGGTCTTGAAGGTCTCCAGCGGGTCAGTGATGAAGAGGATGCGCATGGGGCTCGTCACAGGATCGGGTTCGGGTCGGTTTTCTCGAGTTCCAGGGACGCCGCCAGCAGCGCCAATCGCGCCACCACGCCGTACATGTAGAACCGGTTAGGCACCGCCGCGCCGGGCTTGGCGTGGGAGTCGGGGATACCGTTGGGCGCAAACGCCAGCGGCACGAAATGCATGCCCGGCGCGTTCAGGTTCTCGTCGTTGCCGCGGCCCGTGTGCACGCGGTAGAAGCCGCCGACCACGTAGCGGTCGATCATGTACACCACCGGCTCAGCCACCGCTTCATTGACCTTCTCGAAGGTGTGCACGCCTTCCTGGATGATGACGTCGCTGACCTCAAGGCCTTCCTTGACGACGCTCATCTTGTTGCGCTCCTTCCGGTTCAGGCCCTTGACCTCGGACGGATCGCGCACGGTCATGATGCCCATGCCGTAGGTGCCGGCATCGGCCTTGACCACCACGTACGGGGTTTCCTTGATGCCGTACTCGCGGTACTTCTTGGCGATTTTCTTGAGCACGCCCTCGACCGCGTCGGCCAGTTCTTCCTCGCCCACGCGCTCGTGGAAGTCCACGCCGGAGCAGCGGGCGAAGTACGGGTTGACCATCCACTGGTCGATGTCGATCAGCTTGGCGAACTTCTTGGCCACCTCGTCATAGGCGGCAAAGTGGCTGCTCTTGCGGCGCGTGGACCAGCCGGCATGCAGCGGCGGCAGCAGGTACTGCTCGTTGATGTTTTCCAGGATCGGCGGGATGCCGGCCGACAGGTCGTTGTTCAGCAGGATCGAACAGGGGTCGAAGTCCTTCAGCCCCAGCCGGCGGCCCCTGGTGCCCAGGCGCGCGAGCGGCTCGACCACCAGGGTCTGGCCGTCCGGCAGCTCGATCGGGGTCGGTTCGGTGATTTCCTCGGAGAGCGAGCCCAGGCGCACGTTCAGGCCCGCCTGGCGCATGATCAGCGACAGCCGCGCCACGTTCTGCAGATAGAACATGTTGCGGGTATGCCGCTCGGGGATCAGCAGCAGGTTCTTGGCGTCCGGGCAGATCTTCTCGATCGCCGCCATCGCCGCCTGCACCGCCAGCGGCAGCATTTCCGGGGCCAGGTTGTTGAATCCGCCCGGGAACAGGTTGGTGTCGACCGGCGCCAGCTTGAAGCCGGCGTTGCGCAGGTCCACCGAGCAATAGAACGGAGGGGTATGCTCCTGCCATTCCAGCCTGAACCAGCGCTCGATGGACGGCGTGGCGTCCAGGATTTTCTTTTCCAGTTCGAGCAGCGGACCGTTCAGCGCGGTGATGAGATGCGGGACCATATCCATCCTATAAATCGTCGTCTTAATCGTTCGCCCCGATTGTAGAGGAACGGCCAACCAGGCGCTGGCACACCCCTTATAAGGATATGCATGGCCGGGCCTGAGGGATAACGATATGGGGATGGGCGGCGCGAAATAAAGAGCCGGCCGCACCGGCAAAAAAAAAGCGCGGCAATGCCGCGCTCTTAAATGGCCTGACAGATACGGGGAGCGTTCTGCAGGTGGAGGAAACTGCCTCACTGGCAATGTATGTGCCCCGCACATTAAAGACAATTGAAGCTTTTTAAGATCGGAGTTAAGCACTTTGCGAAAAGCCCGCGCAGCGCGCGGGGGGATCGCCAGCCAGCCCTTGCCGGCGCTCGGCTGGCGGGTTTTGCGAGGAAGCTCGGAAGTCCCCCCGAAGCATTCGCGGCACGCGTTGTTCGGCCATGGCTGACCGCCAAATGTATGCAATCTCAGGCAATGCCGGAAAGAAAAAAGCCCGGCACGCGGCCGGGCGAAAACTCCTGAGAGAAGATTCCCAATCAGCTCTCCAGCACAACACTTTTGCGCTCAGACTTCATACGCGGTCTCGCCGTGCGAGGTGATATCCAGGCCCTCGCGTTCTTCGTCTTCCGGCACCCGCAGGCCGATCAGCATGTCCACCAGCTTGTAGGCCACGAAGGCGACCACGCCGGACCACACCACGGTGGTCAGCACGCCTTCGAACTGGATCCACAGCTGGCCGGCGATCGAGTAGTCGTCCGCCACCTTGTTGGCCACGTAGTCGTAGATGCCCGTGCCGCCGAGGCTGGGCGCGGCAAACACGCCGGTCAGCAGCGCACCCACGATGCCGCCCACGCCGTGCACGCCGAACACATCCAGCGAGTCGTCCATGCCCAGCATGCGCTTCAGGCCGGTCACTCCCCACAGGCACAGCAGGCCGGCGATCAGGCCCATCACGATCGAGCCCATCGGGCCGACAAAGCCGGCCGCCGGGGTGATCGCCACCAGGCCAGCCACCGCGCCCGAGGCGCCGCCCAGCATCGACGGCTTGCCCTTGCCGATCCACTCGCCGAAGGTCCACGCCAGCACTGCTGCGCAGGTGGCCAGCAGCGTGTTGACGAAGGCCAGCGCGGCCGAGCCGTTGGCTTCCAGCGCCGAGCCGGCGTTGAAGCCGAACCAGCCGAACCACAGCAGCGAGGCACCCACCATGGTGAAGGTCAGGCTGTGCGGACGGATCGCCTCACGGCCGAAGCCGATGCGCTTGCCGAACATGTAGGCGCCCACCAGGCCGGCCACGGCCGCGTTGATGTGCACCACGGTGCCGCCGGCGAAGTCGAGCGCGCCCTTCTGGAACAGCCAGCCCGACTTGGCGGTCGCGGCGGCGCCGGCAGCAGCGTCGGTGTAGGCGTCCGGACCCGGCCAGAACCAGACCATGTGGGCCATCGGGATGTAGGAGAAGGTGAACCACAGCACCACGAACACCAGCACGGCCGAGAACTTGGCGCGTTCGGCGAAGGCGCCGATGATCAGGCCGCAGGTGATGCAGGCGAAGGCGCACTGGAAGGCGAAGTAGCCCAGTTCCGGCACCACCACGCCCTTGCTGAAGGTGGCGGCCACGGCCTCGACCGTCAGCCCCTTCATGAAGAGCCGGTCGGTGCCGCCGAAGAAGGCGTTGCCCTCGGTGAAGGCAAAGCTGTAGCCATAGATCGCCCACAGCAGCGCCACCAGCGAGAAGATCACCAGGCACTGCATCAGCACCGACAGCATGTTCTTGGAGCGCACCAGGCCGCCGTAGAACAGCGCCAGGCCGGGCAGCGTCATCAGGATCACGAAGGCGGTCGAGACCAGCAGCCAGGCGGTGTCGCCCTTGTTGGGCACCGGTGCGGCCGGCGCGGCGGCCCC
>NZ_JBYSZW010000018.1:39481-126957 GCF_058787575.1 Cupriavidus sp. FW305-3-2-15-C-LB2
GGGGCGGGGGGGGGGGCCGCTTCCGCGGGGGCGGCGGCCGGTGCGGCCGCGGCGGCAGCGGGAGCAGCCGGCGCCGAAGCTTCGGCAGCGGCTGCAGCGGGGGCGGCGGAGGCGGCCGGGGCAGATGCCTCGGCGGCCGGCTTGTCCTGTGCGGCGGCCGGCGTGGAGATGCCCACGCCCGCCGTGCCGATGGCCAGCGCCATCGCGCCGGCCGTCAGGAATCGCTTGAACCAGGTTTTCATGTGCTTAACCTCTTGTGATGTGCTGTCTCGGGTCACAGGGCATCGCCGCCGGTCTCGCCGGTGCGGATGCGGATGACCTGCTCGATCGGTGCCACGAAGATCTTGCCGTCGCCGATCTTGCCGGTGCGGGCCGATTTCTCGACCGCCTCGATGGCGCGCTCGACCACGTCGTCGGGCACCGCCACCTCGATCTTCACCTTGGGCAGGAAGTCGACGATGTATTCGGCGCCGCGGTACAGCTCGGTGTGGCCCTTCTGGCGGCCGAAGCCTTTCACTTCGGTCACGGTAATGCCGGACACGCCCACGTCCGACAGCGCTTCGCGCACTTCGTCGAGCTTGAACGGCTTGATGACTGCGATGATGAGTTTCATCCGATTTCTCCTCGGGGCAGGCCGGCGCTGCCTGCCCGGCCTGCGGCAATGATTAGAAAGTCTTGGTGATCGAGGCCCAGGCCGTGGCCTTGCCCAGGTAGCGGCCGCGGTTGGCGCTGGTGTAGGCCACTTCCTTGGCGTTGGTGTCGACATAGGCAACCGCCAGCGCGAAGCCCTTGCCCAGGTCCTTGGTCAGGCCGATCTTCCAGTCGGTGTACGAGGCGTCGCTGTTGTGCTTGACGTCCTGGTAGCCGACGTGCGCATTCAGGGTCAGGTCCCAGAAGTTCAGCGGCACGTTGGCGCTCAGGTCGATGTAGCCGCTGTTCTTGCTGTCGGCCCAGCCAAACAGGTTGGTGACCGAGTGCGAGTACTTCAGGAACACCGGGCCCCAGCCGATGCCGGCGTACAGCTCGGTGGTGTACGGGCGCGGGTTGTTGTAGCCGCCCGGGTAGTAGTACTCAAGCACGCCCAGGTCATAGCTGAACTCGGTGCCGGCAACCTTGAAGGTGTTCTTGAAGCCGCCGTAGAAATCCATCTCGACCGGGGCCGAGACCGCCGGGTTGGCATCCTCGAGCCAGCTGATGCTGGAGTTCCAGTTGCCCAGATAGAAGCCGCTTTCGTGGGCGTAGTCAAAGCCACCCTGGATGGCCGGGCGCAGGTTGGTCTGGCTGATGCCGCGATAGCGGTAGTCCGAGACCAGCGACACGTTGGCCGTGAACGTATGCGGCGATGCCGGCTCGGCAGCGGCGGCGGCCGGTGCCGGGGCCGCCGCGTCCGTGCTTTGCGCGTGGGCGGTGGCGGCGGCACTGGTCAGGACAAGCGCGCTGACTGCAAGGGCCAACTTCTTCATGGGTTTCTTCTCCTTTTTTCCTGAGGCTCGGATTTCGTTTCTTGGATTTCGGTGATTCAATGACGCTGGCGCACCAACTACTGCAACTGCCATGCCAGCTCTTCGGAAATCGGCGGCCCATGTTGGCCGTGATGGCGTGCCGTGACCAAAGCCAGACTTGAATCTGCCCTGCAGCGAAGCCAGATCAGGTTAAAAGGTGTGAACGCGGATGCGCCGGAGCTTTCGCCCACGTGCCTCACGGGCGATAATTGAGTCCTGACGGTGGCCGCGTGCGCGACACCCAGGCCGCGCGCCCGCAATCGGGGCGCCCAATTCCTGTGCGAAAGCGCGCTAAACGCCAGATGCCCACCCGGATTGGCACCAGTTAGGTGCGCAAAGGAGAAACCATGAAACCGACCGATCTCTTCAACGACCTGCAGAACAAGGTCAGCGAGGCGCTGCGCAACTCGCCGGCAAGGGACATCGAAAAGAACGTGCGCAGCATGATGACCCAGGGCTTTGCCAAGCTGGACCTGGTCACGCGCGAGGAATTCGACGTCCAGTCGCAGGTGCTGGCCCGCACCCGCGCCCGCCTGGAGGAACTGGAGGGCCGCGTGGCGGAGCTTGAGCGCCGCGCCGGCATCACGCCCGGCGCCGGCTCGGTGGACTCGACCGGGGGCGCGTGAGCACGCCGGTCCTGCCCGATCCAACCCGCCGCCTGAAGGCCGCCACTCCTGGCGGCCTTTTTCGTTAACAGTTCGATGACATGAGCCTTGCCGTCCTACGCAGCCGGGCACTGACCGGCATCGCCGCGCCGCCGGTGCGGGTCGAGACCCACCTCGCCAACGGCCTGCCGGCATTCACCATCGTCGGCCTGGCCGACACCGGCGTGCGCGAAAGCCGCGAGCGCGTGCGCGCCGCCATCCTCAACAGCGGTTACGAGTTCCCCAACCGCCGCATCACCGTCAACCTGGCCCCGGCCGACCTGCCCAAGGAATCCGGCCGCTTCGACCTGGCCATCGCGCTGGGCATCCTGGCCGCCAGCGGCCAGATCCCGTCCGAGGCACTGGATGCTCATGAGTTCGCCGCCGAGCTGTCCCTGTCCGGCGAACTGCGCCCCGTGCGCGGCGCGCTGGCCATGGCCATGGGCCTGGCGCGCGACAACGCCGCCCGCGCCGCCGCCGGCGAGGCGCCGCGCGCCTTCCTGGTGGCCGCAGGCAATGGCGCCGAAGCCGCGCTGATCGAGGACCTGGCGGTGCATGCCGCCGCGACGCTGCGCCAGGCGTGCGACCATCTCTGCCCCCTGCCCGACGCGCGGCTGCCCCGCTCCATGCCGGCGTTGCTGCCCGCCGCCACGGACCGCGGCCCCGACATGCGCGACGTGCGCGGCCAGGCCCAGGCGCGCCGGGCCATGGAAGTGGCCGCCGCCGGCCAGCATTCCGCCCTGCTGGTGGGCCCGCCGGGCACCGGCAAGTCGATGCTGGCGCAGCGCCTGCCCGGGCTGCTGCCGCCGATGACGCTGCAGGAAGCACTGGAGTCCGCCGCGGTCATGAGCCTGACGCCGGGCGGCTTCCGCACCGCGCTATGGGGCCAGCGCCCGTTCCGGTCGCCGCACCATACGGCATCGGGGCCGGCCATGGTCGGCGGCGGCGGCAACCCGCGCCCGGGCGAGATCTCGCTGGCGCACCACGGCGTGCTGTTCCTGGACGAGCTGCCCGAATTCGACCGCAGGGTGCTGGAAGTCCTGCGCGAGCCGCTGGAATCCGGCCGCATCACCATCGCCCGCGCCGCCGGCCACGCCGACTTCCCCGCCTGCTTCCAGTTCGTCGCGGCGATGAACCCCTGCCCGTGCGGCTACCTCGGCCATCCCGACCGCCCCTGCCGCTGCACGCCCGACCAGGTGCGGCGCTACCAGTCCCGCATCTCCGGCCCGATGCTCGACCGCATCGACCTGCAGGTGGAAGTCCCCGCGCAGGACCAGGGCGAGATGCTCGACGGCCCGCCTGGCGAACCCAGCGCCGTGGTGCGCACCCGCGTGCTGGCCGCGCGCGAGCGCCAGCTGGCCCGGCAGGGCAAGCCCAACAATGAACTGGGCGGACGCGAGATCGAACAGCACTGCACGATGGAAGCACAGGCGCAGGCACTGCTGCGCGGCGCGATGACGCGGCTGGCGTGGTCGGCGCGGTCGTACTACCGCGTGCTGAAGGTGGCCCGCACCATCGCGGACCTGGAAGGTGCCGAGGTGCTGACCGCCACGCATGTGGGCGAGGCGATCCAGTACCGGCGGGCGTTGCGGATGGCGGGCGGTTGAATGCCTCGGCCTAAGCTACAAGCGAAGCCAGCGTCGCAGCCCGCGTTCGGTCAGCCGCATCACGCCTCCTCAGACCACTGCACGCCTTCGCGCGCCATGAACGCCGACGATGCCGCCGGGCCCCAGGTGCCGGCGGTATAGGGGCGCGGGCCTTCGTCCTGCTGACGCCACGCTTCCAGGATCGGGTCGACCCAGGTCCAGGCGGCCTGCAGTTCGTCGCGCCGCACGAACAGCGCCAGCCGTCCGCGTATCACGTCGAGCAGCAGGCGCTCGTAGGCCTCGGCGCGCCGGGTGGTGAAGGCCGAGTCAAGATTCAGCGCCAGGCTCAGCGGTTTCAGCTTCATGCCCTCGCCCGGCTGCTTGACCATCAGCGTCAGCCGCACCGACTCTTCCGGCTGCAGCCGGATCACCATGCGGTTGGGCTGGAGCGTGCTGCCGGCATCGAAGATCGAATGCGGCACCTCGGCGAAGTTGATCACCACCTCGGTCACGCGCTCCTGCATGCGCTTGCCGGTGCGCAGGTAGAACGGCACCTTGTTCCAGCGCCACGTGCCGAGCTCGGCGCGCATCGCGACGAAGGTCTCGGTGCGGCTGTCTGGCGGAATGCCTTCTTCCTGCAGGTAGCCGCGCACCAGCTCGCCGGCGATGGCGCCCGCGGTGTACTGACCGCGCACGGTATTGCGGCGTACGTCCTCGGGCGACATCGGCCGCAGCGAGCGCAGCACCTTGAGCTTCTCATCGCGCACCGCATCGGAGGTGAGCGCTGCCGGCGGCTCCATCGCCAGGATGCTGACCAGCTGCAGCAGGTGGTTCTGCACCATGTCGCGCATGGCGCCGGCCTCGTCGTAGAAGCCGCCGCGCGTGCCCACGCCCACGGTCTCGGCCACGGTGATCTGCACGCTGCGCACGAACGGCGTGCGCCACAGCGGCTCGAAGATCGAATTGCCGAAGCGCAGCGCCATCAGGTTCTGCACCGTTTCCTTGCCCAGGTAGTGGTCGATCCGGTAGGTGCGGTCCTCGCTGAAGTAGCGGCTGACCACCTCGCCGATGCCGATGGCCGAGGCCAGGTCCACGCCCAGCGGTTTTTCCAGCACCAGCCGGGTGTCGTTGGCGATCAGGCCATGGCTGGCAAGGTTGTCGCAGGTGGCCGCGAACAAGCCCGGCGGCATCGCCATGTAATAGATGCGCAGCGCCTCCTGGCGCAGTTGCGCGGCCAGCGCCGGATAGTCCCCGGACTGCGACGCGTCAACGTGCACGAAATCCAGCCGCTGCAGGAAGGTCTGCCATTTGGCCGGCTCGAGATAGCGCGCTTCGACAAAGGGTTGTGCGCTTTCATCGGCAAAATTGACAAAGGCCTCGCGGTCCCAGCGGTGCCGGCCCACGCCGATGATGCGGGTGCCGTCGGGCAGGTTGCCGTCGCGGTGGCACATGTAGAGCGATGGCAGCAGCTTGCGTGCCGACAGGTCGCCGGCGCCGCCGAAGATGACGAGGTCCAGTGGCCGCGCGTCGGCAGTGCCGGAATAAGAGGCGGTTCGGGTGGTTTGCATGACGGACTCCTTGCTTGCCGGGGCGGCATGGGGCGGTATTGGGGCGGTATGGGCCGGCTCAGCGCGTCTCGGTCACCTTGCGCAGGTACTGCGGCTGGTCGGGATTGCGGCCGCGTGCCAGCGCCAGCGCCTGCGCCGCGACATAGAAGCCCTGGATGGCGCAGACCGGATCGAGCAGCGGATGGCCGGCCGGCACCAGCGGCAACTCCAGGGGCAGCTCCGCATCAACCGTGCCAGGAGGCGCCGCCAGCAGCACGCGCGCACCGCGATTGCGCATCTCGGCGGCCAGCGCCAGCAGTCCCGCCTGTTCCGGTCCGCGCGGCGCGAACACCAGCAGCGGGTAGCCGTCGCCGATGATTTCCATCGGGCCATGCCGCACTTCGGCGCCGGAGAAAGCCTCGGCCTGGATGCCGGAGGTCTCCTTGAGCTTGAGCGCCGCTTCCTGCGCGATCGCCAGGCCCGCGCCGCGGCCCAGCACGATCATGCGCTCGACGTCGCGCAGCGCTGGCACCAGCGCCGACCAGTCCTGCGCGGCCGCTTGCGCCAGCGCGGCCGGCAAGCCTGCGCAGGCATCGACCAGTTCGTGCTCGCCGCTGCGTGCGGCCTCGAGATGCCCCACCAGCAGCGCCGACATCGACAGCATGGCGATATAGCTCTTGGTCGCGGCCACGCTCTGCTCGGGGCCGGCAAGCAGGGGCAGTTCATGCGCGCACGCCTGCGCCAGCGGCGAATCGGGCGCGTTGACCAGCGCCACGGTGGCGGCGCCGCCGTCGCGCAGCGCTTGCATGGTCTCGACCAGGTCGGAGCTGCGGCCCGACTGCGAGAACGCCACCGCCAGCTGCCCGGCCACGCGCAGCGCGCTGTCGTGCAGCGTCACCGTCGACATCGGCAGCGAGGCCACCGGCACGCCCAGCCGGCGCGTGACCAGCGTGGCGAAGTAGCTGGCGGCATGGTCCGAGCTGCCGCGCGCCACGGTCAGCGCCGCGGGCCAGGCCTGCGCGGCGAGTTGCGCAGCCAGCGCGGCCACGCGCGGCGCCTGCGCCAACTGCGCGGCCACCACGGCCGGCGCGCTCAGCGCCTCTTCAAGCATTCTCGACACAGCATTCTCCTTCGACATAAACGGTGCGCACCAAGAGCGCGCGGTCCAGCACGACCGCGTCGGCCCAGCAGCCCTGTGCCAGCATGCCGCGGTCGGACATGCCCAGGTACTGGGCCGGATACAGCGAAACGCGCCGCGACGCATCGGCGAGGTCCAGCCCGATCGACACGAAGTTGCGCAGCGCCTGGTCCATGGTCAGCACGCTGCCGGCCAGCGTGCCATCGGCCAGGCGCACGCTGCCGTGGACCTTGTAGACGGTCTGGCTGCCCAGGTGGTACACGCCGTCCGGCATGCCCGCGGCGGCGGTAGCGTCCGTCACCGCATACAGCCGCGGAATCGCGCGCAGCGCGGCGCGGATCGCGCCCGGATGAACGTGCAGCAGGTCGGGGATCAGCTCGGCAAACTCGGCATGGGCCAGCGCTGCCGCCACCATGCCGGGCGCGCGGTGCTGCAGCGGGGTCATCGCGTTGAACAGGTGGGTGAAGCCGCTGGCGCCGGCATCCAGCGCGGCCACCGCGTCCTCATAGGTGCCCAGCGTGTGGCCCAGCTGCACGCGCACGCCGCGCGCGACCAGCAGGCGGATGATGTCCAGATGCCCCGGCAGTTCGGGCGCCAGCGTCACCACCTTCAGCGGCGCGGCGCCGAGGTACTGTTCCAGTTCTTCCGGCGTGGCAGTGGCCGAGGTATCGGGCTGCGCGCCCAGCTTGCCGGGGTTGATATACGGCCCTTCCAGGTGCACGCCCAGCATGCGCGCCGCGCCGGGCGGGCGCTGCGCGCAGGCGCGGTTCAGCGCTTGCAGTGCGGGCAGCAGCACGTCGTGCGGCGAGGTCATGGTGCTGCCCAGCAGGCTGGTGGTGCCAAAGCGCACATGCGCGCGCAGGATCACCGGCACCGCGGCCTCGCCATCCATGAAGTCCTTGCCGCCGCCGCCGTGGTTGAGCAGGTCGACAAACCCCGGCAGCACGTACGGGGCATCGTTGTGCTCAGGCGAGGCGGGCACGCCCTCGATGCGCGCGATGCGTCCGTCCGGGCCGGCATGGATCTCTCCGAAGATCCAGCCGGCCGGCGTCAGGATGTTTCCTTTCATGGCAATACTCTCCAATACATTCAGATCACCGGCCAGCCACCGTCAGAACAGGTGGATGATGCCGGCATAGGCGCCCTGCTGGTTCGCCCCGGCGCCCGGCATGGTGTCTGGCGACGCCTCCACCGAGAAGGTGGCATTGCGCGAGTTGAACACCGACGCCACCGTGCCATACAGCGAGGTGCGCTTCGACAAGTCATACTTTGCGCCCAGTGTGACAAGCGTGCCATGCCCGCCGCCATTGTTCAGGGTGGCGTAGTAGACGCCGGACAGCAGCGTCAGCGCCGGCAGCAGGCGGTAGTTGGCGCCGACCCATGCCATCTGGCTGCGCGTGGCGGCGTAGGGGTTCTCCGGCGTGGCCACGGTATCGCCCGAGGACACGGTCAGGTTATAGCCGGCGAACAGGCGCAGGTCGTTCAGCGCATAGCTGCCACCGAGCGTGTACTGGCGCGAGTTGACATACAGGTTGTCCATGCGCCCCTGCGTGTCGCGCAGTTCCTCGTAGATGCCGGTCAGGCTCAGGTTGCCCTGCGCGTACTTGACGGCCGCGCTCAACTGCTTGCCGCTGTTGAAGCTGCCCGCCACGCCGTCGCTGCCGGCCTGCGCGCGCACACTCAGCCCGCCCCACACCGGCGAGTTGTAGGTCACGGCATTGGTGCGCGAGCCCCAGTTGCGGCCATAGACCAGCGTCGCGACCGAGCTGGCCTGCAGGCCCATCGGGTCGATCGCGCCGCTCTCGTCGTCGGTCAGGCTCATGGCCCGGCCCAGCAGCAGCGTGCCCCAGTCGTTACTGGCCAGGCCCACTTGCGCGCGCCGGTTGAACAGCGGATCGGAGCGCCCGGTGCCGGAGGTGATCATGCCCTCCAGGTTGAAGACCCCGCGCAGGCCGCCGCCAAGGTCTTCTGCGCCGCGCATGCCCCAGAAGCTGACGCCGTACTGGTTGCTGCCGAAGCGGAAGGTGTCCATGTCGCCGCCCGGGCGGGCGATGCCGTTGACATAGTCGAGGCCGGCCACGGCGCGGCCATACAAGGTGATGCCGGTGCCGGCGGACTGGGCGCAGGCGCCCCCGGCCGACGCTGCGAGCAGCGCCGTCAGTGCAATGCGTTTCACGATCAATGACTCCTGGATAAGCAGACGGTATCCACCGGCGCGGCTGTCGTCGCGGCCATCGTTGTTGTTGCCGATGGGGAAGGTCGACCGCAGCCGCACGGCTGCGGCGGCGGGGGTCAGGTGGGCATGGCCTGCAGGGCGCGCTCGAAGGCGGCAGCGTGTCCGTCTGCCGCATGGCCGAAGGCGATATGGGCGGTGTCATCGCCGATCCACATCAGCTGGCTGCCCGCAAGGTGGTCGGCGCGCACCCGGGCGCGCTCGCGCACCACCACGCGCAGCCGCGTCAGTGCCACCACGCCGACCGAGGCGATATTGGCGGCGCCGCCCAGCGCATCGATCCACCAGGCGGGATCGAAAGCACCGGCAGCCGGCACGGACGCCTGGGTAGCAACGGCGGGCGCAGCAGCCACCACGGCCGTGGCCTGCGGCGCCTGCTGCAGCACCGCGCGGATATCACCGGCAACCTGCTCGGCCTGCGGCCCGATCACCACCTGCACCACATTGGGCGGGCGCTTGAGCACGCCGCGTACGCCCAGTGCCTTGAGCCGCGGCTCGGACACCGCGCCGATGTCGGCCACGTTCAGCCGCAGACGCGTGGTGCAGGCATCGACCACGACCAGGTTGGCAGGGCCGCCCAGCGCTTCGACATACTGTTGCGCCACGCTGCCCGCGGCCGGCTGCGCGGCACCGCCGGCGGCCGCCACGGGCACCACTTCATCGCGGCCCGGCGTCAGCAGGTTGAAGCGGCGGATAAAGAAGCGGAACAGCCCGTAATAGACCAGCGCATAGGCCAGCCCCAGCGGAATCGCCAGCCAGCCGCGGCTGGACAGCCCGTAGCCCAGCACATAGTCGATCGCGCCGGCCGAGAAGGTGAAGCCCAGCCGGATATCGAGCGCATGGCACAGCGCCATCGACAGGCCGGTCATCAGCGCATGCAGGCCGTACAGCACCGGCGCCAGGAACATGAAGCTGAACTCGATCGGCTCGGTGATGCCGGTCAGGAACGAGGTCAGTGCCATCGAGAACAGCATGCCGCCAACCAGCGCGCGCCGCGCCGGCGGCGTCTCGTGGTACATCGCCAGGCAGGCCGCGGGCAGGCCGAACATCATCACCGGGAAAAAGCCGGTCATGAACAGGCCTGCGCCGGGGTCGCCGGCAAAGTAGCGGTGCAGGTCGCCCGATACCGCCGCCCCCGTGGCCGGATCGGCGTAGTTGCCGAACACGAACCACGCCAGGGTATTGATCAGGTGGTGCAGCCCGGTGACCAGCAGCAGCCGGTTCAGCAGCCCGAACACCAAGGCGCCGGCCGAGCCCGCCGTGGTCAGCCACGCGCCGGCCGCGTTAATGCCGGCCTGCACCGGCGCCCACGCATAGGCCAGCACGATGCCCAGCAGCAGGCAGCACAGCGCGGTGACGATGGGAACGAAGCGCTTGCCGGAAAAGAAGCCCAGATAGGGTGGCAGCGCGACATTGCGATAGCGATTGTAGAGCCCGCCCGCCACCGCGCCGGCGACGATGCCGGCCAGCACGCCCATGTCGAGCGATTTGTCGATGGTCTTCAGCACCGTGGTCAGCACCAGGTAGCCGATGGTGCCGGCCAGTGCCGCCGCGCCGTTGTTGTCGCGCGCAAAGCCCACCGCCACGCCGATCGCGAACAGCAGGGCCAGGTTGGCAAAGACCGCGTTGCCGGCCTCGGCCATCAGCTTGATGTCGAATACGTCGGGCTGGCCCAGGCGCAGCAGCAGGCCGGCCACGGGCAGCACGGCAATCGGCAGCATCAGCGTGGCGCCCAGGCGTTGCACCCTGGGCAGCAGGTCCATCTTCATTGGCGTTCTCCGAATCTGTGCGCGCGTGGCGCGTATTGGGTTGTGGTCGACCGGCGCTTATGCCGGCCAGTAGCGGCGGCACGCGTCGCGCACCGCAGCGGCTGACGGCAGCCGCAACAATTCGCCTGCGCGCTGCCGGCAATCGGCATGCGAGAGCGCGCGCACGCGCGCCTTGACGCCCGGCACCAGCCCGGCGTCGACTGACAACTCGGTCACGCCCAGCCCGACCAGCACCGGCACGGCCAGCGGGTCGCCCGCCAGCGCGCCGCACACGCCTACCCAGCGCCCGTGGCGCGCGGCGCCCTCGGTGGTGGCGGCGATCATGCGCAGCACCGCGGGATGCAGGCCATCCATGCGTGCCGCCAGCTCCGGCTGGCAGCGGTCAATGGCCAGGGTGTACTGGGTCAGGTCGTTGGTGCCGATCGAGAAGAAATCGGCGTGCTCGGCCAGCTGGTCGGCCAGCAGCGCGGCGGAAGGGACTTCGATCATCACGCCGACCTCGATCTCGGGATCGGTACCGGCTTCGGCCGCCAGCGCACGGATGCGTTCGCGCCAGGCCAGCAGTTCGCCGACCTCGCTGACCATCGGCAGCAGGATGCGCAGCGGCCCGCTCGCGCGCACTGCAAGCAGGCCGCGCAGCTGGTCGTCCAGCAGTTGCGGGCGCACCTGCGCCAGGCGCACGCCGCGCAGGCCCAGGGCGGGGTTGTCTTCGGCAGGCAGGTGCAGCCAGGCGGCGTCCTTGTCGGCGCCGATATCAAGCGTGCGCACGATCGCGCTGCGGCCCTGCAGGGCATCGGCAATGGCCTGGCAGCTGGCGGTGTGGTCCGCCGCCGCGGGGGCTGCGTCGCCGTGCAGGAACAGCAGTTCGGTGCGCAGCAAGCCGACCGCGTCGGCACCATGCGCCACGGCATTGCGGGCGTCGTCGAGGCTGCCGATATTCGCGGCCACCTCAATAGGCACGCCGTCGCGGGTGCTGGCCGCGGCGTGCGCGGCGCGCAGGTCGGCCTCGCGCTGCTGCGCGCGCAGCCTGACGGCGCTGGCGGCGGCGGCCAGCAAATGCGCATCGGGGCAGGCGTGCAGGCGGGCGCTGTCGCCGTCGGCGATGACCGGCGTGCCGTCCTGCAGGCGCTCCAGCGCGCTGCCCAGAGCCACCAGGCAAGGGATGCCGAGCTGACGCGCGATGATGGCCGCGTGCGAGGTCGGGCCGCCGCGCGCCATCACCAGTGCGGCAACCCGGGTGCGGTCCAGTCCGGTCAGGTCGGACGGCGTGAATTCCCCGGCGGCCAGCACGATGACATCGCCGTCGGCGGCCGGTGCGAGCAGCTGGACCGGGACACTGCCTGCCGGGGCCAGCGCACGCAGCACGCGCTTGCCCAGGTCCAGCAGGTCGGCAGCGCGTTCGGCCATGCGGCGGTCGGCCATCGCGGACAGCATGGCGGCTTCGGCCCGGGTGGCCTCGCGCCAGGCAAAGCCCGCGCTCTTGCCGGCGGCGATCATGGTCTCGGCCGCGGCCTGCAGTGCCGGGTCTTCCAGCAGCGCGCGATGCATGGCGAAGATGCCGGCCTCGGCGCCGGCGCGGCGTGCGGTGGCGGCTTCGCTCTCATGCGCCAGCTGGGCGTCGATGGCCGCCAGCGCGGCGCGCAGGGCCTCGCGCTCGGCAGCAATGCCCTGGCCGGCCTCGGCCGGCTCCGGCGTGGTCTCGCGCCACCAGTGCAGCGTGCCGATCGCGATGCCGGGGGCGGCAGCCACGCCGGGGATGCCATCCGCCGGCAGGCCGGCGCCCGGCCCAGGCTGCGCAATCGGTGCGGCCACCGTGGGCACGGGTTCTTCTTCGCCCACGCCGGCGCGCTGCAGTTCGTATGCGACCGCATCAAGCGCGGCACCGGCATCGCGGCCGGTCGCCACCAGCTCGACCGCGGCGCCCTCGTCGGCGGCCAGGCCCAGCAGCGCCACCAGGCTGGCCAGGCTCGCCTGCCGGCCGCCGTAGTGCAATGCGACGGCGGCGTCCAGGCCGCGCGCGGCTTCGCGCGCCCGTGCCGCGGGCCGCGCGTGCAAGCCGCCAGGGCAGGCCAGCGTGACCGTGCGCCGCTGTTCGGCTGCACTCGCGTGGTCTTCCTGCGCGGGCGCCGCGGCACCCGCGGCACGCACCTGCAGCAGCACCGTGCGGCCCGCCTCGGCCTGCGCCGCGCCGGTCCTGCCGGCGACCGTGAAGGCATCGCCATTGGCGATTGCCATCACCGTCACCAGGCTCGACGCCTGCTGCGCGACACGGTCGACATCGAAACGGATCAGCGCATCCCCCTGGCGCACGGCAGCGCCCTGCGCCACGCAAGGCGCAAAGCCTTCGCCGCGCAGCGACACCGTATCGATGCCGACATGGAGCAGCACCTGCGCCCCGCACGGAGCCTGCAGCGTCAGGGCGTGGCCGGTGGCGGCCAGGTGGACGATGGTGCCGTCGCAAGGCGCCACCAGCGTGTCGCTCAGGGGGTCGATGGCCAGGCCGTCGCCGAACATGCCGTCGGCAAAGACCGGGTCCGGCACGGCCGCGAGGGGAAGCAGCACTCCGCTCACCGGAGCCCGCAGCAACAGGGTTTCGCTCGTCTCAGCCATTTTGCTTCCAGAAGTCGCGGCGGCCGGTGCAGAAATGCGACGGCGCCAGGGTCAGGCGAAAGATAGACGGCAACCGACAATAAAAATACCAGTGAAAACCACTACAACAATATTGTATCTAAGTGGCATCTTTATTGAGGCAAGGCAAAACAGTCCTTGGATGGTCCTCACATTCGCCTTAATCACCATAACCCACGGAGATAGGTAAGATTTTTCCAAATCACAGCAGCATTTTCCGATGCCATAATCAGCAGAACCATTTCAATACCAATTGACGTAAAGCGAAGCGATGGCGATGTTATCGCCCAGATGACGCAATGCCGCCCCATGGACGTCAAATGTCCTAAAGTGGTATCATCACCTCCACACTCTGGTACCTACGAGGATTCGCAATGGATCAACGGCTGCAGGCTCTCAAGCCGGACGAAGCGGAGGCGACGCCGATCTACCTGCAAGTGGCGCGCAGGCTGGCCGCGGCCATCCAGGCCGGCCAATGGCGGGTGGGCGACGCGCTGCCGTCCGAGCGCACGCTGGTGGATTCACTGGAGATTTCACGCGTCACGGCGCGGCGCGCGCTGCAGGTGCTGGCAGAGGAAGGCGCGATCACGCGCAGCCGCGGCGCGGGCACCTTTGTCGCGCCGCGCCCTGAGCAGAAGGCGGCGCGGCTGGACAACTTCAGCGAGCTGGCGCGCCGGCGCGGCATGACGCCGGCCAGCGAACTGGTGGCGTTCGAACGCCGCCGCGCCACGCCCCAGGAGGCTGCGGCGCTGGCGCTGCAGGAAGGGGAAGAGATTGTCAGCCTGACCCGCCTGCGCAAGGCCGACGGGCAGGTCTTCTGGATGGATGTCACCACGCTGGCACTGGCCGTGCTGCCCGACGCCAGCGCCATCGGCGAATCGCTGTACGCCTACCTGGAGCGGATCGGCAAGCCGGTGCTGCGCGTCACCGAAAGGCTGCGCGCGATCGTCGCCGGCGAAGCACTGGCCGCGCGCCTGCAGATCGCGCCCGGCGAGCCGCTGCTGCATATCCTGCGCACCGGCTACACCCATGGCGACCAGCCGGTCGAACTGACCGACGGCTACTGCCTGAACGATTTCTACGAGCTGAAGCAGTAGTGCCCGGCACGCCCGGCAACCGGCGGCTCGACCGGGGGCGGGGTCGGATCTTCCTCTGGCGGCAACGGCAAGTCCGGGGGGATGCCCGGCGGCCCGGGCTCTTCGACCGGGGGCACGGTATGGCGCGGCTGCAGGCGCGCACCGGCGTGGGGGTTCGGCAAGGCGGGCATGCGGGGTCTCCGTGGCCGGGTTTCCTCCTCATTGAAGCAAACCCGGCCGGTGCGCGCCAGTATTGATGCAGACGCCGCTCAGGCGTGTTGCCGGCGCACGAAGAACAGCGCCGCGCCCACCGCCATCAGCACGCTGCCAAAGAAGCGGTTCTGCCAGCGCACCGCGCGCGCATTACGGAACAGCCCCTGCATGCGCGACGCCAGCAGCGCATAGCCATGCATCACCACCAGGTCCACGCAGCACATGGTGGCCGCCAGGATCGCCAGCTGCAGCGCAAGCGGCCGGTTGGGATCGATGAACTGCGGCAGCACCGCGACCATGAAGATGATGCCCTTGGGGTTGGTCACATTGGTCAGCAGGCCGGTGGCAAAGCGCCGGCGCCGGCTCATCACCGCTACGCGCACGGGGGCGGTGCTGCCACCCTGGTCCGCCCCGCTCTCTACCTGCGCGCGCCATTGCTGCACGCCGAGGTAGATCAGGTACAGCGCGCCTATCGTCTTGACCACCATGAAGGCCTGCTCCGAGGCCAGCAGCAGCGCGCCCAGGCCGCCGCCCGCCACCAGCAGCACGATCACCAGCCCGGCCTGCAGGCCAAAGATGGTGGTGGTGGTCCTGCGCAGCCCGTACGAGAGCCCATGGCTCATCGACAGCACCGCGCCCGACCCCGGCGACACGGCGATCACCCAGCACGCGGCGAAAAAAGCCAACCATACTTCCCAACGCATCCCACTCTCCTTTGACGACAACCATGCCGGGGCCACGCTCCCGCAGCCACGGCACCAACAATCTTTCCTGCGACGCGGCGCGTCAGAACGGGTGGAAGCCGCCCAGGAACTGCTCCACCTGCTCGGCCTGGCGCGCGTCGCGCGCGGCATCGCCCGATTCCAGCACCACCGCCTGGTACGCGCGCGTACCCACCGCCACCAGGCGCGCCGTCAGCCGGCGCGGCGACTGGTCCTGCGGCGACACCCCGCTGGCCTGCACTTCCACGCCGGCAAGCGGGCGGCCCGGACGGTCGGCGCTCATCACGGTGACGGGCCGCGCGCGCGGCTCGCCCGACGGCGTGCCGAGGTTGGCCAGCAGGCCGGCCTGCATCGCCGCCAGCGCCTCGCGCCGCAGCGCTTCGTCATCGGCGGGCAGCGTCACCACGCCCACGGCGAACAGCGTGTCGTCGACGCGCGCAGCTTCCATCGTCATCGGCAGCTTGCGCCCGGCAATGGTCACGTCGCGCGCGGCGCTGGTGGGCTTGCCCGGATAGAGCGCGGCGTAGGCGCCCTCGCCGGACTGGATGGTGCGCCAGTCATAGCGCGGTGAACAGGCGCACAGGGCGAATGCCAGCACGGCGGCACAGCACAGCAGCGGGCGGCGGACAGCGGCAGGAAAGCTCGGCGGGGGCGGCACAAGACGCATCGGGAATCCATGGGGGACGGCGCGCGCAGGCTGCGGGCGGCGCTGGCGGACGCCATCGCCTGCGGGCGGAAACCGGTATTATCCCGAAAGCGGCGCTCCAGTGCTTGCTGCGCCGCTCCCGCTCCCGCTACCGCCCTGCCCCCACGTTCCAGCCATGCCTGCCGCCCTCATTGCCCGCCACGCCTTCGCCATAGCCAGCCTGCGCTGGGTGGCCGCGGGTGCGTTGCTGGCAGCCGCGGCCGGCATGCCCGCAGCCGCGGCCAGCCCCGCCCACCTGCCGCCGGCCACCGACCTGGCCGCCCACGGCACCGAGGCCGCGCGCCGCGGCGAGCCGCTGGTGGTGCTGGTGTCGATGCCGGGCTGCAGCTATTGCGACGCGGTGCGCCGCAACTACCTGGGCCCGCAGGCCGCCGCCGGCGAGATTGCCGTGCGCGAGCTCGACATGACAGCCGACACCCCGCTGCGCGACGCCGACGGCAGCCTGACCACCGCGCGCGCGTGGGCCCGGGCGCACCAGGTGCGGGTGGCGCCCACGGTGCTGTTCCTGGACCGCCAGGGCCGCGCCGCCGCCGGCCCGCTGCGCGGCATGCAGCCGGATTTCTACGGCGCCTACCTGGAACAGGCGCTGGACCAGGCACGCGCCACCGTCCGGCGCTGAATCGATCGGGACGCTTGCGGCGGATTGCCGCAGCCCGGCCCCGCGCAGCGCGCGAACGCCTGCGGCATTAGAATGTCCCATTACTGACCGAACCTGCCTGACCCGGATTCCATGACCACTGCTGCCCCTGCCACCAAATCCTCCCGCAAGCCCTGGCCCATCGTCGCGGCCGTGGTCGTGCTCGCGCTGCTGGGCTGGTTCGGCTACCGCGCGCTGGCGCCGGCCAATACGGCCCCGGCGGCCACCTTCACGCTGCTGTCGGGCGAGAAGGTCAGCACCGCCGACCTCAAGGGCAAGGTCTATATGATCAACTTCTGGGCCACCAGCTGCGCCACCTGCGTCAAGGAAATGCCTGACATGGTCCGCACCTATGAGCAGTTCAAGGGCAAGGGGCTGGAATTCGTCGCCGTGGCGATGAACTACGACCCGCCCATGTATGTAATGAACTACGCCAGGACGCGCGGCCTGCCGTTCAAGGTGGCGATGGATTCCGACGGCACCGCGGCCAGGGCCTTCGGCAATGTGCAGCTGACGCCGACCACCTTCGTGGTCGACAAGGACGGCCGCATCCTGAAGCGCTATGTGGGCGAGCCCGAGTGGGATGCGCTGCACAAGCTGCTGGATGGCGCGCTGGCAAAGTCCGCGTAACGCTCCCGCGGCAACCGCAGCGAAAAGGTGCTCATCGAGCACCTTTTTCTGTTTTTACGCACGATCGCCAGGGCAGCAGGTTGCGCGACATCCCTGTATGGATATACAGTTGGCGCCAGCCTTTTTCTGAGTTTTCCGAGCCTTCCCCGAGCCCCGCCTGTGACTTTGGACCTAGCCCCCGCCGCCGACCTCGCTGCCCCTGGAGCCGATGATGTCCCCGCCTACCTGTCCCGGCTCAACCCGGAGCAGCGCGCCGCGGTGGAACACGGCAGCGACGCGCCGCTGCTGATCATCGCCGGCGCCGGCTCGGGCAAGACCAATACGCTGGCGCACCGGGTCGCGCACCTGGTGCTGGCCGGCGCCGATCCGCGACGCATCCTGCTGCTGACGTTCTCGCGCCGCGCCGCGGCGGAGATGGGACGGCGCGTCGAGCGCATCGTCGACCAGGCGCTCGGCACCCAGACCGGCGCGGGGCGCGCGGCGCTGCAGTGGTCCGGCACCTTCCACGCCATCGGCGCGCGCCTGCTGCGCGAATACGCCGAGACCCTGGGCCTGTCGCCCGCCTTCACCATCAGCGACCGCGGCGATGCCGCCGACCTGATGCACGTGGTGCGCCACGACCTGGGCCTGTCGGAGACCGCCAGCCGCTTCCCGAAGAAGGAAACCTGCCTGGCGATCTACTCGCGCGTGGTCAACACCCAGGCGCCGCTGGAAGACGTGCTCAAGCAGCAGTTCCCGCGCTACGCGATGTGGGCGGATGCGCTGCGCACCCTGTTCGCCGGCTATGTCGAGGCCAAGCAGAAGCAGCATGTGCTGGACTATGACGACCTGCTGCTGTACTGGGCGCAGGCCATGGCCGAGCCCACCATCGCGCAGGACATGGGCGCGCGCTTCGACCACGTGCTGGTCGACGAATACCAGGACACCAATGCGCTGCAGGCGTCGATCCTGCTGGCCATGCGGCCGGACGGCCGCGGCCTGACCGTGGTGGGAGACGACGCGCAGTCGATCTACGCCTTCCGCGGCGCCACCGTGCGCAATATCCTGGACTTCCCGGCGCAGTTCACGCCGGCCGCGCAGCAGGTCACGCTGTCGCAGAACTACCGCTCGACGCAGCCGATCCTGCAGGCCGCCAACGCCGTGATCGGGCTGGCGGCCGAGCGCTATACCAAGGACCTGTGGTCCGAGCGCGCCTCGGCCGAAAAGCCCGGCGTGATCGTGGTCAACGATGAGGCCGACCAGGCCCGCTACGTGGTCGAGCAGGTGCTGGCGCGGCGCGAGGCCGGCCTGACGCTGATGGCACAGGCGGTGCTGTTCCGCGCCGCCGACCACAGCGCGCAGGTAGAGATCGAGCTGGCCCGGCGCAATATCCCGTTCGTGAAGTTCGGCGGGCTGAAATTCCTGGAATCGACCCACGTCAAGGACGCGCTGGCGGTGGTGCGCTGGCTGGAGAACCCGCGCGACCGCATGGCGGGCTTCCGCACGCTGCAGCTGCTGCCCGGCATCGGCCCCAAGACCGCGGCGCGCGTGCTCGATGCGCTGGCGCTGGCCACCGAGCCCTTGTTCGCGCTGGAGCAATTCGAGCCGCCGCCGGCCGCAGCGCCCGCCTGGGCCGACCTGCTGGCGCTGGCGCGCGCGCTGATGGCGCCCACCTCGCCGTGGCCGTCGGAGTTCGAGCAAGTGCTGGCCTGGTACGCGCCGCACCTGGAGCGCCTGCACGACGATGCCGCCGCGCGCCAGGCCGACCTGCAGCAGCTGGAGCGCATCGCCGCCACCTACGGCGCGCGCGAGCGCTTCCTGACCGAACTGACGCTGGACCCGCCCAGCGCCTCCAGCGACGAATCCGGCGTGCCCTCGCGCGACGAGGACTACCTGATCCTGTCGACCATCCACTCGGCCAAGGGCCAGGAATGGAAGGCGGTGTACGTGCTCAATGCGGTCGACGGCTGCATGCCGAGCGACCTGGCGACCGGCACCACCGAAGAGATCGAGGAAGAACGGCGGCTGCTCTATGTGGCAATGACGCGGGCCAGGGACCACCTGGACATCGTGGTGCCGCAGCGCTTCTACGTGCACCAGCAGGTGGGCTTCGGCGACCGGCATGTGTATGCGTCGCGCACGCGCTTCCTGCCCAACCGCGTGATGCCCAACTTCTACAGCCGCTCGTGGCCACCCCCGCCGATGCCGGGCGAAGGGCCGGCCAGACCCGCGCTGGCGCCGGTGGACCTGGCCAGCCGGATGCGGAATATGTGGCGCTGACCAGCGCCACACATCCGTCTTACGCTACCTTCTCCAGCAGCAAACCCTTGAGGTACTCGCCTTCCGGGAACGCCGCCAGCATCGGGTGATCCGTGCCGGCCGACAGCCGCCGCAGGATGCGTGCATCGGCGCGCGCATCGGTCACCGCGCCCGCCACGATCTTCTGGAACAGCTCCATGCTGATCGCGCCCGAGCACGAGTAGGTGAACAGCAGCCCGCCCGGGCGCAGCAGCTGCATGCCGACCAGGTTGATTTCCTTGTAGGCGCGCGCGGCGCGGTCGATATGCTGCGCCGACGGGGCGAACTTGGGCGGGTCCAGCACGATCAGGTCGAACTGGCGGCCCTCGGCGCGGAATTCACGCAGGGTCTTGAACACGTCGGCATCGAGCCAGGTGGCGCGCTCGGGTTCGAAGCCGTTGAGCGTGACATTGCCCGCGGCGATCTTCAGCGCCTCGCCCGACGAATCGATCGAGGTCACCGAGGTGGCGCCGCCGCGCAGCGCCGCCAGCGAGAAGCCGCCGGTATAGCAGAAGCAGTTCAGCACCTCGCGCCCGCCGGCCAGGTCGCCCACCAGCTTGCGGTTGTCGCGCTGGTCGACATAGAAGCCGGTCTTGTGGCCGTTGCGCACGTCGACGTAGTAGCGCACGCCGTGCTCGGTGACCGACAGCGCCGGATCCGGCTCGGCGCCGGCCAGCACCCCGGTCACCAGCTCCAGGCCTTCGCGCTGGCGCACGGCGGCGTCGGAACGCTCATAGACGTTGGGGCAGCCGGTTTCCTTGACCAGTGCCTGCACGATCGCGGTCTTCCAGTGTTCCACGCCGGCCGAATTGAACTGGCACACCAGCTGGCCCTTATCACCGTTGCCGTAGTAGTCGACGATCAGGCCGGGCAGCCGGTCGGATTCGCCGAAGATCAGCCGCACTGCGTCGCTGTCCTTCACCCATTGGCGCCGGTAGGCAACGGCCGCGGCCACGCGGCGCTTGAACAGGGCGTGGTCGACCGGCTCGTTTTCATCGAAGGTCCACGCGCGCGCGCGGATCTGCGACTCGGGGCTGTAGGCGGCCTTGGCCAGGAAGCGGCCGTCGGCGGCGCGCACGATCACGGTCGCGCCCGGCTCGCAGCGCCCTTCGGTCGTGGCAATGCCGGTGGCGTAGATCCACGGGTGGCGGCGCAGCAGGGATTTTTCCTTGCCGGGTTTCAGGGTGATGGTGTTCATGTTGGTATGGGGAAACTGCAGACCACCAGCAATTGAAACTGGCGCGAACGCATCAAGGCGACTCCCCTCTCCCGCGCGCGGGAGAGGGGAGAAAACAATGCGGGAAGGACAGGTTAGAGGACGACCTTCACCATCGGATGCGAAGTCAGCGCCCGATACAAGTCGTCGAGCTGCTCGCGGCTGGTGACCCACACCGTCACGGTCAGGCCCAGGTAGTTGCCGCCGCTGGAGGGGCGCATTTCCATCTTGCCGGCGTGGAAGTCGGGATCGAACTCCTGCACCAGCGTGACGATGGCCTCGGCAAAGCCGTCCTGCATCGCGCCCATCACCTTGATGGGAAAGTGGCTGGGGTATTCGATCAGCGACTGCTCCGGCGGGATGTCGCCCGGCTTGTTGCTGCCTTGCTTGTCGGTTGTCATGTCGGATTCTCCGGCACGAAACCGGCGCGCCGCATGGCGCGCCGGCTTACGCGCATTCAGGTCACTTGCGCTTGAACCACAGGCGGATGGTGTCCCACAGGCGGCCGAAGAAGCCGGCCTCGGGCACTTCTTCCAGCGCCACCACCGGGAACTCCGCCACCTTGTTGGTGCCGTCCATCAGCTTGACCATGCCCACCTGCTGGCCTGCCGAGATCGGCGCGATCAGCAGTTCCTGGCGCTCCAGCACCGGCTTGAGGCGTCCGCCGGTGCCCTTGGGCACGGTGACGAAGGTCTCGTTCTGCACGCCGATCTTGACCGTGCCGCTCTTGCCCTTGTAGATGTCCGGCGTGGCCAGCACCTGGCCCTTGTCGTACAGGCGCAGCGTATCGAAGAACTGGAAGCCGTAGTTGAGGATCTTCAGGCTTTCCTGGGTGCGCACCTGTTCGGTGGTGGTGCCGATCACGATCGAGATCAGGCGGCGCGAGCCGTCCGGCACGTTGGCCAGCGGCCGCTTGGCCGACGAGATCAGGCAGTAGCCGGCGGACTTGGTGTGGCCAGTCTTGACACCGTCCACGGTCGGGTCGATGTACAGCAGGCGGTTGCGGTTGGGCTGCCTGATCTTGTTATAGGTGAACTCCTTCTGCGAGTACATGGCGTAGTACTCGGGAAAGTCCTTGATCAGGCGCGTGGTCAGCGTGGCCAGGTCGACCGCGGTGGTGTAGTGGTTCGGGTCGGGAATGCCGTCGGTGTTGGTGAAGTGGGTGTTCTTCATGCCCATGCGCTGGGCCTCGCGGTTCATCATCGCGACGAAGCCCTCTTCCGAGCCGCCCACGGCTTCGGCCAGCGCCAGCGCGGCGTCGTTGCCCGACTGCACGATCAGGCCCAGCAGCAGGTCCTGCACGGTGACCGGCTTGTTGGGCTCGATGAACATGCGCGACTCGTCGCTTTTGACCTTGAGCACCACGCTGGTCGGCACCACCGCCTGGTCCAGCGTCAGGCGCTTTTCCTTGAGTGCCTCGAACGCCAGGTAGGCCGTCATCAGCTTGGTCAGCGAGGCCGGCTCGATGCGCGCATCGGCATTCTGCGACGCCAGGGCCTGGCCGCTGGTCACGTCATACAGCATCCACGACTTGGCTGCGACTTGCGGCATCGGCACGCCCTGCGCCAGGACGGCGGCAGGCGCGGCGGCCAGCACGATGGCGGCGGCGATGGCGGCGGGAGCAAAAGCGGACGAAAGGCGTGTCGTGGCTCGATTCAGCATGTTTCTGTTTTCCGACAGTAAGAAGGTGGCGCGGGGATGGTCCGGGTGGCGGCGTGCCGGCCTCACCGGTCCCACGCATTGACGACGAGCTGCTTGATCAGGTGCAGCTTGCGGTGAAAGAAATGGTCGGCGCCGGGGATCACGATCACCGGCAGCTCCTGCGGGCGGGCCCAGTCGAACACGCTGGCCAGCGGCACGGTGTCGTCCTGTTCGCCATGGATCACGATGGTGTCGGCCGGCACCTCGGCTACCTGCCAGCGGCTGGCGGCGGTGCCCACCAGCACCAGGCGCTGCGCGGGCGTGCCGGCCTCGGCCAGGCGGCGCGCCACGTGGGTGGTGACGAAGCTGCCGAACGAGAACCCGCCCATGGCCAGCGGCAGCGTTGCGGCCTGTGCCGACCACGCGGTCTGCTGGCGCATCCAGGCCACCACGGCCAGCAGGTCGTCCTGCTCGGCGATGCCGTTGTCATGCTCGCCGGCGCTGCCGCCGACGCCGCGGAAGTTGGGGCGCACCGTGGCATAGCCCAGTTGCACGAAGCTGCGCGCCAGCGTCTGCGCGACCTTGTTGTCCTTGGTGCCGCCGAACAGCGGATGCGGATGCGCTACCAGCGCCAGGCCGCGCGGCTCACCTTGCGGCAGGTCTACCGAGAGATCGATCGCACCGGCGGGACCGGCGATGGAAAGTACCTGGGTATGCGCGTTCATGATGGCGGTCAGGATGGCGGTGAAGCCAGCGCCCGGCGGGAAGCCCGGGCAAAAATGAAAAAACCGTCCGGCTGGCGGGCGGCGGAGCAATACGGCAAAGCGGCAAAACAGGGAAGCAACAAGCCGGCATGCGCCGGCTTCGGTTGGTTCAGCGGTCCACCATCAGCCGTTCGACAGGCTTGCCCTTCATCAGGTGGCTGTCGATGATTTCATCGATGTCGTGCTCGTCGACAAAGGTGTACCAGATGGCCTCGGGGTAGACCACCAGCACCGGGCCGAGTTCACAACGGTTCAGGCAGCCTGCCTTGTTGATGCGCACGCGGCCTTCGCCGCCGGCGATGCCCAGTTCCTTGCAACGCTTCTTGGCGTATTCCTGCATCGCCTGGGCGTTGTGGTTGGCGCAGCAGTTCTCGCCGGCCTCGCGCTGGTTCAGGCAGAAGAAGACGTGGTGCTGGTAGTAGCTGCTCATGCGTACGGTGTGAGAAGGCGGCCCCGGACGGCGGCACGGCCCGGACGGCATTGAACGGAAGCTCGGAATTATACGGTGTCGCGGCGGCATGGCCGCGATGGCGGCGCCCTGGCACGGCGGTCTAAGTTGCCGCCGGCCCCCATCGGGTGGCGCTTCGCGCACCTGCGATGCATCCGGCATTCCGAAACCCCGGAGTCGCGCCGTCCGGATTTCCGGAATCCCGGAGGCCGCGCGCCCCTGCCGGGCCGGTGTTTCCTTGTGAATCAACCAGTTAGCAATGCCGGTTTGACTGGCACGGCGGTTGCGAATTCCCGTCCCTGAACGCGCCGCAACCGTGACGGCGCGCGGCCCGAGCGATAGCGCCCGGGTACGGTCAACACCGAGGACGACATCATGAGAAAACCCTTCTACAAGATCCTGTACGTGCAGGTCCTGTTCGCCATCTGCGTCGGCATCCTGCTCGGCCACTACTGGCCCGACACCGGCGTGGCCATGAAGCCGCTCGGCGATGGCTTTATCAAGCTGATCAAGATGATCATCGGCCCGATCATCTTCTGCACCGTGGTGACCGGCATCGCCGGCATGAGCGACATGAAGAAGGTCGGCCGCGTCGGCGGCAAGGCGCTGCTGTACTTCGAGGTGGTGTCGACCTTCGCATTGCTGATCGGGCTGGGCGCCGCGCACCTGCTCAAGCCGGGCGTGGGCTTCAACATCGACCCGGCCACGCTGGACACCAAGGCGATTGCCCAGTACGTGTCCAAGGCGCACGGCCAGAGCACGGTCGAGTTCCTGATGCACATCATCCCGGACACGGTCTTCAGCGCCTTCGCCAACGGCGACATCCTGCAGATCCTGCTGGTGTCGCTGTTCTTCGGCGCCGCGCTGGCCGTGCTCGGCGAACGCGCGCGCATTGTGGTGCAGCTGATCGAGCAGGTCTCCAAGGTGTTCTTCCATATCGTCCACGTGATCACCAAGGTGGCCCCGATCGGCGCCTTCGGCGCGATGGCGTTCACCATCGGCAAGTACGGCCTGGGCTCGCTGGTGCCGCTGCTCAAGCTGATCGGCACCTTCTACTTCACGGCCATCATCTTCGTGCTGGTGGTGCTGGGCACGATCGCACGCATGACCGGCTTCAGCATCGTGCGCTTCATCTCGTACATCAAGGAAGAGCTGCTGATCGTGCTGGGCACCAGCTCGTCGGAAGCGGCGCTGCCGCACATGATGGAGAAGCTGGAAAAGCTCGGCTGCTCGCGCTCGGTGGTGGGCCTGGTGGTGCCCACCGGCTATTCGTTCAACCTGGACGGCACCAACATCTACATGACGATGGCGGTGATCTTCATCGCGCAGGCCACCGGCATCGAGCTGACGCTGATGCAGCAGCTGACCATCCTGGCGGTGGCGATGATCACCTCCAAGGGCGCCAGCGGCGTGACCGGCTCGGGCTTCATCACGCTGGCCGCGACGCTGGCGGTGGTGCCGACCATCCCCGTGGCGGGCATGGTGCTGATCCTCGGCATCGACCGCTTCATGAGCGAGTGCCGCGCGCTGACCAACATCATCGGCAACGGCGTGGCCACGGTGGTGGTCTCGGCATGGGAGCGCGAGCTTGACCGCAAGCGCCTGGCCAGCGTGCTGAACGGCGGCAGCGGCGATGTGGCGGATCTTGCCGACGTGGGCCAGGGCGTCCACTGAGGGCGCCACCACCGCTGCGCGGACGGCTGCCCCGGCCGCCCGCCAGCAGGTATCATCGGCGCGACAGCCCCCGCGCGCGCCGATGACCCACTCAGACGATTTTCTCGCCGTGCATGACCCCGCCGCCACCCGTCCGGCCCACGCGCCGGACGTCGGCAGCGGGCGGTGGTGGGGCTTTGCCGTGGCGCTGGCCGCGGGTCTCCTGCTGCTGTGCGCGCTGACCTGGCTGGTCTCGGTCCAGCGCGGCCTGGCCAGCCTCCAGCAAAGCACGGCCACGCGCGCCGACCGCTACGCCGCCACGCTGGAAAGCACCCTCGACCGCTACGAATTCCTGCCCGCGCTGGTCTCGCTGCACCCCTTCGTGCGCGGGCTGCTGGACTCCCCCGACGACCCGCAACGCGTGGCCGCCGCCAACCAGTACCTGGCGGAGGTCAACCGCCGCGCGCATGCCTCGGCCACTTATGTGATCGCCGCCAACGGCATTGCGCTGGCGGCCAGCAACCACGGCCAGCCCGGCAGCTTTGTCGGCACAGACTACCGCTTCCGCCCCTACTTCCAGACCGCCGCGGGCGGCAAGATGGGGCGCTTCTATGCCATCGGCATCACCAGCGACGAGCCCGGCTACTACCTCGCGCAGCCGGTCGAGTCCGGCGGCAAGGTCATCGGCGTGACCGTGGTCAAGCTCAACCTGGAGTGGTTCCAGCGCGCCGGCAGCGGCGCCGAGCCGCTGATGGTCAGTGACGACCATGGCGTGATCTTCCTGTCGTCGGTATCGGCCTGGCAGTACCGCACCCTGCGCCCGCTGCCGCCGCCGCTGCAGGCCGAGATGGAAAAGACACGCCAGTACCACGGCCGCGCGGTGACGCCGCTGCCGCTGGAGCCGCTGACCTCGCCGGTCACGCGCTGGCTGGCGGACACCACGCTGGCCGACGGCGCGCGGCTGGTGCGCGTGCGCGACGAATCGCCCGCCAGCAAGACCACCTCTGCCCCGGACGGCGCCGAACGCGCCGCCCGCTACCTGGAACTGGACCGCACGGTCGGCGCGGCTGGCTGGACCATGCAGGTGATGGCGCCGCTGGAGCCGGTGCTGGCCAATGCGCGCAACGCCACCGTGGCGGCGGCGCTGGCCTATGCCTGCATCTGCCTGCTGCTGGTCAACTGGCGCCAGCGCCGCCAGCGCGCGCGCGACATGCAGTACAGCCGCCGCCTGCTTGAAGCCGCCTACGACCAGCTGGAGCGCCGCGTCGAGGCCCGCACCGCCGACCTGATGGCGATCAATGAAAAGCTGGAAGATGAAGTGGCCGAGCGTACCCGTGCTGAAAGCGAGCTGCGCGCGGCCCAGGACGAACTGGTGCAGGCCAGCAAGCTGGCCGCGCTGGGGCAGATGGCGGCCGGCATCACGCATGAGCTGAACCAGCCGCTGGCGGCGCTGCGCACGTTCTCGGACAACACCCGCGTGCTGCTGGAGCGCGGCCAGCTGGCCGCGGCCGAAGGCAACCTGACCGCCATTGCCGACCTGACCGAGCGCATGGGCAAGATCACCGGGCAGCTCAAGCTGTTCGCAGGCAAGGCGCGCCCGGTGCACCGGCCGGTCGCGCTGCGCGCCGCGGTCGATCATGTGCTGGCGCTGCTGGCACCGCGCCTTGGCGCGGTCACCGTCAACGTCACCGGCCTGGACGCCCTGCCCGGGCTGGCCGTGCGCGCCGATGAGCTGAAGCTGGAGCAAGTGCTGCTGAACCTGCTCGGCAACGCGCTGGATGCGATTGCGGCGGCCGCGCCGGCGCAGGGACAGATCGATCTTGAGGTACAGGCAAAAGACCACGCCGTCACCATCGTCGTGCGCGACAACGGCACTGGCATCGCGCCACAAGCGCTGCCGCGCCTGTTCGAACCCTTCTTCACTACCAAGGAAACCGGGCAGGGTCTGGGGCTGGGGCTGGCGATCTCGTCGTCGATCGTGCGCGAGTTCAACGGCCAGCTGAGCGTGGCCAACGTGCCCGGCGGCGGCGCGCAGTTCACGCTGGTGCTGGCGCGCGCCCCCGCCATCGATCCGGCGCCATCGGTTTCCGCCTCTCAATGAGTATTGCCATGCAAGACGGTCTGCGTGTCCTGTTTGTCGAAGACGAGCCGCTGGTGCGCCAGGCCACCGCGCAGAGCCTGGAGCTGGCCGGCTTCGCGGTGCTGGCGCTGCCCTCCGCCGAGGCCGCGATCCCGCACCTGCACGGCGCCTTTGCCGGCGTGGTGGTGACCGACGTGCGCCTGCCCGGCGCCAGCGGGCTGGACCTGCTGCAGCACTGCCGCAACGCCGCGCCGGGCGTGCCGGTGATCCTGGTGACCGGCCACGGCGACATCACCATGGCCGTGCAAGCCATGCGCGAAGGCGCCTACGACTTTATCGAAAAGCCCTTCGGCGCCGACCGCCTCACCGACACTGTGCGCCGCGCGCTGGAACGCCGCGCGCTGGAACTGGAAAACCAGGCGCTGCGCCGCGAACTGGCCGGCCCCGCGGCGGGCACGCGCATCATCGGCCGCTCGCCCGCGATCGGGCAGGTGCGCGCGCTGGTGGCCAATGTCGCGCCCACCGACGTGCCGGTGATGATCAACGGCGAGACCGGCACCGGCAAGGAACTGGTGGCGCGCAGCCTGCACGCGCTGTCCGGCCGCGCCGAAGGCCCGTTTATCGCGCTGAACTGCGGCGCGGTGCCCGAGGCCATCTTCGAGAGCGAGATGTTCGGCCACGAGGCCGGCGCCTTCACCGGGGCCGGCAAGCGCCGCATCGGCAAGCTCGAGCATGCCTCGGGCGGCACGCTCTTCCTCGACGAGATCGAGAGCATGCCGCTGGCGCTGCAGGTCAAGCTGCTGCGGGTACTGCAGGAAGGCTCGCTGGAGCGGCTGGGGTCGAATGCCTCGGTGAAGATCGATGTGCGCATCGTCGCCGCGGCCAAGGGCGACATGGATGCGCTGGTGGCACAGGGCAGCTTCCGCGAGGACCTGTATTACCGGCTGAACGTGGTCACCATCGCGCTGCCGCCGCTGCGCGAGCGGCGCGAGGACATCGTGCCGCTGTTCGAGCATTTCTCGCTGGTGTCCGCGGTGCGCTACCAGCGGCCGGCGCCGATCCTGTCCGAGGCGCAACGCCAGGCACTGGCCCAGCGTCCCTGGCCGGGCAATGTGCGCGAGCTGCGCAATGCGGCGGATCGGATGGTGCTGGGCGTGCCGGAGGGCGGGCAGGCAGGTGCGCAGGCCGCGGGCCCCGATGAAACCGCGCCGCTGCGAGAGCGGATGGAGCACTTCGAGCGCGCGGTGATTGCGGATGCACTGGCACGCACCGGCGGCGCGGTCAGCCAGGCGGCGGACTTGCTGCAAGTCGGCAAGGCCACGCTCTATGACAAAATCAAGCGCTACGGGCTGTGATGTCATGCTGTCTTCATTGCGCTGCCATGCCGCCGTCACATTGGCGGCCTATTCTTCGATGGCGGCTGCGGCATTGGCAGGTGCCCGCCGTGTGTATCAATCTTCGTGGTAATTGACGGCCCCGCGTATGCGGGGCGTTTTTTTGGGTTGTGCACCCCGCCCCGCCACTTCACACTCGCCACACATTCCCCTCACCCCCGCTGGCCAGACTGGAGCCCTGCCATCTCCGGGACCCGCCATGCCCTCCTTCGACTACGACATCGTCATCGCCGGCGCCAGCTTTGCCGGCGCCGCCTGCGCCCTGGCCGCGGCGCGCGCCGGCCTGCGCGTGCTGGTGCTGGAACGCAAGACCGATCCCGGCGACAAGCTCCACACCACCGGCATCCTGGTCAAGGAAGCCATCGAGCAGACCTGGCTGGGCCGCGCGCCGGCCGATTGCGTGCACCGCGTGGAGCAGGTGCGGCTGTACTCGCCCAGGCTGCGCAGCATCGACCTGAGTGCGCCCGGCTATTATTTCCACACCACCGATACGCCGCGCCTGATGCGCTGGCTGGCCGCCGAGCTGGTGCGCCACCGGGTCGCGCTGCGCCTGGGCCAGGCGTTCGTGGGCGCGGTGCCGCGCAACGGCGGTTGGCATGTGACCGGCGTGGGCAATACGCGCTATCTGGTCGGCGCGGATGGCGCGAAATCGCGCGTGGCCCAGTGTGCCGGGCTGGGGCGCGTGCACAGCTTCCTGTATGGCGTGGAGTATGAGTTCCCGGGACTGGCGCTGCCCGAGCCGGGCGCGCTGCACTGCTTCATCACCCGGCGCTTCGCACCCGGCTATATCGGCTGGATCGCGCAGAACCCCACCGGCGTGCAGGCCGGCCTGGCGCTGCGCTACCTGCCTCGGCACGGCCGCGCGCCAGACCTGGACGGTCTGCTGGCGCATGTGCGCGAGCGCGCCGGCCTGCCGCAACTGGCGCAGCCTGCGGCGACGCGCGCGGGGCTGATCCCATGCGGCGGCCCGGCCTTCCCGCTGGCGCGCGACGGCGTGATCCTGACGGGAGATGCCGCCGGCATCGTGTCGCCGGTCACCGCCGGGGGCATCCACTATGCCTTTGCCCATGGCGAGTCGGTCGGCCAGGCCGTGGCCGCGCACCTGCTGCGCGGCGGCCCGGCCCCGGAAGCGGCCGCCACCGCCGGCGCGCCGCGCTTTCGCGCCAAACGTGCGCTGCGCTGGATGTTCGACCGCTTCCAGTGCGACTGGCCCTTCGACCTGATGCTGTACTCGCCGCCGCTGCGCTGGGCGGCGGAGCAGATCTATTTCCACAAGCGCCGAGGCGAGGATCCCGCGCCGCCGCCGCGCGCAGCCACCAGCGCCTGACCGGCTGGTCCACTGAATCACTGAAATGGGAGGCGAAGGACATGTCATGCGGGATGCAGCGCTAGGGCGAAGCAGGGGTTTCGGATTGCATGGCAATCCGCCTGCGTAGCGGCATGCGCTTGCAAGCGCATGTGCGCCCTGCAAGGGCAGGGCGCAGCAATAGCACGGCTATTGCGAGCATTTGCAACGACGCGATGCGCCCGCATGACATGGCAGGCGCCGACCGATTTCAGTGATTCAGTGGACTAAAATGCCGGGCATGGAACAACCGCGGATCCTGGTGGTGGAAGACGAGCAGGCCATCGCCGACACCATCCTCTATGCCTTGCGCACCGACGGCATGCTGGCCGAGCACTGCACGCTCGGCGGCGTCGCGCTCGAGCGCATGCGCGCCGGCGCGGCCGACCTGGTAATCCTGGACGTGGGCCTGCCGGATCTGAGCGGTTTCGAGGTCTGCCGCACGCTACGCACGTTCAGCAATGCGCCGGTGGTCTTCCTGACCGCGCGCCATGAAGAGATCGACCGCATCGTCGGGCTGGAAATCGGCGCCGACGACTACGTGGTCAAGCCCTTCTCGCCGCGCGAGCTGGCCGCGCGCGTGCGCGCCATCCTGCGCCGGGCGCGCGGCGGCGGTGCTACCGCGGCGAAGAGCGACGAAGTTGCCGGCTTCACGCACGACAAGGACGGCGCGCGCCTGGCCTACCGCGGCCGCTGGCTGGAGCTGACCCGCTACGAGTACCTGCTGCTGGCCTGGCTGGTGACACATCCGGGCCGCATCTACTCGCGCGCGCAGCTGATGGAGTGCGTCTGGGAAGATGCACTCGACACCAGCGACCGCACCGTCGACACCCATATCAAGACCCTGCGCGCCAAGCTGCGGGAGGCTTCCGCCGACGGCGCCGAGCGCATCCGCACCCATCGCGGCATGGGCTATTCGCTGGAACCCTGAGCGCACGCCATGCATATCGGCCTGCGCATCTTCTTCGGCTTCTTCCTGATCGTGGGACTGGCCACGGTGCTGACGCTGCGCGTGTTTGTGCAGGAGGTCAAGCCCGGCGTGCGCCAGGCCATGGAAGACACGCTGATCGACACCGCGCACGTGCTGGCGGCGCTTGCCGCCGACGACATGAAGGCCGGACGCATTGCCGACGGCGATTTCGCGCGGCACATGGCGGCGCTGCGCGATGTGGCGGTGAATGCCGATGTGTCGGGCCTGCACAAGGACAGCATCGGCTACCGCGTCTACGTGACCGATGCCAACGGCATCGTGCGCTTTGACTCCACCGGTACTGACGTGGGCCGCGACTATTCGCGCTGGAACGATGTCTACCTGACGCTGCGCGGCAAGTACGGCGCACGCAGCACGCGCACCGACCCCGACGACGAGGCCAGCACCGTGATGCACGTGGCCGCGCCAATACGCGACGCGGACGGCGAGCGCATCATCGGCGTGCTGACCGTGGCCAAGCCCAATGCGGCGATGGCGCCCTTCATCGAGCGCAGCCAGCGCAAGATCCTGCTCTACGGCGGCCTGCTGATCGGCGCTGCCTGCGTGATCGGGCTGGCCTGCACGCTGTGGCTGGCGCATGGACTTAGCCGGCTGCGCGGGTATGCGCGCGCGGTGGCGGCCGGCGAGCGCGCGGAGATGCCGCTGCGCGGCGGCAGCGAGCTGGCCGAGCTGGGCCGCGCGGTGCAGGGCATGCGCGAGCGGCTGGAAGACAAGCAGTATGTCGAGCACTACATCCACACGCTGACCCATGAGATGAAGAGCCCGCTGGCCGCGATCGGCGGCGCCGCCGAGCTGCTGCAGGAAGAGATGCCGGCGGCGGACCGCCAGCGCTTCGTCGCCAATATCCGTGCACAATCCGGGCGGCTTGAAACCATGATCCGCAAGCTGCTGGCGCTGGCCGATGTCGAGCAGCGCCAGCGCCTGGAAGTGCGCGAGCCGGTGCGGCTGGCGCCGCTGCTGGCGCAACTGGGCAGCGAGCTGGAACCGCGCGCGCGCCAGCGCGGCGTCACGCTGCGGCTGGCCGCCGACGCCAGCCCGGACCTGGTCGCCGGCGATCCGTTCCTGCTGCGCCAGGCCATCGCCAACCTGCTGGAGAATGCCATCGATTTCGCCCCGCCGGACAGCGAAGTCATGGTGCGGCTGGAGCGCCGCGGCGGCGCGCTGGCCATCGCCGTCGCCGACCAGGGCCCGGGCATCCCCGACTACGCGCTGCCGCGCGTGTTCGAGCGCTTCTACTCGCTGCCACGCCCGCACGGTGCGGACAAGAGCACCGGCCTGGGCCTGTGCTTTGCACGCGAGGTGGCAACGTTGCATGATGGCGATGTAACGCTGGCCAACCGCCCCGGCGGCGGCGCGCTGGCGGAACTGACCCTTCCGGCCGGGTAGTTCGACGAGGTGACCGGACCGGCATAGACTGGGGCTTCTAACGTGACCGCGCTGAAACTCCCTATAATCGAACGACCGTTCATTTAGGGCACCTGCACTGTGCCCGTCAGTAGTTCAGGAGACACCATGCCCGCCGCCAAGCAACTGCCCCAGGCCCTGCAGAACCTGGCCCTGCCCGTCATCGCCTCGCCCATGTTCATCGTCAGCTACCCGGAGCTGGTGCTGGCGCAGTGCAAGGCCGGCATCGTCGGCTCATTCCCGGCGCTCAATGCGCGCCCGGCGGAGCTGCTCGACGAGTGGCTCACCCAGATCGAAGGCGAGCTGGCCACCTTCAAGGCCGCCAACCCGGGCGCGCAGGTGGGCCCGGTCGCGGTCAACCAGATCGTGCATACCTCGAACGCGCGGCTCGAACACGACGTAAAGGTGTGCGTGGACCACAAGGTGCCGATCTTCATCACCTCGCTGCGCGCACCGGTCAAGGAAATGATCGACGCGGTGCACAGCTATGGCGGCATCGTGCTGCACGACGTGATCAGCATGCGCCATGCCGAGAAGGCGATCGAGGCCGGCGTCGACGGCCTGATCCTGGTGGCCGCCGGCGCCGGCGGCCATGCCGGCATGCTGTCGCCGTTCGCGCTGGTGGGCGAGGTGCGCAAGATCTTCGACGGCCCGATCGCGCTGTCGGGCTCGATCGCCACCGGCGAGGCGGTGCTGGCCGCGCAGGCCATGGGCGCGGACTTTGCCTACGTCGGCACGCGCTTTATCGCCTCGCAGGAGGCCCACGCGGCGGAATCGTACAAGCAGTCGATCACCAGCTCGGCCGCCGCCGATATCATCTACACCAACCTGTTCACCGGCGTGCACGGCAACTACATCCGCGAAAGCATCAGCAACGTGGGGCTGGATCCGGACAACCTGCCGGTGGCCGACAAGAGCAAGATGGACTTCTCCAGCGGCGCCTCCAAGGCCAAGGCATGGAAGGACGTCTGGGGCGCCGGCCAGGGCGTGGGCCAGATCCACGACATCCCCACCGCCGGCGAAATCGTCGCGCGCATGAAAGCGGAGTACGATGCCGCCAAGGCGCGCCTGGGTATCGCGCGCTAACCGAGGTTTTTACCGGGCCGCTATTGCGGCCCTTCATTCAACCATTGCCTGGTCCAAGCTCCACCACCCCGCCCGATTCCGACGCCACGTTGAGCCGCCGGCAGCAGGCGCTGCGCGCCATGTGGGTGGTGCTGGGCGCGGTCTTCCTGCTGTTGGGGGTGATCGGCATCTTCCTGCCGGTGCTGCCGACCACGCCATTCGTGCTGCTGGCCGCGGCATGCTTCGCGCGGGGATCCCGGCGCTTCCATGAATGGCTGCTGGGACATCCGCGCTTCGGGCCGCTGGTCAGCGACTGGCAGCGCAATCGCAGCATTCCCTTCCGGGCCAAGTGCCTGGCGTTGTCGATGATGTGGGCGTCGATGGGGACGACCGCGTGGATGCTGCGGGCGCGGCCGCTTGCTTCGGCGGCGCTGCTGGCTTGTGCGGTGGGGGTGAGCGTGTGGATGGTCAGGCTGCCGACGCGGCCGGTGGAGGGGGGGAAGTCCTGACCTGCCCTGCATCAAAGGCCCCGCCCATGCGGGGCCTTTGACTTGTCTTCAGTCGTATCGCCGCGCATCCTCGATCAGCTTCCCATCCTGCGGCAACGACCCCGCCGCAACGAAAGCTACTTCACCGCGCAGCCGCATCACTTCGCGCAGCGATTCCGCCACCGCACGCTGCAAGTCACCATCCTCGCGTGTAGCCTCGCAGCGCAGCGTCATCACGTCCGCGCCTGGGTCGCCAGTCACCACCAGCCGCGCCGCGCGGATCTCCGGATGCCGCCGCAGCACGTCTGCCACCTGCCCGGGATGCACGAACATGCCCTTGACCTTGGTGGCCTGGTCGGCACGGCCCAGCCAGCCCTTGAGTCGGATATTGGTGCGCCCGCACGGGCTGGGCCGCTGCGACGACTCCGCCACGATGGCCGAGAGGTCGCCGGTGCCGAAGCGGATCAGCGGGTAGTCGCCGTTGCCCAGCACCGTCACCACCACCTCGCCGGTCTCGCCCTCGGGCATCGGCCGGGAACCGCCGGGCTCGACGATCTCTACCAGCACGCCCTCGTCCACCACCCAGCCATCGCCGCCCTCGGTCTCATAGGCAATCAGGCCGACATCCGCGGTGCCATACATCTGCTGCACGCGCACGCTGCGCGCCTGGAACCAGGCACGCAGCGACGGCGGCAGCGCCTCGCCCGAGACCAGCGCCTTGGCCAGGCTGGTGCAGGGCGTGCCCAGCTCGTCGCCGCGCTCCAGCAGCAGCTTCAGGAACGACGGCGTGCCGGCGTAGGCCGTGGGCTGCAGGCTGGCCAGCGCCTGCACCTGCGAATCGGTCTGGCCGACGCCGGCCGGGAACACGCAGCAGCCCAGCCGGTGCGCGCCGGTCTCCATCATCATGCCGGCCGGGGTGAAGTGGTAGGAGAAGGTGTTGTAGACCAGCTCGCCGGCGCGGAAGCCCGCCGCATGCATGGCGCGGGCCACGCGCCACCAGTCGGCGTCATGGCCGTCGGGTTCATGGATCGGGCCGGGCGACTGGAACACATGGCGCAGCTTGCCCAGCGGCGTGGCGTTGAGCCCGCCCAGCGGCGGCAGTGCGCGCTGGCGCGCGGTCAGGTCCGACTTGCGCGTGACCGGCAGCGCCGCCAGCGCCGCGCGCGAGCTCAGCAGCCGCGGGTCGACGCCGCCCAGCATCTCGGCAAAGTAAGGCGCGTTGTCGCGCGCATGGGCCACCTGGCGTGCCAGGGCGGCAAGGAGCGCCTGCTCGCGGACTTCCGGCGCGCGGGTTTCGAGCGAATCGAAGTGTTCTGGCATGGTGCTATGCGTCAGGGAATGGGATGCGGCATGCCGCCGCGCCGCTGGGCGCGTGGTGGCAATGCCGGATGAAATCGGTCGGGTGCCTACGCCAGCCAGCGCTTGCGGCGCCGGTAGCTCTTCACATCGCGGAACGACTTGCGCCCGGCACCGTCGTCCGCATCGTTGGCGGCCACGCCCAGGTAGAACTCCTTGACGTCCTCGTTGGTGCGCAGCGACTCGGCGTCGCCGTCCATCACCACGCGGCCGTTTTCCAGGATGTAGCCGTAGTCGGCATAGCGCAGCGCCACCATGGTGTTCTGCTCGGCCAGCAGGAAGCTGACGTTCTCGCGCGAATTCAGGCCGCGCACGATCTCGAAGATCTCCTCGACGATCTGCGGCGCCAGCCCCATCGAAGGCTCGTCCAGCAGGATCATCGCGGGCTTGGCCATCATGGCCCGGCCGATCGCGCACATCTGCTGCTCGCCGCCGGAGGTGTAGCCGGCCTGCGACTTGCGGCGCGTCTTCAGCCGCGGGAAGTATTCGTAGATCTTTTCCAGCTCGTCGCGCGTCTGGCCGCGCGACAGGCCGCGCGTGTAGGCACCGGTGAGCAGGTTCTCTTCGATGGTCAGGTGCGCGAAGCAGTGGCGCCCTTCCATCACCTGGATCACGCCGCGGCGCACCAGGTCGTTGGGCGTGAGCTGGTCGACGCGGTCGCCGCGATATTCGATCGAGCCCTTGGTGACATCGCCGCGCTCGGCCTGCAGCAGGTTGGAGATGGCCTTGAGCGTGGTGGTCTTGCCCGCGCCGTTGGCGCCGAGCAGCGCCACGATCTTGCCTTCCGGCACTTCGAGCGAGACGCCCTTGAGCACCAGGATCACGTGATCGTAGATGACTTCGATATTGTTGACGGACAGAAGGCTCATGGTGCGGCTCGTGTTGGTAAGACGGTTCGGCTCAGGCGAGCACGCGGCGCCAGGCACCGCATGCCCGCCAGGTTGCTATCAGGACTTCGAACAAGCCGGCGTAATCCCCTTCTCCTTCGCGTACTGCGCCGCCGTGGCCTTGAACAGCGGGTGGATCAGGCCCTTGTTGCCCTCGATCCAGTCCGACACCACCACCCACTTGGTGCCGTCCCACTGCTGGATCTTCACCTTGCCCGAGCCCTCGTGGTTGTCGCAGCTGGTCTTGATCTCGGGCAGCAGGCCGGTCGCGCCCAGTTGCTGCAGGCGCGCGTTGGTCAGGTTCAGGTTCTCGAAGGCCCAGCGCATCTGCTCGCCGGTCATGGGCTTGCCCTTGCCGAACTTGGCCTGCGCCACGCGCACCGCTTCCACCGTCACCACCGCCGCCGACACGCCGCGGTTGTACAGCACCGAACCCACCTTGTTCTTGTCCTGCATATTGCCCTTGCCGGCACCGTAGACCACCTTCTCGATATCGGCGATCAGCGGCACGTTGCGGCCCGCCACGTTCCAGGTGGCGCTCATGTAGCCCTTGGAGGCATCACCCGCCGGCACCGTGTCTTCCTCCGAGCCGGCCCACCACGAGCCGATTATCTTGTCGCGCGCAAAACCCACCTTCTGCGCGGCCTTCAGCGCGGTCTGGTTCATCACGCCCCAGCCCCAGAAGATCACGTAGTCGGGGTTCTCCTGGCGAATCTTCAGCCACTGCGCGCCCTGCTCGTTGCCGGGGTGCGCCACCGGGATCTCCACCAGGTTGAACTTGCCCAGCTTGGCCTCGGCCTGCAGCGCCACGATCGGCTCCTTGCCATAGGCCGAGTCGTGATACAGGTAGACGATCTTCTTGCCGGCCAGCGAGCCGCCGTTCTTCGAGGCCAGGTACTTGACGATGGCCGAGACCTGCATCTGGTACGTAGTCACCAGCGGGAACGCATACGGGAACACCGAGCCATCCACCGCGTCGGTGCGGCCGTAGCCCATCATCACCAGCGGCACCTTGTCGGCAGCGGTCTTGTCGACCAGCGCGTACGAGATGCCGGTGGACATGGCGTGGTAGGCCGTGCCCTTGGTGGTGGCGTTCTTGGACTTCAGGCGTTCATAGCACTCCACGCCCTTGGCGTTGTTGTACTCGGTCTCGCACTCTTCCCACGACAGCTTGACGCCGTTGACCCCGCCTTCCTTCAGGTTGACGTAGTTGAGGTAGTCGATGAAGCCGCCATACCAGGACTGGCCGTTGGCGCCATACGGCCCCACGCGGTAGCTTGGCAGCGCCACGAACTGCTCGTTGCTCTGCGCCATGGCCGGCGCCGCCGGCGCCAGCAGTGCCGCCGCGGCGCTGACCACCAGGGCGGCGCGTTGCACATTGCGAATCAGGTTGGTCATGACAGTCTCCATCGCCCTCAAGGGAGCGTTTCGTTATGCGTAAGCTTCAGAACTTCACACAGGAACTGCGGTAATACAGGCCCCCTCCCGTCAATGAGGGAACGGCCACAGCCTCAGCTTCTCCTTGGCGATCTGCCACAGCCGGGCCAGCCCGTGCGGCTCCACGATCAGGAAGAAGATGATCAGCCCGCCGAACACCATCAGCTGGATGTGCGACACGGTGGCATTGGTGAATGGCAGGTGCAGCAGCGCGGCCAGCGACGGCAGCACGTTGTCCAGGAAGATCGGCAGCAGCAGGATGAAGGCCGCGCCCAGGAACGAGCCCAGGATGCTGCCCACGCCGCCGATGATGATCATGAACAGCACGCGGAACGACAGGTCCAGCGAGAAGCCGTCCGGCTCGACCGAGCCCAGGTAGCAGAACGCATAGAGCGCGCCGGCCACGCCGCAGTAGAACGAGCTGACCGCGAACGCCAGCAGCTTGGTGCGCATCAGTGGGATGCCGATCACCTCTGCCGCCACGTCCATGTCGCGCACCGACATCCATGCGCGCCCGGTGGCCGAGCGCACCAGGTTCTTGGCCGCCAGCGCCAGCACCGTGACGATGGCCAGCACGAACAGGTACTTCTTCAGCGGGGTGTCGATGGCGAAGCCGAACAGGTCCAGCCGCTGCGCCGTGATCACGCCCGACGAGCTGTTGTTGGAGAACCAGGGGAACTTGGTCAGCGCCCACACCACGAAGAACTGCGCCGCCAGCGTCGCCACCGCGAGGTAGAAGCCCTTGATGCGCAGCGACGGCAGGCCGAAGGCCACCCCCACCAATGCCGCGGAAAGGCCCGCCATCACGAATGTCAGCAGCACCGGCATGCCTTCCACGCGCAGCTGGAAATTGTAGGCCGCGTAGGCACCCACCGCCATGAAGGCCGCGGTACCGAGCGACAGCTGGCCGGCATAGCCGGTCAGGATATTCAGCCCCAGTGCCGCCAGCGAGAAAATCAGGAACGGGATCAGGATGGCCGAGAACCAGTATTCCGACCCGACGAACGGGATCGCCACGAAGGCCACCGCCATCAGCACGGCAAAGCCGATGCGGTCCTGGCGGATGGGAAAGATCTGGCTGTCGGCGACGTAGCTGGTCTTGAACTGGCCGGCTTCACGATAAAACATGGCAAGTCTCCTGTGCGAAGTCGGTCAGACGCGATCGATGTGTTTCTCGCCGAACAGCCCTTCGGGCCGCACCAGCAGAAACAGCAAGGCAAACACATACGGGAACCACCCTTCGATGCCGCCGAAGTTGCCCCCGAACATCGACTGGAACACCGGCGGGATATAGATCTCGGCCAGCTTCTCCGAGGCACCGATGATCAGCCCGCCGACGATGGCGCCGGGCACCGAGGTGAAGCCACCCAGGATCAGCACCGGCAGCGCCTTGAGCGCGGTCAGCGTGAGCGCGAACTGCACGCCATTGCGCGAGCCCCACAGCATGCCGGCCACCAGCGCGACGAAACCCGCCACGCCCCACACGATCGCCCAGATGTTCTGCAGCGGGATGCCCAGCGACAGCGCCGCCTGGTGGTCGTCAGCGACCGCGCGCAGCGCACGTCCGACCTTGGTGTACTGGAAGAACAGCGCCAGCGATCCAACCAGCAGGCCGGCAATGGCCGCCGCCGCAATATCGAACTTGGACAGCACGATGTTGAAGTTGGTCATGATCGACTCGATCGGCTCGTCGACGATGCCCAGGTTGATCGGGCGCACCTCATTGCCGAACAGCAGCGGCCCCAGGCCCTCGAGGAAGAACGACAGCCCGATGGTCGCCATGAACAGCGTGATCGGCGGCTGGTTGACCAGCTTGCGCAGCACGAAGCGCTCGGTGCTCATGCCGACCAGGATCATCACCACGAAGGCGCCGATCACCGCGGCCCACATCGGCAGGCCCTTGTCCATCAGCCCCACCACCGCCAGCGCGGCGAAGTACACCATCGCGCCCTGGGCAAAGTTGAACACGCCCGAGGCCTTGTAGATCAGCACGAAGCCCAGCGCCACCAGCGAGTACATCAGGCCAGAGAGCAAGCCGCCGATCAGGATTTCAAAGAAGAACGTCATGGTTCAGAGCCTCAGTGCGAAGTGCCCAGGTACGCCTTGATCACGTCAGGGTTGCCCTTGACCTCTTCCGGCGTGCCGTCGCCGATCTTCTTGCCGTAGTCGAGCACCACCACGCGGTCGGAGATATCCATCACCACGCCCATGTCGTGCTCGATCAGCACGATGGTGGTGCCGAACTGCCGGTTCACGTCCAGGATGAAGCGGCACATGTCCTGCTTCTCTTCCACGTTCATGCCGGCCATGGGCTCGTCCAGCAGCAGCATCGAGGGCTCGGCCGCGAGTGCGCGCGCCAGTTCGACGCGCTTCTGCAGGCCATACGGCAGGCGCCCGACCGGGGTCTTGCGGATCGACTGGATCTCGAGGAAGTCGATCACTTCCTCGACCTTCTGGCGATGGCGCATCTCTTCGTTGCGCGCCGGGCCCCACCACAGCGCGTGGGCGAAGAGCCCGGTGCGGAACTGCGTGTTGCGCCCGGTCATGATGTTGTCCAGCACCGTCATGCCCTTGAACAGCGCGATGTTCTGGAAGGTACGCGCAATGCCCTGGCGCGCCGCGGCGGTCGGGTGCATCTGCTTGCGCTCCTCGCCGCGGAACACGATGCGTCCCTGCTGCGGGTGATAGACGCCGTTGATCACGTTGAGCATCGAACTCTTGCCGGCGCCGTTGGGGCCGATGATGGCGCGCACCTCGTGCTCGCACACATCGAACGAGATATCGGTCAGCGCCTTGACCCCGCCGAACGACAGCGAGATATGCTGCAGGTCCAGGATCACCTCGCCGCCGGTGCGCGCCTGTTCGCCGGTGCGCTGCGCGCGCTGCGTGCCGGGATGCGCGCCGCTGTCATCCGTCAGTTCCGCAGGAGACATCGGACCCGTAGGTGCGATCGCGCCGCCGCTGCCGGCACCGCTGGCATCCGTGCGTGCCGTCCCCGCCCATTCGCGCTGCCCCGCGCCTTGCCAGGCTACTTGCGTCATCTTGCTGCCCTCGCTCATGCCGCGCGCGCCGCCACCGGCAGGCGCTTCGCATTGACCAGCTTCAGCGTGGCCGACACGCTGCCCTCGCGTCCGTCTTCGAACTTGACGCGCGTCTCGATGAACTGCTCGGACTTGCCCGCATAGAGCGCCTCCACCAGCACGCCGTATTTGTCGGCGATAAAGCCGCGGCGCACCTTGCGCGTGCGCGTGAGCTCGTCGTCGTCCGGATCCAGTTCCTTGTGCAGGACCAGGAAGCGTGCCACCTGCGATCCGGCCAGCATCGGGTCGTTGGCCAGGTCGGCATTCACCTGGTTCACGCATTCGCCGATCATTTCCAGCACCTCGGGCTGCGCGGCCAGGTCGACATAGCCGGCGTACGGCAGGTGGCGGCGCTCGGCCCAGTTGCCCACGGCCTCGAAGTCGATATTGATAAACGCGCAGACCTGGTCGCGGTCATTGCCGAAGGCCACCGCTTCCTTGATGTACGGGAAGAACTTGAGCTTGTTCTCGATGTACTTTGGCGCGAACATCGAGCCATCGGCCAGCTTGCCCACGTCCTTGGCGCGGTCGATGATCTTCAGGTGGCCGTCGGCGTCGATCACGCCGGCGTCGCCGGTCATGAAGTAGCCCTCGTCGTTGATGGCCTCGCGCGTGGCGTCATCGCGCTTGTAGTAGGACTTGAGCAGGCCCACGCCGCGCACCAGCACCTCGCCGTTGTCGGCGATGCGGATTTCCATGCCGGGCGCCGCCGGGCCGACTGAATCGAACTTGACCTTGCCGTCCGGCTGCAGGCACACATAGGCGCAGGTCTCGGTCTGGCCGTAGAACTGCTTCAGGTTCACGCCGATCGAGCGGTAGAAGCGGAACAGGTCCGGTCCGATCGCCTCGCCCGCGGTATAGCCCACGCGGATGCGGCTCATGCCCAGCACATTGCGCAACGGGCCGTAGACCAGCGCTTCGCCAAGGGCGTAGCGCGCGCGGTCCGCGAGCGATACCGGCTTGCCGTCGAGGATATCGGTGCCGCAGCGCTTCGCCACGTCCATGGCCCAGTGGAACAGCTTGCGCTTGATCCAGCCGGCATCCTCCATGCGGATCATCACCTGCGTCAGCAGCCCTTCATAGATGCGCGGCGGCGCAAAGTAGTAGGTGGGGCCGATCTCGCGCAGGTCGGTCATCACCGTTTCGCGCGATTCCGGGCAGTTCACCGTGAAGCCCGCCACCATCGCCTGCGCGTATGAGAACAGATTGTCGCCCACCCATGCCATCGGCAGGTAGGACAGCACGTCGTCGTCCGCGCTGAGCTTGTCGAAGGCGCAGCCGTTGCGCGCCGCGCCGATCAGGCCGTAGTGCGAATGGCACACGCCCTTGGGCTTGCCGGTGGTGCCGGAGGTATAGAGGATGATCGCGGTGTCGTCGGGCTGGCCGGCGGCGATGGCCTCGTCATAGAAGCCCGGGTGCGCCTGGTCGAACTCGCGGCCCAGTTCCTGTAGCTGTTCATAAGACATCAGCGACGGATGGTCGTAGTCCATCAGGCCGCGCGGGTCTTCAAAGATGACGTGGCGCACGGCGCGGCCGGACTCGGCCAGCTGCGCTTCCACTTCCAGCAGCTTGTCGACCTGCTCCTGGTCCTCGACGATGGCGAACTCGATCTCCGCATCGTTGAGCACGTAGACCATCTCGTTGGCGATGGCGTCCTGGTACAGCGGCACCGGCACACCGCCCAGCGCCTGCGCCGCGGTCATGGCCCAGTACAGCCGCGGGCGGTTGTCGCCCACCACCGCCAGATTCATGCCACGCCTGAAACCGAGTGCGGCCAGCCCGCAAGCCAGTGCCCTCACCTGCTGCGCCGCCTGGGCCCAGCTGTATGTCTGCCAGATGCCGAGATCCTTCTCGCGGTGAGCCGGATGATCCGGCCGCTGCTGGGCGTGCGCCAGCAGCCATCGCGGGAAGGTCGTCGCCGACGATTCCTGCATCGCTGTCTCCTGTCCCTCCGGCGTGGGGATCCACGCGCGGTGTCAAGCGTCGGTCCGGTGGTTATACTTGGCTTGTTTTGCCTGGCGGCAGTCATGCCGCAGCGCATCAAGCCCGTGGTGCCTTGTTTTGCGGCACTTCCCGGCTCCGTGGTGATCGTAAGATAGCCCATGCCATCCACCCGGGTTGTCACGCCGGTGACAATTCCGGGTTAATCCCTACCGGAGCAAATTCAGGCCATGCTGAACGATTTTGTCGACCGCTGCGTGTGGGCAGCAGACCTGAGTCCCGAGCAGCGCGAGCGCGTGCGCCGCGCCATGTTCGTGCACGAGTACACCCAGGGCGACTACGTCTGTCACAAGGGTGACATGGCCGAGCACTGGATGGGCGTGCTCGAAGGCATCGTCAAGATCACCACGGTGTCGCCCTCGGGCAAGTCGGTCACATTCACCGGCGTGCCCACCGGCGGCTGGTTCGGCGAAGGCGCGGTGCTCAAGTCGGAAATCCGCAAGTACGACGTGATGGCGCTGCGCCGCTCGACCATCGCCTTCCTGCCGCGCGACACTTTTCTGTGGTTGCTGGATACCAGCCTGCCGTTCACGCGCTTCCTGCTGACCCAGTTCAACGAACGCCTGGGACAGTTCATCGCCGCGGTGGAATATGAGCGGCTGCTCGACATCGATTCGCGCGTGGCGCGCGCGGTGTCGTCGCTGTTCAATGAGCACCTGTATCCGGGGATCGGCAAGACGCTGGAGATCTCGCAGGAAGAGATCGGCCTGCTCGCTGGCATCTCGCGCCAGCGCGCCAACCAGGCGCTCAAGGTGCTGGAACAGCAGGGCCTGGTGCGGGTGGACTACGGCGTGATCGAGGTGCTGGACCTGGAGGGGTTGCGGCAGTACGGCGAATAACATGGCCAGCGCCATCGACGACGCCACGCTGCAGGCCTATCGCGAGACGCACTACCGCGTGCTGGGCGACCTGCCGATGGTATTGCGGGTAGACCAACCCAGCGCCCCGCTGGCGGCGCTGCACCGCGCGCTGGGCGTGACAGCGAGCGCCTTCATTACCGCCGCCAACCCGTTCAGCCTGCGCTGCGACGACGACACCAACGCAAAGCGCCAGCAAGCGCTGGCGCAAGACTTGGCAAGGATGGGATTGCGCGCAATCGAAGCCGCCGGAGAGCATCCACGCAACGGCTGGCCGGCCGAGCCGAGCTTCCTGGTGCCGGGGCTGTCGCTGGAGGATGCACGGGCACTCGGCGAGAAATACGAACAGAACGCGGTGGTCTGGAGCGGCGCGGACGCGGTGCCGCGGCTGGTGCTGCTGCGCTGAACGCCGGGCCGGGCGGTGGTGCCGGCCGGCGCCTCAGCCGGTGCGGCGGTCAGTGGCCGTGATGACCACGATGGCCGTGATGACCGTGATGCCCATGGCCGTGGTGGCGATAGTGATGATGCCGATGATAGTGGTGATGGCGGCCGCGCCACTCATGGCGGCCATACCAGCGACGGCCATCCCAATAACGGTCGCCATGCCAGCCGTGATGGCGCGGCGCATACACCACGTGCGGCGGGGGTGCCACATAGACCGGGGCCGGCGCCGCATAGACCGGCGCGCCGATCTGCACGCCCACGTCCACATGGGCCATCGCCGAACGGGCCGCCAGCAGGGACATTGCGCCCGCGAGCAGCGCAGCAAAGAGAATCGGGGGAGCCATGGAGCTTGTTTTGTCGTAATGGGAATGAGTGCACTCTACCGCGCATTCCTGTTACCGGATGCGGCGGAGTGTTTCGGCATATAACGCCGTGTAAGCGGGATTTGGCGGCAACCGGAACCGGCCCCGGAAAAAGCAGCGGCCGCCCGCAGGCGGCCGCTGTACCACGCGGCAAGTGCCGGGCAGCTTACTTGCTATAGACGTACACGCCGCGGCCAGTCTTGCGGCCCAGGTAGCCGGCAGCGACCATCTCGCGCATCAGCATCGCCGGGCGGTACTTCGGATCCGCAAACTCCGTGTACAGCACTTCCATCACGGCCAGCATGGTGTCCAGGCCGATCATGTCAGCCAGCGCCAGCGGCCCGATCGGGTGGTTGCAGCCCAGCTTCATGCCTTCGTCGATCTCTTCCGGCGAGGCCAGGCCTTCGCCCAGCACGCAGAAGGCCTCGTTGATCATCGGGCACAGGATGCGGTTGACGACGAAGCCCGGGCTGTTCTTGACCGTGATCGGGTATTTGCCGAGCTGCTTCGACAGGGCCTCGACGGCGGCGTGGGTGGTGTCGCTGGTCTGCAGGCCGCGGATCAGTTCCACCAGCGCCATCACCGGCACCGGGTTGAAGAAGTGCATGCCGATAAAGCGGTCGGCGCGCGAGGTCACGGCAGCCAGCTTGGTGATCGAGATCGACGAGGTGTTGGACGCGATGATCACGTTCTCGCCGACGATGCCGTCGATCTGCTTGAGGATCTTGACCTTCAGGTCGTAGTTCTCGGTGGCGGCCTCGATCACGATATCGGTGGCCTTGAGATCGTCATACGAGGTGCTGCCCTTGATGCGCGCCAGCGCGCTGGCCTTGTCGGCCTCGGTCAGCTTTTCCTTCTTGATCAGACGGTCCAGGCTGCTTGCCACGGTGGCGACACCCTTCTGCACGGCGGCATCGCTGATGTCGACCATCACCACGTTGAGACCTACCACTGCGCAGGCCTGGGCGATGCCATTGCCCATGGTGCCGGCACCGACGATGCCCACTGTCCTGATGCTCATCTTGTCTTCCTCTGCTTGGTTGGATTGCTGATTGATCGGTTCAGGCGCGGCTCAGGCGCCCTGCTCGCGCAGCGCGGCGATGATGCGCTGGGCATGGCCCTTGAGCTGTTCCGGGTCCTGCATCTCGCGCGCATGGCCGCGCAGCGCGCTGTCGGCATAGCGCGGCACGATATGGAAATGGACGTGCGGCACGGTCTGGCCCGCGGCCGCGCCGTTGAACTGGCCGATGGAGATGCCGTCGGGCGCAAACGCCGCGCGCACCGCGCGCGCCACGCGCTGCGTGGCGACAATGGCGGCCTGCGCGCCCTGCTCGGACAGGTCGAACAGGTTGACCGCGGCTTCCTTGGGCACCACCAGCGTATGGCCGTCGGCCTGCGGCATGATGTCCATGAAGGCGATGGTATCGTCGTCCTCGTAGACCTTGATGCACGGCAGCTCGCCGCGCAGGATCTTCGCGAAGATATTGGTCGGGTTGTACTGGGTGTCCATGATCTTTGGCTTGCGGTTGTCTCGAATACGTTTGCCGTGGCGCGGCCGCCGGCACAGCCTTCGAGTGTAACGCAGGGCGACCCTTCACTGCGGCCGCCCTGCGCGGTAATCGGGCACTGCTTGCTGCGCGGTGCCGCCGGCTCTACATATTGCGCCGGTACTGCCCGCCCACTTCGAACAGCGCATGGGTGATCTGCCCCAGCGAGCAAACCCGCACCGCGTCCATCAGCACCGCAAATACGTTCTGGTTGTCGATCACCGCCTGGCGCAACTGCGCCAGCATGGCCGGCGCCTCGGCCGCGTGGGCCTGCTGGAACGCATGCAGGCGGTCGAGCTGGCTCTGCTTCTCGGCCTCGCTGGAGCGCGCCAGCTCCAGCTTCTGCGGGGTCGGGTCGCCGTCCGGGTTGCGGAACGTGTTCACGCCGATGATGGGCAGCGTGCCGTCGTGCTTGAGCTGCTCATAGTAGAGCGACTCTTCCTGGATCTTGCCGCGCTGGTAGCCGGTCTCCATCGCACCGAGCACGCCGCCGCGCTCGGCAATGCGCTCGAACTCCTGCAGCACCGCCTCTTCCACCAGGTCGGTCAGCTCCTCGATCAGGAAGCTGCCCTGGTTGGGGTTCTCGCACCTGGCCACGCCCCACTCGCGGTTGATGATCAGCTGGATCGCCAGCGCGCGGCGCACCGACTCGCCGGTGGGCGTGGTGATGGCCTCGTCGTAGGCATTGGTATGCAGCGAATTGCAGTTGTCGTAGATCGCGATCAGCGCCTGCAGCGTGGTGCGGATATCGTTGAAGTCGATCTCCTGCGCATGCAGCGAGCGGCCCGAAGTCTGGATGTGGTACTTCAGCTTCTGGCTGCGCTCGTTGGCGCCGTATTTGTCGCGCATGGTCACGGCCCAGATGCGGCGCGCGACGCGGCCCAGCACGCTGTACTCCGGGTCCATGCCGTTGGAGAAGAAGAACGACAGGTTGGAAGCGAAATCGTCGATATGCATGCCGCGCGCCAGGTACGCCTCCACATAGGTGAAGCCGTTGGACAGCGTGAACGCCAGCTGCGAGATCGGGTTCGCGCCGGCCTCGGCGATGTGGTAGCCGGAGATCGACACCGAGTAGAAGTTGCGCACCTGGTGGTGGACAAAGTACTCCTGGATATCGCCCATCACCTTGAGCGAGAACTCGGTGGAGAAGATGCAGGTGTTCTGGCCCTGGTCTTCCTTGAGAATGTCGGCCTGCACCGTGCCGCGCACGTTCTGCAGCACCCAGGCGCGGATCTTGGCTTCTTCGTCGGCGGTGGGCTCGCGCTGGTTGTCGGCGCGGAACTTGTCGAGCTGCTGGTCGATGGCGGTGTTCATGAACATCGCCAAAATGGTCGGGGCCGGGCCGTTGATGGTCATCGACACCGAGGTGCTCGGGCTGGTCAGGTCGAAGCCGTCGTACAGCACCTTCATGTCGTCGAGCGTGGCGATCGACACGCCGGAGTTGCCGACCTTGCCGTAGATGTCCGGACGCACATGCGGGTCTTCGCCATACAGCGTGACCGAGTCGAACGCGGTCGACAGCCGCTTGGCATCCATACCTTCGGACACCAGCTTGAAGCGCCGGTTGGTGCGGAAGGCATCGCCCTCGCCGGCGAACATGCGGGTGGGGTCTTCGTTCTCGCGCTTGAAGGCGAACACGCCGGCGGTGTATGGGAAGCTGCCGGGAACGTTCTCGCGCATCAGCCACTTCAGCACCTCGCCGTCGTCCTCGAAGCGCGGCAGCACCACCTTGCGCACCTTGGTGCCGGACAGCGTGGTCGTAACCAGCCCGGTGCGGATCTCCCGGTCGCGGATTTTCACTACGTACTCGTCGCCGCTGTAGGCTTCGCGCATCTGCGGCCACATCGCCAGCAGCTTGCGCTCGACCTGGCCGAGGGCGCTGTCGCGCTCCGCCGCCAGCGCATCCAGCGCCGCGCCATCGCCTTGCGCGGCCTGCACCATGCGGCTCGATTCACGCAGTTGCTGGCGCTCGCGTGCAATGCGGCTCTGCTCCATCACGCGGCGGTGGTAGCCGCGCACCGTGTCTGCCAGTTCCGCCAGGTAGCGGCTGCGCGCCGGCGGCACGATCACATTCTGGCCGGTGGAGATGCGCCCCGCCTGCGCCGGCAGCACGCCCGGCTGCAGTTTCAGGCCGCGTTCGGCCAGCGCCGCGCGCAGCCCCTGGTACAGCATGGTCACGCCATCGTCATTGAAGCGCGACGCCTGCGTGCCGTAGACCGGCATGTCCTCGGCCTTGCCGTGCCATTGCTCGCGGTTGCGCTGCACCTGCTTGGCCACGTCGCGCCACGCGTCCTGCGCGCCCTTGCGGTCGAACTTGTTGATGGCGACGAAGTCGGCAAAGTCCAGCATGTCGATCTTCTCGAGCTGGCTGGCCGCGCCGAACTCGGGCGTCATCACATAGAGCGACAGATCCACGTGCGGCACGATGGCCGCGTCGCCCTGGCCGATGCCCGAGGTCTCGACGATCACCAGGTCGAAGCCCGCCACCTTGCACGCGGCGATCACGTCCGGCAGCGCCTGCGAGATCTCGGAGCCAGCCTCGCGCGTGGCCAGCGAGCGCATGAAGATGTTCGGGTGGTTGATCGCGTTCATGCGGATGCGGTCGCCCAGCAGCGCGCCGCCCGACTTGCGCCGCGACGGGTCGATCGAGATCACGGCGATCGACAGCGCATCCTGCTGGTCGAGGCGGAAGCGGCGGATCAGTTCGTCGGTCAGTGAAGACTTGCCGGCGCCGCCGGTGCCGGTGATGCCGAGCACCGGGATCGATGCCGCTGCCGCTTGCGCATGCATCGCCTGCACCAGCGCCGGATCGGCCTTGCCGTTCTCCAGCGCGGTAATCAACTGGGCCAGCGCGCGGCGGTCGCCGCCGGTGACGGGTTCGAGCGAGGCCGGCGCATAGCGCGACAGGTCGATGTCGCAGCGCTGCACCATATCTGCAATCATGCCGGCCAGGCCCATGCGCTGGCCGTCCTCGGGGCTGAAGATGCGCGCCACGCCGTAGGCCTGCAGCTCGCGGATCTCGTCCGGCACGATCACGCCGCCACCGCCGCCAAAGACCTGCACGTGCTCGCCGCCCTTCTCGCGCAGCAAGTCGACCATGTACTTGAAATATTCGACATGGCCGCCCTGGTAGCTGGAAATCGCGATGCCCTGCGCGTCTTCCTGCAGCGCCGCCGTCACCACTTCCTCGACCGAGCGGTTGTGGCCGAGGTGGACCACCTCGCAGCCATGCGACTGCAGGATGCGGCGCATGATGTTGATCGAGGCGTCATGGCCATCGAACAGCGACGCCGCCGTGACAAGGCGCACCTTGTTGACCGGACCGCGGCCTTGCGCGGTGGGCTTGGGCTGGGGCGCACCGCGGCGCACATCATGCACATCGGAAAGGTCGGTCATTGTCTCCACCGTCTGTGGTGTTGGCTGCCACCGCGGCGTGCGCCTGAAGTACCGCTCTGTGCCGGCTTGGCTGCAAACGCGCGGGCTGCGCCCCCGGGTCGGGGCCGATCGATTATATGACGTTGACGTTAACGTAAAGCAATGGGGCGGAACCCCGAGCCCGGCGTGCATGGGACGGGGCTGTCCCTATAGAGTAGGCGCCCGCGGCAGGCGCCGCGCAAGCATCCGGGCAAACAAAAGGCCACCCTCAGGTGGCCGTTCCGGCAAAGCTTGAGTGGTCCGCTCAGGCCCAGATCCTGGGGCACTCCCCGAACGCATCCGTGCTGTGCTCCTCCACCCGGTGCCGCATCGCCCGCAGCCACGCCACCAGCCGCCGCAGCGACCACGGCGCCGGCACCTGTGCCAGCGTAAAGCGCGCGCCCGCGCCATCGCCCGACAGCCACACCCGGTAGCCCTCCGGCAACGCCAGCTCAGTGCCCGGCTCCAGCCAGATGTCGTTGGGACTGCCTTCCACCGTCACCCACAACTTGCCCGCCACCGCGCAGACGGTCTGCCCGTAACCGGCGCGCCAGCTCACTGGCAGCCCAGGCTCGTCCAGCTCGAAAGTCCGTAGTTCGCGCATGTCCCACTCCTCATAGCCCGGCGGTCGCGTCCGGCGCCGGCCCCCGTGGATGCCGAATGATCACGGTAGCCGGCGCCTTCCTCCGCCACGCTTCCATTATTCGCATCCCTCACTACAATCCCATGTACAGTTGTGAACAGTTTTCGATGAACTGTTCAGTAGTTTTCCCTGACAGTTGTCGCTTGTAGCGATCTGCGCCTACCGGCTTCCCCCGGCTGCCTGCCCATGAAACTAATCTTAGATGCTTCCACCGGAATTCCACTGACCGAGCAGATCGTTGCCGGCGTGAAAGCGTGGATCGGCAACCGCGAAGCACGGCCCGGCGCACGCCTGCCGTCAATCCGGCAGTTGGCGGCGGAGAACGGCATCAGCCGCTTCCCGGTGATCGAAGCCTATGACCGGCTGGTATCGCAGGGGCTGCTGGATTCGCGCCAGGGTTCGGGCTTCTATGTGGCGGACAGCCCGCTGGCGGGGCGCTCGGCGTGCGGATGGTCCGATCCGAGCCTGGCCGAGGATCTTTCCGACCACATCCTCGAGCAGTTCAACCACCCCAGCGGCACGCTCAAGCTGGCCGGGGGCTTCGTGCCGGAGACCTGGCGCGACGTCGAGGGGCTGACGCAGGCGATCCGCGCGATCTCGCGCAATGAGATCGACAGCGTGATCCACTACGCCACGCCGATGGGGCATCCGGAACTGCGTCGCCAGGTGTTGCTGCGCGTGCGCCAGCTGGGCATCGCCGCCGAACTGCCGCAAGTGCTGATCACCACCGGTGCCAGCCAGGCGCTGGACCTGGTGGTACGCCACCTGCTCAAGCCCGGCGATACCGTGTTCGTGGAAGATCCCGGCTACTACAACCTGTTCGGGCTGCTGCGGCTGCATGGGGTGCAGCTGGTGGGCGTGCCGCACACGGCCAACGGCCCCGACCCGGACGCCACCGAGGCGCTGCTGCGCCAGCACAAGCCCAAGCTGTTCTTCACCAACAGCGTGCTGCAGAACCCGACCGGATCGACGCTGGCGCCGCCGGTGGCATTCCGGCTGCTGGAGCTGGCGCGCCGGCATGGCTTCCGCTTTGTCGAGGACGATATCTTCTCGGACTTCCAGACCCACTTCACCGACCGGCTGGCCACGCTGGACCAGCTTGAGCACGTGATCTACATCGGCGGCTTTTCCAAGACGGTGTCGGCCTCGCTGCGGGTCGGCTACCTGGTGGCGGACAAGGCGCTGGTCAAGGACCTGGTCGATGTGAAGGTGCTGACCAGCGTGGCCGGTTCGCACTTCGCGGAAGCAGTCACGGCGGCGCTGCTGGAGCGCGGCGGCTACCGCAAGTATGTGGAGCGGCTGCGCCTGCGCGTGCGCGAGGCCTGCGCCAATGCCGTGCGGCAACTGACCGGCAACGGCTGGGAGGTGTTCTGCCAGCCGTCCGGCGGCAACTTCCTGTGGGCGCGCCCGCCCGGCATCGAGGATTCGCGCGAACTGGTGACGCTGGGCGAGGAATACGGCGTGACGCTGGCCCCAGGCAACTACTTCCGCCCGGGCGGCGAGACCTCGGCATGGATCCGGATCAACGCCGCCTATGCCAACGAGCCGCGCGCGGTGGCCTTCATGAAGGCCGCGGCCGGGCGCGGCGGCTGAAGGCGCTCAGCCGCCGTGGTTATGCAGCACGGCATTACGCCGCGCGTAGCCGAAGTAGATCACCAGCCCCACCGACAGCCACACGAGGAAGGCAATCCAGGTCAGCGCCTGCAGATGCGCCATCAGGAACAGGCAGAAGCCGATCGACAGCAGCGGTACCACCGGCACGCCCGGGCAGCGGAATGCGCGCGGCAGTTCCGGGCGCGTCTTGCGCAGCACCAGCACCGCCACCGAGATCAGCGTGAAGGCCGCCAGCGTACCGATATTGATCAGCTCGGCCAGCACGTTCAGCGGCACGAAGGCGGCAATCGCGGCAAACACGATGCCGACGATCCAGGTGGCGAAATACGGCGTGGCATGCACCGGGTGCACGGATGACAGCCGCTCTGGCAGCAGGCCGTCGCGCGACATCGCAAAGATCACGCGGGTCTGGCCGTAGGTCATCACCAGGATCACCGTGGTCATGCCCAGGATCGCGCCCAGGTCGACAAAGCCCGCCACCCAGTTCTGGCCCGCGAACTGCAGCGCCAGTGAGACCGGGTGGTCCACGCCGGCAAACTTCGCGAACGGCACGATGCCGGTCATGATGGCGGCCACCACCACATACAGCACCGTGCACACCGCCAGCGAACCGATGATGCCGATCGGCAGGTCGCGGCGCGGGTTGCGCACCTCTTCCGCGGCAGAGGTCACCGCGTCGAAGCCGATAAAGGCAAAGAACACCAGCGCCGCCGCATTGAAGATGCCGGCAAAGCCGAATGGCGCGAACGGCTGCCAGTTGGCCGGCTGCACATGCCACACGCCCACCGCGATAAACAGCAGCACCACGCCGATCTTGACCGCCACCATCAGGTTGTTGATGCGCGTGGATTCGCGCACGCCGTACGACACCACCCAGGTGATGGCCAGCATGATCAGGCACGCCGGCAGGTTCAGCATGGACTTCACCCCCGGCACCGAGCCTGGCGCCGCGGTCAGCGCCGCCGGCAGTTTCAGCCCGAAGCCCGCCATCAGCGACTGGAAGTAGCCCGACCACCCCACCGACACGGCGGACGTGGCCAGCCCGTATTCCAGCAGCAGGTCCCAGCCGATCATCCACGCGACGATCTCGCCCAGCGTGGCATAGCTGTAGGTATAGATCGATCCCGACACCGGGATCGCCGAGGCAAACTCCGCGTAGCACAGCGCGGCAAAGCCGCACGCCAGCGCCGCGATCACGAACGACACCGTCAGCGCCGGCCCCGCGGTCAGCGCGCCGGTGCCGGTCAGCACGAAAATGCCGGTGCCGATGATGGCGCCGATGCCCATCATCACCAGGTCGGTTGGACCCAGCACCTTCTTCAGGCCGTCATCGCGCGCGACGGCCAGCATCGCGTCGATGTCCTTGGTGCGGAACAAGCTCATTCAGACTCCATGCAACTGTGGCCGGGCACGCGGCGGCAAGCCGCGCGGGCCCGGAAAAAGGGCGGTAGTTTACGCCCGCCGCGGCGCGAAGGCGTCACATTGCGCGCCCGCGCGCGGCAGGCACGTCATCGAATGATAGAAAAGGCCAGGCTGGCCCGCACTGACCGCAGGCAAAGTCAGCCGCCGCAGCCGGGCGCCGACAGGATGCCGTCCACGCGCGCCAGGGCGGCGGCAAGCGGATCGAGCGCCAGCAGTGCAGCGCCGGCAAGGGCCAGTGCCGCCAGCGCTGCAATCCTCGCGCGCAGCGGCCACGGCCCCGCCAGGGCCGCCAGCCCCAGCGGGGCGAGGGCCGCGCAGGCAAGAAGGAGCCGCGGCAGCATCGGCACTTCAGCGGCTGGCAGCCTCGGGAACCGCGGCGTGTGCCGGGCCCTTGGCAAGTGCCGGCAACGGCCCCGCGCGGCGCAGGCCAAGCCACGAGCACGCGGCGGAGCACAGCGTCACCGCCACCAGCGCCGTGATGCTGTGCTGGTAGCTGCGCGTGGCATCGAACGACCACGCCCCCAGCTGCACCGTCAGGAAGGCGCCCAGCTGGTGCCCGAGGAACAGCAGGCCAAACACCTTGCCCTTGATCCGGCTGCCGTAGCGCTCGAAGCAGAACATCGAGGTCAGGATCACCGTGCCCAGATAGCTGGCGCCAAAGCCGACCGCAAACGGCAGCACGCCCAGGCCCGGCACCAGCAGCAACAGCATCGATGCCGAGCGCAGCGCGTAGAACGCGGCCAGCAGCCGGTGCTTGTCCCAGCGCAGCGCCAGCGCGCCGGAGACCAGGCCGCTGGCCAGCTCCAGCGCGCCGAGCGTGCTCATCGCATAGCCCATCGCCAGCCGCGGCACGCCCTGCCCCTGCCAGTACGCGATCAGGTGCACGTCGATAAAGGCCATGGTGGCGCCGCAGCCGAAGAAGCCGGCCGCCAGCGCATAGAACACCGGGTCACGCCGCACCACCGTCCATGCCGGCACATCGGCCCCGGCCGTGCATGGCGCCGGTGCGGACGCCGGCTCCCAGCGCGAAGTCAGCCACAAGGCGCCGGCCACCGGCAACGCAAACACCGCACCGGCCACGCCGAACGCCGTGATCCAGCCCGCCTGCGGCTGCAGCCAGATCCACAGCGGCGACAGCACGATAAAGCCGATCGCGGTGCCGTTGGTAACCACCGCATAGGCCAGCCCCTTCTTGCGCTCCTCGAACAGCCGGTCCACCAGGATGCCCATCGGCACAAAGGTCATGGCCGCCAGCCCGAACGCACCGGCGAGGCCGAACATCAGCACGAAGAACGTCAGCGATCCCGGCCACAGCGCCGCGCCACCCAGCGCAATGCCTGCCGCCAGCGCCCCAGCGGCCGCGGTGCGCAGCGGGCCGACGCGATCGCTGAGCGCGCCGACCACCGGCGACATCAGCCCGGTGGCGAGCATAAAGACACTGCCGGACCAGGCAAACTGCGCACGGCCCTGCCCGAAGTGCGTGGCGAGGTCGACGAAGTACACCTGGTAGAGGCCCTTGACCGCGGTCGACACGAACATCACGGCAAAGCCGATGGCGACCAGGGCCACGGTGACGGCGGGCAGGCGGGTGCGGTGCATGGCGATCTCTCTTTGGCAGGGGTTCGTTGACCATGCTAAGGAAAGCCGGCCGCCCGCCGGGGCAACGCCATGGACCAGAAAAGCAAATTTTCGGCCATCGCCGATACAAAGCCTGCGATTCGCGCGAGAATGCCGGCATCGGCCTTGCGATCTCCACACTGGTGATGACTACCGCCTATTTCCTGGTGTTGCCCAATGTCCATATGCTCGACCTCGGCGGGCCGCTGCAGATCCTGTCGAGCGTGGCGGAACTTGGCCTTGCGCCACTCACTGTGCGCTGCGTCGGCCCGCATTCCAGCGTCACGTCCTTCCAGGGTCCGGCGCTTGGCCGGGTTGAACGCCTGCCCGCCCGGCTCGAAGCCGGCGACGTGGTCATCGCCGTTGGCAGCAAACTTCTGGACACACTGACGACATCGACTGCGTGGCACGATAGCGCGGCATGGTTGAGGGAGAGCTTTGGTGAGGGCAGGAATGGCGGCGTACAGGTGGCCGCAGTCTGCACCGGCGCCTTCCTGCTCGGCGCAGCGGGCCTGCTCGACGGGCGCCTGTGCACGACACACCATGCACATATCAAGCGCCTGCGCGCGCGCCATCCGGATGCCTCGGTAATCGACAACCGCGTGTTCGTCCGCGACGGCAATGTCTGGACCTCGGCCGGCGTGGCCTCCGGCATCGACCTGGCGCTGCGGCTGGTGGCCAACGCCTGCGGCGACGAGGCCGCGATTGCGGTGGCGCGCGACAACGTCGTGCCGTTCCGGCGCTTCGGCGCCGATCCGCAGCTTGAACCTCAGTTCAGCGCACGCTCGCACGGCAATCCGCTGGTGCATGCAGTGCAGGATGCGATCTCGCGCGACCTGGAAGCCAACGTCGCTGACCCGCGCTTTGCGCAGCGTTTCGCAGTCAGCGTCAGGCACCTGTCGCGCCTGTTCCATGAGGAAACCGGCCTCACGCCGAAGCAATACCAGCTGACCCTGCGCATGGCACGCGCGCGCAAGCTGCTGGCCGCATCGACGCTGCCGGTGGAAGCGATCGCGTTGAAGAGCGGCTTCGCCAGCGTGCAGGCCTTCCGCGCCTGCTGGAACAAGGGAGAAGCCGGCACGCCGAGCGCCTACCGGCAGGCCAGCACGCGCAGCGCGGAATAGCCGCACTCAGGCGTGAAACAAGCGGCCGCTGGCGCCTGAACGGAGCGGGGACCGTCAACCGGTCCCCGCCCGATAGGCACAACAACCTACTTAGCCACCGGCATGGTGAACTCAGCGCCCTTGGCGATCGAATCCGGCCAGCGCTGCATCACGCTCTTGTAGCGCGTGTAGAAACGCACGCCCTCTTCGCCATAGGCGTGATGGTCGCCAAACAGCGATCGCTTCCAGCCACCGAACGAATGCCAGGCCATCGGCACCGGGATCGGCACGTTGATGCCGACCATGCCGACCTGGATCTGCCGCGCGAACGCACGCGCGATGCCGCCGTCGCTGGTGTAGCACGACACGCCGTTGCCGTATTCATGCGCATTGATCAGCGCCACCGCTTCGGAAAAGTCATGCACGCGCACTACCGACAGCACCGGGCCGAAGATCTCTTCCTTGTAGATCGTCATATCCGGCTTGACGTGGTCGAACAGCGTGCCGCCGACATAGAAGCCGTTCTCATGGCCGGGTACGGTATGACCGCGGCCATCGGTCACCAGCGTCGCGCCCTCTTCCACGCCCTTGGCGATATAGCCCTCCACCTTCGCCTTGTGCGCAGCGGTTACCAGCGGACCCATTTCGGCGTCGGACTCCATGCCGTTGCGGATCTTCAGCGAGCTCGCACGTTCGGCGAGGCGCGGCACGAGCTTGTCAGCGACATCGCCCACGGCCACGGCGACCGAGATCGCCATGCAGCGTTCGCCGGCAGAACCATACGCGGCACCGATCAGCGCATCGACCGCCTGGTCGAGATCGGCATCGGGCATCACCACCAGGTGGTTCTTGGCGCCGCCCAATGCCTGCACGCGCTTGCCGTGCCTGGTCCCTTCCGTGTAGATGTACTCGGCGATCGGCGTCGAGCCGACGAACGACAGCGCCTGCACATCCGGATGCGCAAGCAATGCATCGACGGCTTCCTTGTCGCCCTGCACGACATTGAACACGCCATCGGGCAAACCAGCCTGGCGCAGCAGGTCGGCAATCAGCAGGCTCGGCGACGGATCACGTTCCGACGGCTTCAGCACGAAGGTATTGCCGCACGCCAGCGCCACCGGGAACATCCACATCGGCACCATCACTGGGAAGTTGAACGGCGTGATGCCGGCCACCACGCCCAGCGGCTGGCGCAGGTTCCAGTTATCGATGCCGCCGCCGATGTTGTCGGTGAAATCGGTCTTGAGCAGGTTGGGGATGCCGCAGGCGAATTCCACCACCTCGATGCCGCGCGTGACTTCGCCCCTGGCGTCCGAGAACACCTTGCCGTGCTCGCGCGTGATCAGCGCGGCCAGGTCGTCGTGGTGCTGGTCGAGCAGTTCCTTGAACTTGAACAGGATGCGCGCGCGGCGCAGCGGCGGGGTGTCGGCCCAGGCGGGGAATGCCGCATGGGCGGCGGCAACGGCGTCGGCCACGTCCTGCGTGGTGCCGAGCGCCACGCGTGCTGCGACTTCGCCGGTGGCGGGGTTGAACACGTCCGCCAGGCGCTGGCCGCCGGCGCGGCGCACAGCGCCGCCGATGAAATGGTGGATCTCGGCCAGTTGCCGGTTTTCTGCGATGCTCACTTGGGATTTCCTTCGATAGCCGCGGCACGCAAGTCAGCGCGCCCCCGGCATGCAATCAGGGAGGCCGGACCCGCAGGTCCGGCGGCAATGCGATGCGGCGCGCGCCGCTTACTTGATGTCCTGCAGCGCCTTCTTCACCGTATCGAACAGTTCCCCGATCTGGGCTTCAGAGATGATCAGCGGCGGCGAGAACGCCAGGATGTCGCCGGTGTAGCGCACCAGCACGCCGAGTTCCAGGCACTTCAGGAAGGCCTCATACGCGCGCGCGCCGGGCTGGCCGGGACGCGGCTCCAGCTCGATGCCGGCAACCAGGCCGTAGTTGCGGATGTCCTTCACGTGCGGCGCGCCGCGTACCCCGTGCACCGCGGCTTCGAACACCGGCGCCAGTTCGGCGGCGCGGCCGAACAGGTTTTCGCGCTGGTACAGGTCAAGGGTGGCAATGGCGGCAGCCGCGGCCAGCGGGTGGCCGGAGTAGGTGTAGCCATGCAGCAGCTCGATCGCGCCCGGCGCGGCCGAATTGACCACGGTGTCATGCACTTCGCGGCGCACGGCGACGGCGCCCATCGGCACCGCGGCGTTGTTGATCGCCTTGGCCATGGTGATCAGGTCCGGCGTGACCTTGAAGCGCTCGGCCGCGGTGGCGGCGCCGAGGCGGCCGAAGGCGGTGATGACCTCGTCGAAGATCAACAGGATGCCGTGCTTGCTGGTGATTTCACGCAGCTTTTCCAGGTAGCCGACCGGCGGCACCAGCACGCCGGCGGAGCCTGCCAGCGGCTCGACGATCACGGCGGCAACGTTGGACGGGTCGTGCAGCGCGAGGATGCGCTCCAGCTCATCGGCCAGGTGCGCGCCCCACTGCGGCTGGCCCTTGGAGAAAGCGGCCTCGGCGATATTCAGCGTGGCCGGCAGGTGGTCGGTGCCCGGCATCAGGTTGGCCGAGAACGCCTTGCGGTTGGGGCCGATGCCGCCCACCGCCATGCCGCCGAAGCCCACGCCGTGATAGCCGCGCTCGCGCCCGATAAAGCGCGTGCGCTGGCCTTCGCCGCGTGCACGGTGGTAGGCCAGCGCGATCTTCAGCGCGGTGTCGACCGACTCCGAGCCAGAGTTGGTGAAGAAGATGCGGTCGAGCCCCTGCGGCATGATCGCGGCCACCTTGGTGGCGGCCTCGAATGACAGCGGATGGCCCATCTGGAACGGCGGCGCATAGTCCAGCGTGGCGGCCTGGCGCGCTACCGCCTCGGCGATTTCCGTGCGGCAGTGGCCGGCAGCCACGCACCACAGGCCGGCGCAACCGTCCAGGATCTGGCGGCCGTCGTGGGTGGTGTAGTACATGCCGCTGGCCGACGCCAGCAGGCGCGGCGCCGCCTTGTACTGGCGGTTGGCGGTGAAGGGCATCCACAGGGCATCGAGATCGGGAATCACGGTCTTGGCGGCGTCCATACGTCCTCCTAAGGGGGAATCGGGTCGGATTGGCTGGTGGCACGCTGACTGGCAGCGCGGCGGCAATGAGGGCCACTCTACCGGCGGCGTCTGGCCGACAAAATATACAGTCCGGACAAGATTGCCTTACCGTGCAGTTTGAACACGCAAAACCGTACAGGCAAGCGTCATCGGGGTGCCGCCAGCCCGCCGCTGTGCCACGACCGCTCTGGACCGCGGTACGCCTTCCCACGCTGCACTGCGGCAAATTTCGCTTTGCGGAAGACCACCGCGTCCTGGCCTGCCTGCAGCCGCTAAACTGTACAGGTTCACGCCTGCCCGAGTGCCTGATGCTGACCCTGAACCTGACCCGCACCCGCCGCGACGGCGACACCCTGACCGAGCAGATCGTGGCCGGCATCGCCGCACTGGTCGAGCAGCGCGCGCTGCGCGCCGGCACCGCCCTGCCCTCGGTGCGCCGCTTTGCGCAGCACCACCGTGTCAGCACCTTCACCGTGGCCGAGGCCTACGGCCGGCTGACGGCGCTGGGCTACCTGGCGGCGCGCCCGGGCTCGGGCTATACGGTTGCACATCGCCATGCCCCGGCCGGGCACGCGCGCGCGCCGCAATGGGAGGCGCCGGGACTGAACGCAGCGTGGCTGCTGTCGGATGTGTTCGCCGACCACTCGGTGCCGATCAAGGCCGGCGCCGGCTGGCTGCCCGGCGACTGGCTCAACGAGGAAGGGCTGCACCAGGCCATGCGCGCCTCGGCGCGGGTGCCGGCGGCGCAGCTGTCGGGCTACGGCCATCCGTATGGCTTTGCTCCGCTGCGCGAGCATATCGCCGCCGGCCTGGGCCAGTACGGCATCCCGCTGCAGGCGCAGCAGGTAGTACTGACGCAGGGCGCCACGCAGGCGCTGGACCTGGTGGTGCGCACACTGCTGCGTGCCGGCGACAGGGTGCTGGTGGAATCGCCCTGCTACTGCAACCTCTTGCAGATCCTGCGGCTGGCGGGGCTGCGCGTGGTGGGCGTGCCGCGCTCGGCGGCGGGGCTGGATACCGACGCGCTGGACGATGCCATCCGCGCCCATGCCCCGCGCGCGCTCTTTATCAATACCGTGCTGCAGAACCCGACCGGCGCCAGCCTGAGCAGCATGAACGCCTTCCGCGTGCTGCAGCTGGCCGAGCAGCACCGGCTGCTGGTGGTCGAGGACGATATCTACCGCGAGCTGGCGCCGGCCGGCTCGCCGATGCTGGCGGCCATGGACGGGCTGTCGCAGGTGGTCTACATCAATGGTTTTTCCAAGACCATCACGCCGTCGCTGCGTGTCGGCTATCTGGCCGCCAGCCCCGACCTGGCCAAGGCCTTCGCGCGCACCAAGATGGCGGTCGGCCTGACCTCATCGGAAGTCACCGAGCGGCTGGTCTACTCGGTGCTGACCAGCGGCCACTACGGCCGCCATGTGGCGGCGCTGGCCGAGCGGCTGCGTGCGCAGCAGGATCGCGTGACGGAAAAGATGGAAGCCCACGGGCTGGAAGTGCTGCTGCGCCCCGAGGGCGGGATGTTCGCCTGGGCGCGCCTGAACGAGGCGGCGCAGGCGCGGCTGCAGGCCAGCCGCCGCGGCGGGCCGCTGCACGGCAACCGCCTCGCCACGCTGGCGCTGGAGCATGGCATCTGGCTCGCGCCAGGGTCGTATTTCGAGCCGGACGAGACCGATTCGCCATGGATCCGCTTCAACGTGGCCACCGGCGATGCGCCACAGCTGTGGCAGTTCTTCGACCGCCTGGCGCAGGCGCCGCGCGCGGCGTAGCACCCGGGCAGCATGGAGCGGTCAGCTCCAGAGGCGCTCGACGAGCCAGCCCGCGGTGGCGCAGAGTCCCAGCCAGGCGGTCAGGCAGATAGCGATAAAGCGATAACTCATCTTGGAATGGACAACAAAGTCGTGGAGGCAGTGTGAATTTTTCGTTAAATCATACATCCATTCATGAATGTATGTAAGGACGGCGTGGACTCCCCGCTGGCAGCCAGGGTCTATTTGTACCGCAGGGAGCACACGAAGTACGCGCCAGCTGTCCCTGCAGCCGTCAGGGACGCGGCCGCCGAAGCGCCGGGGCTCTGCTACCCTTGAGCCTGCATTGCCCCACACGGGGTGACGATTTCAGCTCTCCAGCGCAGCAGAACCAGACCATGCATAGCCACGACCTGTCCGCCTGGACCCACAGCCACGCCTTCGACGCCGGCAACCGCGCCGCCGAACGCGGCACACGCCTGGTGATGGCGATCACCGCCGCCACTATGGTGGTAGAGATCGCTGCCGGCCTTTGGTTCAACTCGATGGCGCTGCTGGCCGATGGCTGGCACATGAGCTCGCACGCACTGGCCATCGGCCTGTCGGCCTTCGCTTACGCCGCCGCGCGCCGCTACGCCGGCGACCGGCGCTTTGCCTTCGGCACGTGGAAGATCGAGGTGCTGGCCGGCTTTGCCAGCGCGGTGTTCCTGCTTGGCATCGCGGCGCTGATGGCGGCCGGCTCGGTCGAGCGGCTGCTCAGCCCGCAGGACATCCACTACCGCGAGGCCATGGCCGTGACCGCGCTCGGCCTGCTGGTCAACCTGGGCTGCGCGCTGATCCTGGGCGGCCATGCGCACGGCCACGACCACAGGCACGACCATGGCCACCATCACCACGGCCACGACCATGATCACGGCCACAGCCACCACCACGACATCAACCTGCGCGCCGCCTACATGCATGTGCTGGCCGACGCCGCGACCTCGGTGCTGGCGCTGGTCGCGCTGGCCGGCGGCTGGTGGCTGGGCTGGGCGTGGCTGGATCCGGTGATGGGTCTGGTGGGCGCCGCGCTGGTCGGCAGGTGGGCCGTCTGCCTCCTGCGCCAGAGCGGCGCCGTGCTGCTGGACCGCGAGATGGACCACCCGGTGGTGGAAGAAGTGCGCGAGGTGCTGGCGGGCCTGGACCCTGCCGACGCCAACGGCGAGGAGCGCACCAGTGTGACCGACCTGCATGTCTGGCGCGTGGGCCGGCAGCAGTTTGCCTGCATCGCCTGCCTGGTCACGCACGATCCGGCGCTGACCCCGCAGCGCGTGCGCGAGGCGCTATCCGTGCATGAGGAACTGGTGCACGTGACGGTGGAGATCAGCCGCTGCGAGGGCGAGCACTGAGGCGTGCCAGCGGTGCTTGCGGGTTCAGTCCAACTCGCACCACATGCATAGCGGCGGCGTATCGGTATGGCGGTGGAATTCGCTCGATGACATGACCTCGGCCGGCAGCTTCGCGGCCGGCACCAGCGTAAAACCGTAACGCGAGAAATAGCTCGGGCAGCTTGAGGCCAGCAGCACCGCGCGCCGCGCGCCGTTGGCGCGTGCGCGCATCAGCGCGGCGCGCACCACATGCGTGGCCACGCCCTGGTCGCGGTGTTCCGGCAATACGGCAACGCTGCGGATCACCACGGTCTCGCCGAAACGCTCGCCGGCAGCGCAAGCAATGATCTGCGATCCAAGGATGGCGACGTGGAAGTGCTCGAGCAAGCGGGCCACATCGTCCACGGGCAGGCCGCAGCGTTCCAGCACGCTGCCCACGGCTGGCGCGTCCGAGGGCATGGCCGCCCGGATCCGCAAGTCCTTGATCATCTGGAGCCTCTCTTTTTCACATCACCTCGCGACGGGGACACCATGGAAGCCCGGACATGGTTGTGCCGCCATCCGGCGGCACGGGTTGCACGCAGGCCATGTGGCCTGGCAGGCAACATTACCCGATTCAGTGGCGTTGTTCTATTGGGGAAGTAACGGAACAGAGGTGTCCGAAATGGCCCTCGCGATCACGGCAACTACGCGCACCACGACATGGCTGCCGTGCATGAAAGGTCCCTGTGACACGCGTATGAAAATGGGGGAAATTGCGCGGGCGCACGCAAGACTGCCCGGCAACTTGTGCCGGGCAAAGAAAACTGGAGGCGGGGATACGGAATCGAACCGTCGTATACGGCTTTGCAGGCCGTTGCATCACCACTCTGCCACCCCGCCGCTGACGCCGCGTCTGTGCGACGCTACGTGCTGCGGGCCGCAGTGTAGCGGGAAATGGAAATCTTTGCAGGAGACGGCAAGGCTAGCCGATGCCGCCCATCGCGGACTGGATGTAGTTCTGCAACCCGACCTTGTTCACCAGTTCCAGCTGCGCCTCGAGCCAGTCGATATGTTCCTCGGTGTCGGCAAGGATATCGACCACGATCTCGCGCGAGACATAATCGCCGACTGACTCGAAGAACTTGATCGCTTCCTTGCAGCTGGCCTGCGACACCTGTTCGAGCTTCAGGTCGCAGCCGAGCATCTCCTCGGTGTTCTCGCCGAGCAGCAGCTTGTCCAGGTCCTGCAGGTTGGGCAGGCCATCGAGCAACAGGATGCGCTCGATCAGCTTGTCCGCGTGCTTCATTTCCTCGATCGATTCCTCGTACTCGTGCTTGCCCAGCGCACCGAGCCCCCAATGCCGGTACATGCGGGCATGCAGGAAATACTGGTTGATTGCAGTCAACTCATGGCGTAGCTGGCCATTGAGCAACTGGATCACCTTCTTGTCGCTTTTCATGACTGCCCCCAACGCCCCCTCAAAACCGATGGACCCACTCTCATTTTCGTAATCACGAAAACCCCGCAGTGATTATCCCGCCGCGGACTTCATGGTAGTCCGGCAAGAGCGGACATCAAGCAGATTCGGCCTCGCCGCCGCATTTTCGCCGGGTTTTCACGCGCCATTGCGGATGCGAATACCAATGGTTTCCATTCGGTTTTCAAAAGCGCTTCGCTCGGCATCGTGCAAATAGAAGAGCGGGCGCACACGGCAATTGCCGCGCCGCCCGCCATCGGGAGCCACCCGTGAAAATCAGTCGAGCTTCGCGCCCGAATCCGCCACCAGCGTCTTCAGCACCGGCCAGTCGCGCGCATACAGCGCCTGCGCCTCGGCCGGCGAGCTGCCCACCGTGCGCAGCCCCAGCGCGACCAGTCGCTCCTGCATGTCGGGCGCCTGCAGGATGGCGCGCACTTCGCCTTCAAGCCTGGCGAGAATCGGCGCGGGCACGCCCACCGGCGCCACCAGGCCGATCCAGCCGACGGTCTTGAAGGCGCTGTCCTGCATGCCGGACTCAGCGAAGGTGGGCATGTCTGGCAGCGCGCTGCTGCGCTGCGTGCCGGTCACCGCCAGCGCCTTGAGCTTGCCGCTCTGGATATAGGGCTTGGCGGTCAGGATGCTGGCAAAGCCGAACTGCACCTGCCCGCCCAGCAGGTCCTGCATCATCGGCGCCTCGCCCTTGTAGGGCACGTGCGCGGCCTGGCCATGCACCAGCTTGCTGTAGTAGGCGCCGCTCAGGTGCGACAGCGAACCCACGCCCCACGAGGCATAGCTGAGCTTGCCCGGCCGGCTGCGCGCGTAATCGCCCAGCTCGCGCACGGTGCGCGCCGGCACCGACGGATGGGCCACCAGCACCAGCTGCGCATCGGCCAGCACGCTGATCATGGTCAGATCCTTGCGCGGGTCGTAGGGCAGTTTCTGGTACAGGAACTGGTTGGTCAGCACCGACTGCGTCAGGGTCATCAACAACGTGTAGCCATCCGGCGCGGCCTTGGCCACGGCGTCGGTGCCGATGATGCCCGAGGCGCCCGCCTTGTTGTCCACCACCACGGGCTGGCCCAGGCGCTTGCTGAGCTTTTCGCCCATGGCACGGGCGATGGTGTCAGTGCCGCCGCCGGCCACATAAGGCACCACGATGCGGATTGGTTTGGCGGGATAGGTCTGTGCCGCGGCGGGCAGGGCCAGGCTGAGCGAAAGCCCGCCAATCAGCCCACCAGCGGCCAGCGCGAGCGATGCGCGTCGGTTCATGTCGTCTCCAGGTCGTCCTTATGGTTTTGGGGGACAACGTTAGCTGGCTTGAGAAATTACGTCCAATGCAATATTTTTCAGTTTTTGATGCAAGAATGATTAATTCATGGGTCTAAGGCAGCTGCATCACTTCGTCACGCTGGTCGAGCAAGGCAGTTTTGCCCGAGCCGCCGGCGCCCTGCACCTGTCGCAGCCGGCGCTCACCCGCAGCATCCAGGCGCTGGAAGCGGACCTGGGGCCGCTGATCGACCGCAGCTACGGCAAGGTGCGGCCAACCGCGGCGGGCATGCTGGCGCTCGAACGCGCGCGCCGCATGCTGCGCGAACAGCGAGAGTTGCGGCGCGACCTGCAACTGCTGGAGGAAGTAGAGATCGGCACGATCCGCGCGGGCTTCGGGCCGTTCGCGGCATCGTTCCTGCTCGATCCCGTGCTCGAGACGCTGGTGCGGCGCTACCCGCATCTGCGCATCGACCTGGAGACCGCGGACACGCCGGCCATGCGGCGTTCGCTCGAAGCGGAACGCCTCGATGTCTTTGTAGGCGAAAGCCGCAGCCTGGCGGAACTGGGACACCTGCAGATTGACCGGCTGCCGGCACTGGAAACGGCATTCTTCGTGCGCAGCGGGCACCCGCTGGCGCGGCAGCGCGAAGTCACCCTGGCCGAGCTGCGCGCCTATCCGGTGGCAGGGACGCGGCTGCCGGCGCATATCCTGCGCTTCTTCCGGCAGGCACTGCATCAAGCCAGCGGTGGCAGCGGCCCGGTTTCCGAGGACGCGCCCGGGCTGATGACCGTCACCTGCAACGACATGCACGCGCTGCGCTCGCTGCTGCTGGCCGTCGATGCCGTGGCGCTGGTACCCGTGGCGATGATGGCCGAGGCCTGCGCGCAAGGCTTGGCCGTGGCCCTGCCGATGCACCCGCCAACCGAGCTGAGGGCGCAGTATGGGATCGTGTCGCTGGCCGGGCGCTCACCGTCGCCGGCCATGCGCGTCTTCGCGGCGCTGGTGCATGAAGCAGTGGCGCAAGCCGGCGGCGGTGCCGGGCTGTAGGCCCAGGTCATGGCCCGGGCGTTGGGGATTCAGCCAGCAGCGACCGCGGGCTGCACAGCTTCGACACGCGACGGCAGGTGCGCGGCCAGCCGGCGGCGCGAGCGCTCAGGGTTGTCCACGTACAGGCCGGCCAGCGACGCCAGCACGCCGGCCAGCGACGACACCGATGCGTCGATGGCGAGGATCGCACCGCGCTATTCGCGTGGCCTGCGCACCACGCTGCTGCTGCTGGAAGCCGGCCGCCGGCTGCTGCGAGCGCACGCTGGAACAGGTCTCGATCCAGGAAATCTGCGCGCAGGCCGGCGTCACGACCGGCGCGTTCTACAGCCGCTTCGAAGGCAAGGATAGCTATTTCAGGGCGCTGCAAGCCCTGGTGCTGGCCACGCTGCGCAAGGGCATGGCCGAGCCGCTTGCGCAACTCCACCCGGCGGGCGCCTCGCCGGAACTGGAACTGCGCATCCGCTTTGCGCACCAGGCGCTGGCCGGCACGCTGCTGTACGCGCTGATCAACCGCGACAGCACCTTTGCGCTGTCGGACCGGCGGCTGGATATGGAGATGGCACGGGCGTTCCTGCTGTACGTGGCATAGCCACGCGCCGCCAATGCCAAGAGGCCCCGCGGGGCCTCTTGGTTCTTCCAGCAAGCGCAGCGGGGCTGCCCGCGCCTTACTCCACCGTCACTGACTTCGCCAGGTTACGCGGCTTGTCCACGTCGGTGCCACGCGCGCAGGCCGTGTGGTAGGCCAGCAGCTGCAGCGGCACCACGTGCAGGATCGGCGAGAGATCGCCGTAGTGCTCGGGCAGGCGGATCACCTGGATGCCGTCGGACGACTGGATCTGGGTGTCGCTGTCGGCAAACACGTACAGGCGGCCACCGCGGGCGCGCACTTCCTGGATGTTGGACTTGAGTTTTTCCAGCAGTGCGTCGTTGGGGGCGACGGTGACCACCGGCATGGCTTCGGTGACCAGTGCCAGCGGGCCGTGCTTGAGCTCGCCCGCCGGGTAGGCCTCGGCATGGATATAGGAGATTTCCTTGAGCTTGAGCGCGCCTTCCAGGGCGATCGGGTAATGCAGTCCGCGGCCGAGGAACAATGCGTTCTCGCGGCGCGCGAAGTCTTCCGACCAGGCGATGATCTGCGGCTCCAGCGCCAGCACGCCATGCAGCGCGGCGGGCAGGTGGCGCAGGTTGGTCAGGGCCTTGGCCTCGGCGTCTTCGGTCAGCAGGCCGCGCACCTTGGCCAGCGCCAGCGTCAGCATGTAGAGCGCGGCCAGCTGCGTGGTGAAGGCCTTGGTCGAGGCCACGCCGATCTCGGTGCCGGCGCGCGTCAGGAAGCGCAGCTCGGTCTCGCGCACCATGGCGCTGGTGGCCACGTTGCAGACCGCCAGCGTGTGCACATGGCCGAGCGCGCGCGCATGGCGCAGCGCGGCCATGGTGTCGGCGGTCTCGCCGGACTGCGAGATCACCACCACCAGCGCGCGCGGATTGGGCACGGTCTCGCGGTAGCGGTATTCGCTGGCGACCTCGACCTGGGTCGGGATCCTGGCAATGCTCTCCAGCCAGTATTTGGCGGTGCAGCCGGAGTAATAGCTGGTGCCGCAGGCCAGGATCAGCACGCTGTCGATGCCGGCAAAGACCTCGGCGGCGCCGCTGCCGAACAGCTCCGGCGAAATGCTTTCAATGCCTTCCAGCGTGTCGCCCAGCGCGCGCGGCTGCTCGAAGATCTCCTTCTGCATGAAGTGGCGGTACGGGCCCAGCTCCACCGACGCGGCGTGCGCTTCGACCACGCGCGCCTCGCGCTCGACCGGGTGGTCGTCGACGTCGTGGATGGTCACGCCGTCCAGCGTGAGCTCGACCACATCGCCCTCTTCCAGGTAGATGATGCGGTTGGCGGTGCCGGCCACAGCCAGCGCGTCGGAGGCCAGGAAGGCCTCGTTCTCGCCCAGCGCCACCACCAGCGGCGAACCGGCGCGCGCGCCGACCACGCGGCCGGGCTGGTCCTTGGCGAACACGGCGATGGCGTAGGCGCCGTGCAGGCGCTTGGTCACCGCGCGCACCGAGGCAAACAGGTCGCCGCGCGTGGCACTGCTGGGGTAGGTGTAGGCCTGGTGGATCAGGTGGGCAACCACCTCGGTATCGGTCTGCGATTCAAAGCCGTAGCCGACCGCGCGCAGTTCTTCGCGCAACGGCTCGTAGTTCTCGATGATGCCGTTGTGCACCAGCGCGATGGTCTCGCCCGACAGGTGCGGGTGCGCGTTGACGGTATCGGGCTTGCCATGCGTGGCCCAGCGCGTATGCGCCACGCCGGTGAAGCCGGACAGGCCGGAAGCCTGCGTCTGCGCGTCCAAGTCGGCCACGCGAGACACGGTGCGCGCACGCTCGACCGCATCGTCGCGCACGACGGCGACGCCGCACGAGTCATAGCCGCGATACTCCAGGCGGCGCAGCCCTTCGATCAGGACCGGAACGATATTGCGCGTGGAAACCGCGCCGACGATGCCACACATGCTGAACCCCCGTTTGCTGGCGCCTGCCCGTAGACCTCAGGCGCCGGTATGAATCCTGTGGCGGCGCCCCCCCCCGCGGGGGCGCGTGCCCTGGCCGCCCGCGGGCGGCCCTCTGACGCTTACTTCTTCGGCTGCTTGACCGGCCGCTGCCAGGCGTCGATGGTCAGCTGCTTGGCCCGCGACAGCGTCAGCTTGTCGGCGGGCGCCTCCTTGGTCAGCGTGGTGCCGGCGCCCAGCGTGGCGCCGCGGCGCACCGTCACCGGGGCCACCAGCTGGGTGTCGGAGCCGATAAAGACATCGTCCTCGATCACCGTGCGGTGCTTGTTCACGCCGTCATAGTTGCAGGTGATGGTACCCGCGCCAATATTGACGCGCGACCCCACCGTGGCATCGCCCACATAAGCCAGGTGGTTGGCCTTGCTGTGCGCGGCCACCTGGGCATTCTTGACCTCGACAAAGTTGCCGATATGCACGTCCTCGCCCAGCTCGGTGCCGGGGCGCAGCCGCGCGTACGGCCCGATGCGCCCGGCGGGGCCAACCCTGGCCTCGTCGATATGGCAGAACGGGTGCACCTGGGCGCCGGCGCCGACGGCGCTGTTGCGGATCACGCAATGGGCGCCGATGCGCACACCGTCTTCCAGGTGCACGCGCCCTTCGAATACGCAGCCGACGTCGATGGTGACGTCGCGCCCGCAGCTCAGTTCGCCGCGCACGTCGATGCGGGCCGGATCCAGCAGCGTTACGCCGGCTTCCAGCAGCCGCCGGGCCTGGTTGCCCTGGTGGATGCGCTCGACCTCGGCCAGCTGCAGCTTGCTGTTGACGCCGAGCGTCTCCCAGATCGCCGCCGGCTGGGCCGAGACAGTCTCCACGCCATCGGCCACGGCGCGCTCGACCGTGTCGGTCAGGTAGTACTCGCCCTGGGCATTGTCGTTGCGCAGCGTCGACAGCCACTTGCGCAGGTGGCCGGTGGGGCACACGATAATGCCGGTGTTGATCTCGCGGATTGCCTTCTCGGCCTCGCTGGCGTCCTTCTGCTCGACAATGCGGACGATGCTGCCCGCGGCATCGCGCACGATGCGGCCATAGCCGGTCGGGTCAGGCATTTCCACGGTCAGCACGCCAAAGCGCTGGGTGCCGGCTTCGGCCACGAGTGCCTGGAGCGTGGCAGCGCTGGTGAGCGGCACGTCACCATACAGAACCAACGTGGGCTGGCTGTCGTCCAACAAGGGAAGTGCCTGCATCACCGCATGGCCCGTGCCCAGCTGCTGGGGCTGTTCGGCAAAGGCGACATCGTCGGCGGCAACGGCCTCGCGCACGTGCCCGGCACCGTGGCCGACCACGACCACCAGCCGCGACGGCGACAGCGCACGTGCGGTGTCCAGGACATGCGCGAGCATGGGCCGCCCGGCTACCGGGTGCAGTACCTTGGGCAAATCGGAATACATCCGCTTGCCCATGCCCGCGGCGAGAATGACGATATTCACAAGGAGACCCCTAAGTGAGTGTGTCCGAAAATATTCTTGAAAACGCCAGCCGGGTGTTTGGCGGACTGCGCCGCCAGGCTTGGCGAAAACCTGCAGCCAGGCCTGCGCATAATCCCGCAAACCCTTGCCAGGACTTGGCTGGCAGTCATCTGGGTGGCCCGGTTGCGATGCGCGCCGATTTTAACATGGCGGTTTCTGCGCATCAGACCGTCGTTTCCGAATTTCACAATTGCTGGGCCCGGCGGATTTTCGCGATTCTGGGCGCGGCGGCCTTGTGCGCCTGCAGCGCCATGAAGCTGGGATACCAGCAGGGTGACCACCTGGCCTACTGGTGGATCGACAACTACGTCGATGTCAGCACGGCCCAGGAACCGCTCACGCGCGAGGCCATTGCACGCTTTTTTGCCTGGCATCGCAAGGCGCAGTTGCCGGAAATCGCCACCTTGCTGCAGCAGGCCAAGGCCGACGTGCGCCAACCGGTGACCCCGGCCACGGTCGAGCACTTCCAGGATGCCTCGCAGCAACTGGCGCGCAAGTCGTTCGAACAGGCGATGCCCGACCTCGCCGACCTGTTGCTGACGCTGACGCCTGAGCAGATCGGCCGCATGGAAAAGAAATTTGCCGAGGGCAATGCCAAGTACCGCAAGAAATTCCTGAATCCAGACCCTGCCGAGCGCGAGGAAGCGCGCTATGACAAGGTGATGGACTACGCGAGGCTGGTCTACGGCAACTTCTCCAGCGATCAGGAAAAGGCCATCCGCGCCAGGATGGGCCCGGTGGTGCAGAATGCCGAGGCGCGCTACGCCGAGCGCGTCGCCCGGCAGCAGGAATGGCTCAGGATGGTGCGCTACGTGCAGGCCACGCAGCCGCCCAAGGCGCAGGTGATAGACGTGCTGCGCCGCTTCCGCGAATACTGGCAGAACCCGCCAGCCAAGCATGCCGCCAGCCACGAAGCCAGCATCAATGCGGGCATCGCGCTGACCGTGGCCATCGCCAACATGACCACGCCGCAGCAGAAGGCGCACGCGCAAGACCGGTTCCAGAAATGGATCGACGACACGCATGCGCTGATACGCGAGAAGGCAAACGCCCCGGTGCAGTCGGCGGCGACAAACTGAAGCCCTGCCCAAAACGAAGCACGCCCGCGCAAGCGGGCGTTTTTCCATGCGGCGGGCGCTGGCGCTACTGCGTGCCGGCCTGCTCCGCCGGTGCCGCGCCAGCCGCGGGCGGACGCTCAAACCGCACGAACTCCATCCGGTTCTCCTCCACGTTGCCGGCAAACATCAGCGGCTGCTGCTGGAAGGTGGTTTCGCCGAACAGTGACGCCTCATCCACCTTGGCCAGGCCGGTGGCCAGCCCGGTGAACGGGAACAGGTCGGTATCGGCCAGGTGCGACGGCACCACGTTGCGCAGCGCCGAGAAGATATTGTCGATACGGCCCGGGTTCTGGCGCTCCCAGTCCTGCAGCATCTCGCTGACCTTCTTGCGCTGCAGGTTTTCCTGCGAGCCGCACAGGTTGCACGGGATGATCGGGAATTCCATGGCGCGCGCGTACGACGCGATGTCCTTCTCCGAGCAATACGCCAGCGGGCGGATCACGATGTGCTGGCCGTCGTCGGTCGACAGCTTGGGCGGCATCGCCTTCATCTTGCCGCCGAAGAACATGTTCAGGAAGAAGGTCTGGACGATGTCGTCGCGGTGGTGGCCCAGCGCGATTTTGTTGGCGCCCAGCTCCTTGGCGGTGCGGTAGATCACGCCGCGGCGCAGGCGCGAGCACAGCGAGCAGGTGGTCTTGCCCTCGGGCACCTTCTCCTTGACGATCGAGTAGGTATCCGCCTCGACGATCACATATTCCACGCCGACCGACTTCAGGTACTCCGGCAGGATGTGTTCCGGGAAGCCGGGCTGCTTCTGGTCCAGGTTCATCGCGATCAGCTTGAACTTGATCGGCGCGCGCTTCTGCAGCGCCATCAGGACCGACAGCATGGTATACGAGTCCTTGCCGCCACTCATGCAGACCAGCACGGTGTCGCCGTCCTCGATCATGCCGAAGTCGCCGATGGCCTTGCCGGTTTGCGATTGCAGCCTCGTCTCGAGGCGGTAGAAGTTGTTAGAGTGGCTCATGGAGCATCCTGTTGCGTGGCGCCCGCCGGATGGAATGGCCGGCGCGGCGCGAAGGGGCAACATTTTACTTTAGGCGCGCCCGCACGGTGCTGGCGCCAGTGGAACCGCGACTCAGGCCTGCTTGATATGGAAGACCTCGACGCCGACCGAATCGCAGTCCGGGTACACGTCGGGCTTCTCGGTCGAGACACGCACCGCGCGCACCTTGGGATGCTTCAGCATGGCGCGCGCGACGTCGTCGCACAAGGTTTCCTGCAGGTGCACGTGGCCCTGCGCCATGCGCTCGGCCACGGTGTTGCGCATGAAGTCGTAGTCGACCACTTCGTCGAGCTTGTCGGCCTGCGGGGTGCTCTGCGCCAGCGGCACGAACAGGTCGATATTGATCAGCACCCGCTGTTCGCCCTTCTTCTCGAATTCGTGCACGCCGATATTGATCTGCACTTCGTAGTTGCGCAGGAACATGCGTCGGCAGTCTTGCAGGCTGGGGTGGGAAAGGGCGGCGAGCATGGTCATGAGCGGGCTGCTGAGGGGGGAAAGGAAGCCGCGCCCGGCGGGCGCGGCACATCAGGCACTACGGTATTCGGTTGCTGGCTTCCAGCTTACTCGGTCAGGAACATCACGTCGCGCGCCAGCGGCATCAGGTGCTGGCCGCCGTCCACATACAGCGTGGTGCCGGTCACGGCGCGCGCCTGCGCCAGGTAGGCCACCGCCTGGGCGATGTCCTCGGGCGTGGATGACTGGCCCAGCGGCGTCACCCGGTGCGCGCGGCGGAAGCTCTGCTCGGACTGCTCGCCCGACACCAGCGTGATACCCGGGGCCACGCCCACCACGCGCAGGCGCGGCGCCAGCGCCTGGGCCAGCTGCACCGTGGCGGTCTGCAGCGCGGCCTTGGACAGCGTGTAGGACAGGAAGTCCGGATTCAGGTTATCCAGCTTCTGGTCCAGCAGGTTGATCACCACCCCGCGCGGTTCGGCGGCCTTGTCCTTGCCGGCGGCGGCGCCCAGCGCCTTGTGCAGTTCCCGCGCCAGCAGCAGCGGCGCGGCGACGTTGGTGCGCATATGCGTATCCAGCGACGCATATGAGAAGCTGGTCGCCACGTCGTACTGGAACAGCGAAGCGTTGTTGACCAGGCAAGCGGGCACGCCCAGCACGGCGGTGCAGTCGGCCACCAGGCGGCCGGTGGCGGCCTCGTCGGCCAGGTCGGCGCGCAGCACCGCGGCACGGCGGCCCAGCGCGCGGATCTGCGTGGCCAGGGCCTCGGCCTCGTCCACCGAGCGATGGCAGTGCACGGCCACGTCCCAGCCCTGCGCCGCCAGTTCAAGCGCGATGGCGCGGCCCAGGCGGCGCGCGCCGCCGGTCACCAGCGCCACGCCGCGGGCGGTGGCGCGCTGGCTACCAGTCTGGCTATGGGTCTGGTCAGCGGTCTGGCTGGCAGGAGTCTTGGATGCGGGCATTGCTACAATCGCAGGATGCAGAAAGCCGCTAGTTTACCCCTTCCCCCCGCCGACGCGCAGGCCGCGTCCGATACCCTTACGGCCCGCATTGGCGAATCCATCGATGCGGCCGGCGGCTGGATCGGCTTTGACCGCTATATGGCGCTGGCACTGTACGCGCCCGGCCTGGGCTATTACAGCGGCGGTTCGGCCAAGTTCGGGCGCGATGCCCGCGACGGCAGCGACTTCATCACCGCCCCGGAACTGAGCCCCTTCTTCGCGCGCACGCTGGCGCGCCAGTTCGCGCCGCTGATGGCACAGGGATTGCCGCGCATGCTGGAATTCGGCGCCGGCACCGGCCGGCTGGCGGCGGACCTGCTGCTGGGGCTGGAGCAGGAAGGCCAGTTGCCGGACACGTACGCCATCGTCGAGCTGTCGGGCGAACTGCGTGCGCGCCAGCAGGCCACGCTGGCGCAGCGCGCGCCGCACCTGGCGGACCGCGTCACCTGGCTCGATACGCTGCCGGCCAGCTTTGAAGGCGTGATCGTCGGCAATGAAGTGCTGGATGCGATGCCGGTGCAGCTCTACGCACGCAGCGGCGGCCGCTGGCATGAGCGCGGCGTAGTGCACAGCGTAGCGCGCAGCGACGATGCCGCCCCCGCCTTCCGCTTCGAGGACCGCCCGCTGGCCGATGCCGACATGCCCGAGGCACTGCGCGCCATCCCCGGCGACCACGACCTCGTCACGGAGACCCATGCCGAGGCCGAGGGCTTTATCCGCGCGGTCGGCGCCATGCTGGCGCGCGGCGCGGCCTTCTTTATCGACTACGGCTTCCCGGCGGGCGAGTACTACCACCCGCAGCGCGCCGGCGGCACGCTGATGTGCCACTACCGCCATCATGCGCACCCGGACCCGTTCCTGTACCCGGGCCTGCAGGACATCACCGCGCACGTGAATTTCAGCGGCATTGCGCTCGCCGCGGTGGATGCGGGACTGACCGTGGCGGGCTTTGCCTCGCAGGCGCGCTTCCTGATGAATGCAGGCATCACCGAGCTGCTGATGGCGCTGGACCCGTCCGACGCCCGCGCCTTCCTGCCGCAGGCCAATGCGGTGCAGAAGCTGTTGTCGGAAGCCGAGATGGGCGAGCTGTTCAAGGTGATCGCGCTCACGCGCGGCCTGGACGACAGCGAACCGATGGACGGCTTTACCCGCGGCGACCGCTGCCATACCTTGTAACGGCACCGGAGCCGCCATGCTGCGCTGGACCCTGACCATTTTCCTGAGCGTGATCATCCTGTCCGCGGCGCTGCCATGGCTGCAGAGGATCGGGCTGGGACGGCTGCCCGGCGACGTGCGCTTCCGCGTTTTCGGGCGCGAATTCGTGCTTCCGTTTGCGTCGACGATCCTGATTTCGCTGATGGCGCTGGCGATCGGCAAGCTGCTGTAGTTTTCGGAATCCCTTCGACGGCAGCGGCATTTCGGCAAGAGTGCCGAATTCGCGGTGTGCGGCTCGCAATGGGACCGCACGCTGAGCTACAAGGTCCGCTGGTTCGGCACGGCCGACCAGTATGCGCAGCGCTTCGAGAAGGAGTACCGCTACGAGGCGCCATACCAGGCAGCCGGGTCCCCCGCCGCGGTGCTGGCCTTCGCCGACGCCTTCGAGCGTGCCGGCTCGTTCGATACGGAGAAGGTCGGCTATGTCCTGGTGGCCGGCCAGCTGGCCATGGCCGGAACGGGTAGCGAACTGGGCCGGGACCCGGAGGTCGGCAGGTTGTTTCTTGGCACCTGAACCACTGCTGCGGCGCGGTGACGCCTTACAAGGAGATCCAAATGTTCAAGCATCTGCTCGTAGCGGTCGACGGCTCGGACCTGTCCGATACGGCCTACCGCAAAGCCATCGCGCTGGCCAGCTCGATACAGGCCCGCCTTACCGCGATCCAGGTCGTTGCGCACTATGACGTGATGCGCCTGCAGACCGCCATGCTCCAGGAAACCCGGCAACGCTTCATGCAGGAAGCCTACCGGCAGGCCGAGGCCTACCTGGCGACGATCGTGCAGGAGGCTGCCGCGGCCGGCGTGCCCTGCGAAATCGCCTGCCCCACCGGCGACCACATCTTCCAGGCCATCGTCGATGAGGCCGAGGCAAGGAAGTGCGACCTGATCGTGATGGCCTCGCACGGGCGGCGCGGGATGCAGGCGCTGGTGATCGGCAGCGAGACGCAGAAGGTGCTCACGCACACGAAGATCCCGGTGCTGGTCTACCGCTAGTGTCCTGTTCCGCAAATACCTTGCCATGAAATCGCCCAGTTGGCCGCCGTGCGTCGTTGCTCGTCGTTGCCATAGCTACGGCTATGGCGCCTCCTCGCGCCTAGCCTGACAGCCAACTGGACAATTTCACTTTGGCAAGTTATCTGCGGAACAGGACCTAGCGCGCCGGTGCGCCCGGTGCGCTGCGCTCAACCGCCGATGCGCGCCGCCACCGCCGCCACGCGCGCCGCTTGGACACGGTCGCGGATCTGGCCGACGTCATCGCCGCAGGCACGCGCGATAGCGCCGGCGTCGACCGCCGCCGCCGCCTCCAGCGCCGCCAGCAGGCGCGCCGCCTGCGGGTAGGCGCTCGACTCGAAGCCCTTGCGCCCGCGCAGGTCGGCCTCGCAGGCCTGCAGCGCCTCGGCGAAGCGTGCCGGCTTGCGCAGCGCATCGCAGCGCTCGAGCAGGCGCATCACCGCCGCGGCGCTGAACTCTTGCGAACGGTGGATATTGCCGTGCTCGCGCGCCACCACCAGCGCCAGGTCGCGGCATTCATTGGGCACGCGCAGGCGCACGCAGACGTCTTCGAGCAGCTGCGCGCTGCGTGATTCGTGACCGATATGGCGCGGCAGCACGTCTGCGGGCGTGGTGCCCTTACCCAGATCATGCACCAGCGCGGCAAAGCGCACCGTGAGCGGCGCGCCCATGGCGGCGGCCTGATCGATCACCATCATCACGTGCACGCCGGTATCGATTTCCGGATGGTAATCGGCGCGCTGGGGCACGCCCCACAGCCGCTCCAGCTCGGGCAGCAGCCGCGCCAGCGCGCCGCATTCGCGCAGCACCTCGAACATGCGCGACGGCTTCGCTTCCATCAGCCCGCGCGCCAGCTCCTGCCAGACGCGCTCGGGCACCAGCGCGTCGACCTCGCCCGCGGCGACCATCTCACGCATCAGCCGCATGGTCTCGGCGGCGACGCCGAATTCATGGAAGCGCGCGGCAAAGCGGGCCACGCGCAGGATGCGCACCGGGTCTTCGGCAAAAGCGTCGGAGACATGGCGGAACAGGCGCGCGGCCAGGTCGCGCTGGCCGCCGTGCGGATCGATGACCGGGCCGGTCAGGTTACCGTCGGCATCGACCGCGCGCGCCATCGCGTTGATGGTGAGGTCGCGCCGCACCAGGTCGTCTTCCAGCGTGACATCGGGCTCGCAATAAAAGGCAAAGCCCTTGTAGCCCATCGCCGTCTTGCGTTCGGTGCGGGCCAGCGCGTATTCCTCTTTGGTGCGCGGATGCAGGAACACCGGGAAGTCCTTGCCGACCGGCTTGTAGCCGGCAGCTTCCATCTGCGCCGGGGTCGCGCCCACTACCACGTAGTCGCGGTCCTGGCTGGGCTTGCCCAGCAATTCGTCGCGGATCGCGCCGCCGACGGCATACACCTGCATCGTTCTGGCCTCGTCATGTGCCGGCGCCCGGACCTGGCCCGCCGGCGGGTATTGCTCAGTGGTTGATGATTATCGCATCGGGACGATCAGGGGCCAGCCGGTAGGGTTCGTCGTCGGCCAGGAAGTCGCGCTCCTCGCGTGCGCCGGCAATCCATTGCTGCATTGCCGGCAGCGCCAGCATGAAGTCGGCGTAGGCCTTGGCGTCCTCGGCGTCATCGGGCAGGTGGATGCCGTAGGTGGCAAAGCGGCTCACCACCGGCGCAAAGAACGCGTCGGCCACGGTGAACCCGCCGAACAGGAACGGCCCGTTCGCGCCGTGCTGCTGGCGCAGCCCTTCCCAGATCGCGGCGATGCGCTCCACGTCGCGCTGCACGGCCACGTTCCAGCCGCGCCCGGGCAGCACCGCGGTCACGTTCATCGGCAACTGGCTGCGCAGGTTGCCGAAGCCCGAATGCATCTCGGCGCAGACGGCGCGCGCCACCGCGCGCTGGGCGCGCTCGGCCGGCCACAGGTTCTTTTCCGGGAAACGCTCGGCCAGGTATTCGCAGATCGCCAGCGAATCCCACACCGTGACCTCGCCATCGACCAGCGCCGGCACCTTGCCCGCGGGCGAGTAGCGCGCGATCTCGGCGGCGAAGCTGCCGGTGAACAGGCGCACCTGCACTTCTTCGAAATCAATGCCGGCCTGGCGCAGCAACAGCCACGGACGCAGCGACCAGGAGGAATAGTTCTTGTTGCCGATGACAAGCTTCATCGTGGGTCCTTGGGGGAGGAAACGGAGGGAGACGGCGCAGGCGCGGCGCCTGCCGCCTGCAGGACGGCGTGGCGGCCGCGCGCCGGACTGGTCATTCTGCCAGTGCTGCCGCCCGCGTCAAAGTGAATTGCGCTAGCAACCGATATGAAATCCGGTCACATAGGGCGCACCGGGCTGCCGGCGCGTCAGCGGTGCACGCTGGCCCGCATATGCGTCATCGCGGTATCGCGGTTGCGCCCGGCCAGCGCGTCGGTCATGACCGACTCCAGGCTGACCGGATGCAGGTTCAGTTCGGGTGCGACCGGGTGCTCCAGCACATTGTCGAGCTGCATCGAGTCGAGGTTGTCGCGCGACAGCATCGGTTCGCCCGGCATATGCTCCATGATGGTGGCCTGCACCCGTGCCAGCGCATCGGGCAGCGCGATCACCGGGCGCGGATGCCCGGAAGCGCGGCCGGCAAAGCGCACCAGCTCTTCCAGTGTATAGACCCGCGGGCCGCCCAACTCATAGCCGTGGCCGATGGTTGCCGGGTTCACCATGGCATTCAGGTAGGCCTGCACCACATCCTGCACGAATACCGGCTGGAAGCGCGCATGCGCGCACGCCAGCGGCACCACCGGGGCCATCTGCTGCATGTGGGCGAACAGGTTCAGGAAATGGTCGTCGGGGCCGAACACCACCGAGGGCCGGAAGATGGTCCAGTCCAGCCCGCTGGCACGCACCACGCGCTCGCCGTCGCCCTTGCTGCGCAGGTACATCGACGGCCCATTGCTGTCCGCGCCCAGCGCGCTCATATGCAACAGCCGGCGCACGCCGGTGGACAGGCATGACGCCGCGATCTGCCGCACCATCTCCACATGCGCGCTGGCAAAGGCTTCGCCGTAGGGGTCGGCGCGCTCGCCGTGCAGCACACCCACCAGGTTGACGACGATGCCATCCACGCCCAGCGAGCCGATGGCGTCGTCCAGCGCGGCATTGTCGGCCAGGCCCAGCTCCACCACTTCCACGCGCGGCAGCAGCAGCAGGTGCTGCGCGTGCTCGATATTGCGCGTGCCGACCACGATGCGGTCGGGGGCGATGGGGGAATCGGGGTTGGCGCCAGGCTCAAGCGGCGCGCCCGAGGCCGAGGCAGCCCCGGCCAGGCGCGAGACGAGGTGGCTGCCGATAAAGCCGGCGCCACCGATAACGAGGACGTTGCTGGTCTGCATGATGCCTCCGTGCCAAGAAAACTGCACGCCGCGGCACCCTGAGCCAGCCCGGGCCCGCCGGATCGTCCCGGCAGGGCCCGTCCTGCCCGCCCCCGCAGGGGCAATTTCAGGGCAGGCTGGTGGTAGTCACCGCCGACGGCGCGACCATGCCCAGGCGCGATTTCAGCGACTGCGGACGGCCACTCATCAATGCAGCATAGTACGTGGCGTTGGAAAGCACATTCTTCACATAGCCGCGCGTTTCATTGAACGGAATGGTCTCTGCAAAGATCGCGCCTTCCACCGGCCGCACCAGTGTGCTGCGCCAGGCCTTGGGCCGGCCCGGGCCGGCGTTGTACGCAGCCGAAGCCAGCGTCCACGAGCTGTCCAGGTCGGTCAGCACCATGTTCAGGTAATTGGTGCCAAGCAGGATGTTGATATTGGGATCGCCCATCATCGACGGCGAAAAGTCGTTCATGCCGATCTTGCGCGCGACGTACTTGGCCGTGGCCGGCATCACCTGCATCAGGCCATGTGCGCCCGCCGACGAGCGCGCATTCATGATGAAGCGCGATTCCTGGCGGATCAGGCCGTAAACCCACGCCATGTCAAGGCCGACATCGTCGGTGGCGCGCTGCATGATGTCGCGGTACGGCATCAGGAAACGCAGCGTGAAATCATGTTCGTTGCGGGTGCGGTCGGCGGAGTTGACGGTGCGGTCCAGCAGCTCCAGGCGGCGCGCATACTCGGCCGCGGCCAGCAGCTCCCGGTCGCTCATATTGCGCAGTTCCCAGTTCCACTCGCGGTTGCCTTCGAAGCGCAGGTTCATGTTGTAGAACTTCTGCGCCCGCTGAAAGCCGGGGCGCGAACGCATGGCCATGGCCTCGGCGTCGCTGACGGTGGTGCGCGCCGGCAGCGTGATGCGGTTGCCCAGCTCTTCGCTGGCCAGCTGCCCGTAGAAGTTGAACTGGCCGGCGATCTGCTGGAAGTTCTGCTGGGCCTCGGTGTCGCGGCCGTCGGCCTTGAGCGCGCGGCCATACCAGTAGATCCAGGCCGGGTCCTTGGCGCGCAGTTCGGGGCGCATCAGCTCCACCGCCTGGCGCACCTGCTTCCAGTCGCCCTGGCGCAGCGCGGCGCGCACGCGCCATTCCTGGGTGTCGTCGGAGAGCCACTGGTTGCCGCCCAGGTCCATCTGGCGGCGGTAGTAGCCGGCCGCGTCGGGCAACAGCTTCCTGGCCGCGAACTGGCCGATCACGCCCCAGGCCGCGCCCTGCTCGTCGCGCGACAGCGCGCCCTGGGCCGTGCCGAGGTAGGCGGCAGCCTGCGACGGGTCGCTGCGCGCCATCTTGACGATGGTGGCGAGCGTATCGCCATCCGCGCGCGCGTCGGGCACCAGCGCGGCGATCTTGCCGGCCAGCGTGACATAGTTCTGCTCCAGCGCCAGCCGCGCCTGGTAGGCGACATCGCTGCGCTGGATCTGCTGGCTTTGCGCCAGGTAGCCGATCAGGTCGACACAGCCTTCGCCGTAGTACCTGGGGTCGCTCAGCACATTGCGCGCATCGGCGGCCACGTTCTGGCCCTTGAGCGCGCGCGACAGCAGCGCATAGCACTCGACCTGGGTATCGTCCTTGAGCGCGAACTGCGGATATTCGACATCGAAATTGGCCCAGTCGCGCTTCTTGCCCAGCACCAGCAGCCAGTCATTGCGCATGCGGTCGGCAATGGCGTCGCCCTTGTAGCGCTGCAGGAACACGCGCACCTGGTCGTCGGGCGCATCGATGCGCGCCAGGCCGCTGGCGTCGAACAATTGCGGCTTGATGCGGAAGTACTCGACATAGGACGGGACCGGGTAGTCCACCAGCGTGGCCGAGATCGCGTAGGCACGCTCCACGTCGTTCTTGCGCGCGGCTTCGCGCAGCGCGGTGAAGGCCTCGTCGGGATCGCTCGGGATCACCGCCGCCTGCGGGCGCGACACCGCCTGCGGGCGCTTCTGCGCATGGACGGGCGTGACAAGCAGTGCACATGCGAGCGCGATCCAGGCGGCCCGGCCGGCACGCTGCAGATATACTCCCTTCAGCATTCTTTGCTTCCTTGTCGATGACGGCGGCGCCGGCGCCTGCAATCTTGTGCCCAGCCGCGGTTCCGCCGTTCGTGTTGGTTCGGACGAGGGGCATTATCCCACGCCATGTCATCCACTCCTGCCACGACCGCACCCACCCCCGCCGCCGAAGACCGTCGCGCACTGCGCACGCAGTTGCTGGCGCAGCGCGCCGCCCTGCCCGCACGCGCCGAAGCCGACGCGCGCATCGCCGCCGCGCTGTCTGGATTGCTGGCCGGCCTGGCCGTGCGCTGCCTCGGTTTCTACTGGCCGATCCAGCAGGAGTTCGACGCACGCGACGCGGTCGGCATCTGGCTCGCCGCCATGCCTGGCCGCAGCGCCGCGCTGCCGTCGGTCAGCCGCCCGGGCGCGCCGCTGGATTTCCACCTGTGGACACCGGACACGCCCATGGCCACCGGCCACTACGGCATCCCGGTGCCGGACGGCACTGAGGCCGCGACGCCCGACGCGCTGCTCATTCCCTGTGTCGGGTTCAGCCCGGACAAGTTCCGCCTGGGCTACGGCGGCGGCTTCTACGACCGCACGCTGGCGGCCATGGCGCAGCGGCCGGTGGCGATCGGCATTGGCTACGAAAACTGCCGGGCACCGTTGCAGGCGCAGCCGCATGACATCGCCATGGACTGGATCGTCACGGAATCCGGCGCGTTCTAACCTTGCTTGGCCTCGTCGCGCCGCACCAGCTCGTCCACCAGCGCACGCATGCAGCGCCAGTGCGAGCCCTCCCAGAACACGCGCCGGCACTGGTCGCAGGTGACAAAGCTGCGATGGCGCTCCAGCACCCCTTGCGGCACGCGCCCGGCCGCACCCGCCGCATCCAGCGAGCGCAGCGGCGCATTGCAGTCCAGGCATAGCGAAAACGGCCGTGCGCTGCGCGCCAGGTCCAGCCGCGCAAAGATCTCCCGCACCTGCAGTTGCGACTTGATCGCGCGCACATAGCAGCCGTGGGTGATGCCGCGGCGCTTGAGCAGCTCGCGGTCGCGCGTCAGCACGACGCGGCCCTGGTCGACGGCGATGCGCTCGATCTCGCTGTCTTCGAAATGGTTGTCGTAGAGGGTGTCGAAGCCGGTCATGCGCAGCAGGTGCGCCAGGCCGCCCAGGTGCGCGTCGGCGACAAAGCGCATCACCCGCAGCGGCTGCTCGCGTACCCGCAGCAGCGGGGACACGTCGAGCCGTTCGAACTTGGGATAGACCGAGACCCGGTCGCCATCGCACAGCTGCCGCTCGAACCCGGACGATTCGCCATTGACCAGGATCAGCTCGACTTCGGTATGCGGCACGCCAAGCGCCTCGATCATGTGCTTGACCGTGGCGGCGCGCGCGCAGGCGCAGGACAAGTCACGCCGGCGCTGGTCCGGCGCGAGGAAGTCGTTCAGTTCCTCGTAGAAGCGGAAGGTGGCGGTGACCATGGTGCCGAGTATGGCACCGATCGCAGGCATCGTGGGAGCACCACAAGCGCCCGCAGCAGGCTCCCCTCGCCCGCTTGCGGGAGAGGGGAGCAAACACTCAGCCCGCATTCCCCAGCCGCAGCGCCGCCTCCACCGCCAGCTTCGCCCATGGCGTCATCGCGCCGGGCGATTCCAGCGCCGCCGGCGGCAGGCTCAGGTAGTGGCGCATGGTGACCTCACGCTTTGCCGACTGGTAGCGGAAGGGTTCGCTGCCCTCGGCCTCGAACTTGCCGCGCGTGGCGTCATCCGCCTTCAGGTAGCAGGTGCCTCGCGACACCAGCGCAAACATCAGCCCGTCATAGAACAGACCATGGCCGCCAAACATGCGCTTGGCCGTAATGGGACCGATGCGCGCCGCCAGCGGCCCCATCAGCTCGAGCAGATGTTCGATGAAGGGATCGGGGCGGCGCGTGGCCATGGCGGGCTTTACAGCTTCAGGCGCTGCCAGATCGCCTTGGTGGCGCCGGCGGCATTGAGCGTGTAGAAGTGCAGGCCCGGCACGCCCGCTGCGAGCAGGCGCTCGCACAGCGCGGTGACCACGTCCAGGCCGAAGGCGCGGATCGATTCGCGGTCGTCGCCAAAGCTCTCCAGCCGCTTGGCCACCCAGCGCGGCACTTCGGCGCCGCACGACTCGGAGAAGCGCATCAGCTGCGTGTAGTTGGTGATCGGCATGATGCCCGGCACGATCGGCACCTCGAGGCCGGTCGCGCGCACGTCATCGACAAAGCGGAAGTAGGCGTCAGCGTTGTAGAAATACTGCGTGATCGCCGAGTTGGCGCCGGCCTTGACCTTGCGCACGAAGTTCTCGAGATCGTGGCGCGGAGACTTGGCCTGCGGGTGGTACTCCGGGTAGGCCGCGACTTCGATGTTGAACCAGTCGCCGGTCTCGGCACGGATAAACTCGACCAGTTCGTTGGCGTAGCGGAACTCGCCGATCTCGCCCATGCCCGAGGGCATGTCGCCGCGCAGCGCGACGATATGGCGGATGCCGCCGTCGCGGTACTGCTGCAGGATAGCGCGGATGCTCTCGCGCGACGAGCCCACGCACGACAGGTGCGGCGCGGCCTCGATGCCTTCGCGCTGGATTTCCAGCACCGCGTCCAGCGTGCCCTGCTGCGTGGTGCCGCCGGCGCCGAACGTCACCGAGATGTACTTGGGCTTGAGCGGGGCCAGCTGCGCACGCGTGTTGCGCAGTTTCTCCGTGCCCTCCGCCGTCTTGGGCGGGAAGAATTCAAAGCTGAAGTAGCGGTCTTGCATGATGGTGGCGCACCGCGTTGGCGCGGCGCGCGGTATGGGATTCGTGTCAGTGCAGGCCGCGTCAGGCGGTGCGTTCGCCCAGCAGCAGGCTGGCCAGCAGCCACGAGATCACGCTGTACAGGATGGAGCCCAGCAGGGCCGCCCAGAAACCGCCGACGGTAAAGCCCGACAGCAGGTTGCCGACAAACAGGAACAGCAGCGCGTTGATGACGAAGATAAACAGCCCCAGCGTCAGCAGCGTGACCGGCAGCGTCAGGATCACCAGGATCGGACGGATCAGCGTATTGACCAGGCCCAGCACCAGCGCCGCCAGCATCGCCGAGCCAAAGCTCTGGATGTGGATCGACGAGATGATGTATGGCAGCACGAACAGCGCAACAGCGTTGATGATCCAGACGACCAGTAATCTCATGACGGCTCCTTGAATGTGGTTTCTCCCCCTCTCCCGCAAGCGGGAGGGGGAGCCCTGCCTTCCTGTGCGGATCAGTAGCGGTAGTGGTCGGCCTTGTACGGGCCTTCCTTCTTCACGCCGATGTACGCGGCCTGCTGTTCGGTCAGCTCGGTCAGCTGCGCGTTCAGCTTGCGCAGCTGCAGGCGCGCCACCTTCTCGTCCAGGTGCTTGGGCAGCGTGTAGACGCCGACCGGGTACTTGCCGCTGTCGCGTTCCTGCCAGAGTTCGATCTGGGCGATGGTCTGGTTGGCGAACGAGCTGCTCATCACGTACGACGGGTGGCCGGTGGCGCAGCCCAGGTTCACCAGGCGGCCCTTGGCCAGGATGATCAGCTTCTTGCCGTCCGGGAACTTGACGTGATCGACCTGCGGCTTGATCTCATCCCATTCGTACTTCTCGATCGAGGCGATGTCGATCTCGTTGTCGAAGTGGCCGATATTGCAGACGATGGCCTGGTCCTTCATCTTCGCCATGTGGTCATGGGTGATGACATGGTAGTTGCCGGTGCAGGTGACGAAGATATCGCCATGCTCGGCGGCGTAGTCCATGGTCACCACGCGGTAGCCTTCCATCGCGGCCTGCAGCGCGCAGATCGGGTCGATCTCGGTCACCCACACCTGGGCCGACAGCGCGCGCAGCGCCTGTGCGCTGCCCTTGCCCACGTCGCCGTAGCCGGCCACGATGGCAACCTTGCCGGCGATCATCACGTCGGTGGCGCGCTTGATGCCGTCCACCAGCGACTCGCGGCAGCCGTACAGGTTGTCGAACTTGCTCTTGGTCACCGAGTCGTTGACGTTGATGGCCGGGAAGCGCAGTTCGCCCTTCTGGGCCATCTGGTACAGGCGGTGCACGCCGGTGGTGGTTTCCTCGGTCACGCCGCGGATGGCTGCCAGGTTGCGGCTGTACCAGCTCGGGTCCTTGGCCAGCTTTTCCTTGATCGCGGCGAACAGGTAGGTTTCTTCCTCGCTGGTGGCCTTGGCGATCACGGACTGGTCCTTCTCGGCGCGCGCGCCCAGGTGCAGCAGCAGCGTGGCGTCGCCGCCGTCATCCAGGATCATGTTGGGGGTGCCGCCGTCCGCCCAGTCGAAGATGCGGTGGGTGAAGTCCCAGTATTCCTTCAGCGATTCGCCCTTGAACGCGAACACGGGCGTGCCGCCTGCGGCGATCGCGGCAGCGGCGTGGTCCTGCGTCGAGAAGATGTTGCACGAGGCCCAGCGCACGTCGGCGCCCAGTGCCTTGAGCGTCTCGATCAGCACGGCGGTCTGGATCGTCATGTGCAGCGAGCCGGCAATGCGCGCGCCCTTGAGCGGCTGCGCCGCTGCGAATTCGTCGCGGATCGCCATCAGGCCGGGCATCTCGGTCTCGGCAATGGCGATTTCCTTGCGGCCCCAGCCGGCCAGGTTGATGTCGGCGACGAGGTAGTCTTGCTTCAGGTCGGTCACAGCGTTCATGTTTCACTCCCGGTGAAGAGTGGCACGCAGGTGACGAGTACGGGGAATCTGGCAGCCGTGGCATGGCGCAAGGGCACATGCGAAGCACGCGGATAGGTCGACTCGCCTCCGTGCGGACCACGGATCAGCGAGCGCCGTTGAAGACAGTCCGAGCCTGGCGGATGGCATGGGGCGGCTGTGCCGCCGGCCGCGCGATGTGCTTCGCAGGCCTCCATCCGTTGCAACGCTCCTCGGAGTGGCGGTATTGTAGCGTGCCCGGGCGCCTTGCGCACCGGCTCCCTCCGATTCCTGCACAGATGATCCCAACGCCACCCCGTACCCTGACCATCGCCGGTTCCGACTCCGGCGGCGGCGCCGGCATCCAGGCCGACCTGAAGACCTTTTCCGCGCTGGGTTGCTTCGGCATGAGCGCCATCACCGCGATCACCGCGCAGAACACGCTGGGCGTGACCGGCGTGCACGCCATTCCCGCCGACATGGTGGCCGCGCAGATCGATGCCGTGGCCAGCGATATCGGCATGGACGCGGCCAAGACCGGCATGCTGGGCACCGCCGCCATCGTCGAGGCCGTGGCCGCGGCGGCTGACCGGCACGGCATCAGCAAGCTGGTGGTGGACCCGGTGATGATCTCGACCTCGGGCGCGACGCTGTCCGATGACGCCACCACGCAGGCGATGGTGCGGCTGCTGTTCCCGCGCGCGCTGCTGGTCACGCCCAACCTGCCCGAGGCTTCCTACCTGCTGGGCCGCAGGATCACGCGCCGTGCGGAGATGGAACAGGCCGCCGCCGACCTGATCGCGATGGGCTGCCCCGCGGTGCTGCTCAAGGGCGGCCACCTGGAAGACGGTGCCGCCGCCGGCGGCCTGGATGACCTGCTGATGCTGGCCGACGGCAGCGTGCGCGTGTTCACGCATCCGCGTGTCGATACCCGCAACCTGCACGGCACCGGCTGCACGCTGGCCGCCGCGATTGCCGCGCAGCTTGCGCGCGGCGATGCGCTGGAGCCGGCGGTGGGCACGGCGCTGGACTACGTGGCGCAGGCCATCGCGGCGGGCGCGGGGCTGCGGCTGGGTGCCGGCAACGGCCCGCTGAACCATTTGTTCGCGCCGCGCGCGCTGGGTTGACGGACATGCCGATGCTGGCCGATATCGACCTGAGCAGCGACCCGGCTGCCGCGTTCTACCTCAAGCATGAAGTTGTCGACGTGGTGTTCGCCACCGAACCCGGCGAGCTGATCAGCCGCGAGGGACCCAACCGCTACCAACCTGGCGATGCGCTGATCACCAGCCGCGGCGGCGACCGCTGGTGCGTCTCGCGCGACCGCTTCGACCCCAAATACGAGGCCGTGCCGCCGCTGGCGCACGGCCAGGACGGCGCCTACCGCAACAAGCCGATCCCGGTACTGGCGCGCGAAATGCACGAGGCCTTCAGCATCGCGCGCAGCGCCGGCGGCGACGTGCTGCACGGCAAGCCGGGCGACTGGCTGATGCAATACGCGCCCGGCGACTATGGCATCACCGAGCGCGCGCGTTTCGAACAGGTGTACTGGCCGCTGCAGGACTGAGCGACCAGACCGATGCCGGGGTCAGTTGCCGCCGGCGGACAGCGGCACCAGCTTGAACGCGGCCCGCGCCACGCACACCACGGTGCCGGCAGCATCCTTGACCTCGCCCTCGCAGAATGCAATGCGCGCGCCGCGGCGCAGGCAGCGCGCCTCCAGCGTCAGCTCGCCGCGCGCTGCCGCCAGGAAATGCGTGGACATGTCGATCGTGATCACGCCGGTTTCCAGCGGCGCATGCGAGCGCGCGGCGCCGCTCAGGGTGAAGTCCAGCGTCGCCATCAGCGTGCCGCCATGCACATCGCCGCGGCTGTTGACCAGCGACGGGTGCGCCGGCAGCCGCGTGCGGCAATAGCCCTCCTCGATAAGCTCCGGCTGCAGGCCGAAATAGCGCATCAGCGGCACGTCGATGCCGAAGTAGGGCTTCTCGGGCGTGCCGGGGGCGACGGGGGTGATTTC
>NZ_JBYSZW010000019.1:0-27464 GCF_058787575.1 Cupriavidus sp. FW305-3-2-15-C-LB2
GGACAAAGGGCGCCGGTCAGGGCGTGGTGGTGCCGCGCTCGCGCAGCTTCTGGAGATACCGCTCGAAGGACTCGCGCGAAGCGGCCTCGGCTTCGATCAGCTTGACCAGCGTGGCGCGCAGCGCGTCGATCTCGGCCGGCGTCAGGCAGTGCAGGAAGCCCGCTTCCAGCTCGATGCCGAGCGGCTCGGCGCGCCGCACCAGGTCGACGCCGGCCTCGCTCAGGAACAGGCACACCTGGCGCGCGTCTTCCGTGCTGATCTCGCGCTGCACCAGGTCGCGCTTGACCAGCGCGCCAACCAGCTTGGACGCCAGCGTCTTCTCGATCGCAGACTGCTGCACCAGCTGGCCCATGGTGATGCCGGGCGTCGATCCGATCATCCGCAGCAGGCGGATGTCCCGCAGCGAGACCCCGAATTTCTCTTCATACACGCGCGAGCCGCGTTCGCGCGTGCGCTCGGCGGCCATGTCGAGCAGGATGTTGATGTAGTCGGACTTGAGCCGGAGAGCGCGTGGCATGAATAGATGAAAAATTCGATAGTTGAAAATTTCAACGAATAATAGTGACCGGCGAGGGGGCTGGGCCATGAGGGATTTCCCGGGGTAGGGCAATGCGGCGCTGCGCAATGCCTGGCAGGACTTGGCCCGCGCCGCGCGGGAATCACGCCGGGCGGGGTGCTGGCCTAGACTGCGTTGGCATCCCTCGCGCACCGCACTCCCGCGGGCACCACAGAAGGGAGCCAGGACAGGAGACACACCGATGCAACACCGTTCCGCACGGCTGCGCGCAGCCGTGGCCGCCATGCTGCTGGCGGCCATCCCGGCGGCAGTCTGCGCCGCCGATCCCGCCTCCGCCGAGCCCTATCCGTCGCGCCCGCTCACCATCGTGGTGCCGTCGGTGGCGGGCAATGTGAACGACGCCGTGGCGCGGCTGATCGGGCAGGAGCTGACCAGGAGCTGGGGCCAGCCGGTCATCGTCGACAACAAGCCTGGCGCGGGCACCACCACGGGTACCAAGTACGTTGCCCGCGCAGCAAAGGACGGTTACACCGCGCTGTTGACCTTCACTGCGCACGTGCAGAACCCGTCGCTGTACCGGGGTATCGGCTATGACCCGATCGCGGACTTCACGCCGGTCAGCGAGGTGGCGATCTCGTCCACCATCCTGGCGGTGTCGCCGGACTTCCCGGCGCGCACGCTGCCGGAGGTGGTGGCGCTGCTCAAGGCCAATCCCGGCAAGTATCCGTACGGGTCGTATGGCGCGGGGACGACCGGCCATATCCTGGGAGAGTTGCTCAAGCGCGAGGCCGGGCTGCAGATGGAACACGTCGCCTACAAGGGCGGCGCGCCGCTGGCCACCGACCTGGCGGCCGGCCATGTGAAGCTGGGCTTTATTGCCGTGGGCACGGCCATGCCGCTGCTGCAGGGCGGCAAGCTGGCGCCGGTGGCGATCGCTGGCGCGGAGCGTTCGGCGCTGCTGCCCAAGGTGCCGACCTTCCGGGAGGCCGGCTACAAGGGCTTCGAGCCCGATGCGTGGATGGGCCTGCTGTTCCCCGCCGGCGTGCCGAAAGCACGGGTCGATGCCCTGTCGCGCGAGGTCGCGCGCATCGTGCGCCTGCCGGAAATCGCGAAGAAGATGCAGGACCTGAACCTGGTGCCGGTCGGCAGCACGCCGGAAGCCTTCGCCACGGTGATGAAGAACGACCGCGACAAATGGAGCCGCATCATCAGCGATGTCGGCATCACGCTCGAATGACAGGAGTCCCGATGCAAGAGACCGATTACCTGGGGCTGGTCTGCTCCCGCTGGTGCCACTGGAGCGAGCTGGAACTGCAACGCCTGCCGCGCCAGCCGCTGGCGCCGGGCCAGGTGCGCATCCGTGTGCGCCATGCCGGCGTGGGCTTTGCGCTGAGCCTGTTTGTGTCCGGCAAGTACCAGCGCAAGCCGCCGCTGCCGTTCATCCCCGGCACCGAGGCCGCGGGCGAAATCATCGAGGTGGCGCCTGATGTCACGCGGCTGCGCCCGGGCCAGCGCGTGGCCGCGGCGCTGGACTGGGGCGGCTTCGCCGAGGAAGCGGTGGCCATGGCCGACACGGTCTATCCGGTGCCTGACGGGCTGGAGCTGGCCCAGGCGGCGGCGCTGCCCATCACCTATGGCACGGTCTGGGCGGCGCTGGCCTGGCGCGCCGCGCTGCAGCCGGGCGAAACCATGCTGGTCCATGGCGCCAGCGGCGCGCTGGGCACGGCCGCGGTACAGGTGGGCCGGTTGATGGGCGCGCGCGTGATCGCCACCGCCAGCACCGAGGCCAAGCGCGAGGCGGCGCTGCGCAACGGCGCCGCGCATGCGCTGCCGTCCGACGCGGCCACGCTGGCGGCAGCGGTCAAGGCGCTGTGCCCCGCGGGCGGGGCCGACGTGGTGTTCGATCCGGTCGGCGGCGATCTCTTCGACGCCTCGCTGCGCTGCGCGGCGCCGGGCGCGCGGCTGCTGTCGATCGGCTATGCCAGCGGGCGCATCCCGGAGGTGCCGGCCAACCTGCTGCTGGTGAAGAACCTGACCCTGATCGGCTTCAACTACGGCTACTACATCGGCTGGGGCCTGACCGACGAGCGCCGGCGCTTTGCGCAGCCGGTGCAGGCGATGGTGGCCGAGATCATGCAGGCGGCAGCCAGCGGCAAGCTGGCGCCGCCCGTGCTGCAGCACTTCCCGCTGAACGACTGGCTCAACGCCGTCGACACCACGATGTCGCGCCGCGCCATCGGCAAGGTCATGCTGGATATCTGAACGGAGGGCACGACATGCACCATGCACAAGTGGCAACGGACGATGCCATGTTCGACGGCCTGACCGTGCTCGACCTGAGCCAGGGCATCGCCGGCCCGTACTGCGGCCTGATCCTGCGCCAGCAGGGCGCGCGCGTGATCAAGGTGGAGCCGCCGGGAGGCGACTGGTCGCGGCAGATGGGGCGCATCCGCGCCGGCCAGACCGCGATTGCGGTCGCCTGCAACGCGGGCAAGGAGAGCGTGCTGCTGGACGCGCGCAGCGACAGCGGCCGGGCCGCCATCGCCAGGCTGGCGCAGCAGGCCGACGTGGTGATCCAGAACTTCCGCCCCGGCGTTGCCGAGCGCATGGGCGTCGGCTACGAGGCACTGGCCGCGCGCAACCCGGCGCTGGTCTATGTCTCGATCTCTGGCTACGGCCATGCCGGCCCGATGGCGAACATGCCAGCGGTGGACACCACCATGCAGGCCTTCAGCGGCCTGATGCACCTGAACCGCGACAGCGCCGGCCAGCCGCGCCGCATCGCCTTCTACATGGTCGACCTGAGCACCGGGCTCTATGCGGCCCAGCATGCGTCGGCAGCGCTGTACAAGGCCGCGCGCAACGGCCGCGGCCGGCACGTGCGGCTGTCGCTGCTGGAGACCAGTGCCGCGCTGCAGTCCTACCTGATGGTGGATGACGCCATGTTCCCCGATGCGGAACTGGCCGTGGCCAATGCGCCCACCGGGCTGTTCGATGCGGCCGATGGCCGGCTGTACCTGAGCATGCTCAACGACGCCATGTTCGTGCGGCTGGCAACGCTGCTGGGTTTCGACGACTGGCTGGCCGATATCACGCTGCACACCAGCGCCGGCCGTCTGCCGCGCGCGGCGGAGCTGGGCCGGCGCGTGGCGCAGGCGATTGCAGCACAGCCGCTGTCGCATTGGGAGGCGCTGCTGACCGAGCACGATGTGCTGTTCGCGCGCGTGGGCCATGCACGGGACCTGCCGCAGAGCGCGCAATGCGCGCAGGCGGGCGTGTTCGGCCGGCTGCCGCTGGCTGGGATCGGCGAAGTGCCGTGGGCCAACCTGCCAGGCATGGCAGGATCGGAACGGCCGGCAGGGAATGCGCCGGCGCTGGGCCAGCATACCGAAGCGGTGCTGGCGGAGTTCGGCATCGGCACCTGAAAGCGGCGCCGGAAAAGAAAAACGGACGGTGCGCAATGCGTACCGTCCGTGTTCCGTTGTGCGTTGGTAGGCTCGATTGGACTCGAACCAACGACCCCCACCATGTCAAGGTGGTGCTCTAACCAGCTGAGCTACGAGCCTAGCGAAGGCGCGAATTATAGAGACGCCTTTTTGATTGCGCAAGCATCCTCGCCAACTTTTTGTGTGGGTGCTTGCGCTTGTGCCGTGCGCGGCGCGTCAGGCGCCGGTGATGCGGTCGCGCAGTTCGCGCTTGAGCACCTTGCCGATGGCGCTGCGCGGCAGGCTCTCCACCTCATGGATCGCGGCCAGCCGCTGGGTCTTGCCCAGGTGCTGGTTGGCCCAGGCCAGCACGTCCTGTGCCGTGGCGCCGCCGCCGGCGCGCAGCGCGACGAAGGCCACCGGGGTCTCGCCCCAGCGCTCCGACGGCACGCCCACCACCGACACATCGGCCACCGCCGGGTGTTCGCGCACCACCGCCTCGAGATCGCTCGGGTAGATGTTGAAGCCGCCCGAGATGATCATGTCCTTCTTGCGGTCCATCAGCACCAGGAAGCCGTCTTCGTCAAAGCGGCCGATGTCGCCGGTGCGGATAAAGCGCTGGCCCTGCGCGTCGTGCCACTCGGTCTCGGCGGTTTTTTCCGGCTGGTTGTGGTAGCCGTTCATCATCGCCGCCGAGCGGCCCACCACTTCCCCGGTGCTGCCGGGCGGCAGTTCGCGGCCCTCGTCGTCGATGATGCGCACGTCGGCACCGGTGGCGGGGCGCCCCACGGTATGCAGCTTGTCGGGGAACTGGTCGGCGAACAGCAGGCAGCCGCCGCCGCCTTCGGTCATGCCGTACAGCTCGGTCAGCGCGCCCGGCCAGCGCCGCAGCACTTCGGCCTTCAGGGCGGGGCTGAACGGCGCGCTGGTGCAGAACTTCTGCTGGAAGGACGACAGGTCATGGCGGTCGAACTCCGGATGCGCCAGCAGCCGCTGGTACTGCACCGGCACCAGCATGGTGTGCGTGGCGCGATGCTGCTGCGCCAGCGCCAGGTACTGGCCCGCATCGAACTTGGCCATCAGGATCGCCGTGCCGCCCAGACCGATGGTCGGGAAGAAGCTGGCCAGCGTGGTGTTGGAATACAGCGGCGTCGACAGCAGCGTGATCGCATGCGTGCCGTAGCCGGTGGCGGCGCCGCGCGACACATGGGCCCAGCGCATGCCGTGCGACTGCACGATGCCCTTGGGGGTGCCGGTGGTGCCCGAGGAATAGATGATGTTGAGCGGCATCTCCGGGCGGATCCCGGGCTCGGTCACCGGTGTGCCGGCGGGTGCCAGCCAGGCCTGGTATGGCTGGCCTGCGTCGCTGCCGTCCAGCGTGACGATGGGCGTGGCGGCCAGCTGGTCGCGCACGGGCTGCAGCACGTCGGCCACGGTGGCATCCGTGAACAGGATGCGCGCGGCCGCGTCGGCAACCATGCCGGCCAGGCTGTCCGGCGTGGATGACGGTGCCAGCGGCGCCACGACCACGCCTGCGCGCACCGCACCCAGGTACACCGCGGCGTATTCGATCGAGGACGACGCGCAGATGGCGATGGCCTCGCCGGGGCGCACGCCGTCGCGGGCCAGCGCCGCGGCAATGCGGTCCATGGCGGCATCGAGGCCGGCATAGTCGAGCACGCGCTCGCCATGCATCAGGGCGCGCTGCGTGGGGCGCTGCGTGGCGTGCTCGCGCACGAGCACGGACATGGTGGTAAAGGGGCGTTGGAGCGGGGTCGGTTGGGTCATGTTCGGCAAGGGAATGCGGACGCCGGCCTGGCGGCGCCCGATGAGCAATGATGGATCGAAGCAGTCTTACTGGATCTGTGCGCCGGAGTCCTTCACCACCTTGCTCCAGCGGTTGATCTCGGCGTCGATATGGGTGCGCAGCGCGGCGGGCGTCGAGCCCACCGGCTCATAGCCGTTGGCGGCCAGCGTCGCCTTCAGTTCGGGCTGGCGCAGCACCGTGGCAATCTCGGTGCTGAGCCGGTCGATCACGGGCTGCGGCGTGCCGGCCGGTGCCAGCATCGCGTACCAGCCGGTGATGCTGATGCCCGGCACGCCGGCCTCGGCCAGCGTCGGCACCTCGGGCGCGACCGCGGCGCGCTGGCTGCCGGTGACGGCCAGTGCGCGCAGCTTGCCGCTCTTCACATGCGGCAGGGTGGTGGAGATGCTGTCGAAGGTCAGCTGGACCTCGCCCGACAGCATTGCCGTCACCACTTGTGCGCTGCCTTTGTACGGAACGTGGGTCATCTTGATACCCGCGACGGAATCGAACAATTCGCCCGCCAGGTGGCCGGTATTGCCGTTGCCGGCCGAGGCGAAGGTCAGCTTGCCGGGCGCGGCCTTGGCCTCGGCAATCAGCTCCTTCACGTTGGTGGCCTGCAGCGAGGGGCTCCCGGCCAGGATCATCGGCAGGCTGGCCACCAGCGAGACGGGCGCGAAGTCCTTGCGCGTGTCATAGGGCAGCTTCGGGTACAGGCTGGCATTGATGGCATGGGCGGCCAGCACCATGATCAGGGTGTAGCCGTCGGGCTTGGCCCGCGCCAGCGCCTGGCTGGCGATGGTGCCGCCGGCGCCGGGCCGGTAGTCCAGCACCACGGGCTGGCCCAGGCGCTCCTGCAGCCTGGCTGCGACCGGGCGGGCCAGCAGGTCGGCGCTGCCGCCCGGCGGGTAGGGGATCAGCAGCTGGACCGGGCGCGATGGCCAGGTCTCAGCGCTGGCGCCGGACGGCAAGGCGGTTGCGGCCGCGGTGGCCAGCATGCCGGCCAGCCATGCGCGGCGGCCCCAGGCGCGGCGCCGGGATGCGATCAGGGATGCCATCAGCTTGTCTCCTCGTTATGCCGGCCGCGGGCGCAGCCGTTGTCCCTTGTCGCCAGGTCGGGCCGGGATGTTGGTGTCACAAACGGTAAAGGTGTAAGCGCGCCAGCGGAATTCTTAAATCGATAAGTCTGGCTTTTTGCAAGCGAAGCGATAGGCGGCACCGGTGCGAATGGCTGTGTCCGGCGGTCGGCTACAGCAATAATCTTTGCAAATGAGGAGATTTTGCCAGCCGGCTGTGTTCAGAGGCTTGAATCTTCGCAATCAGGGAGATTTCTTGATTTCCCCGCCTGGAAACACTAAAGTCTTTGCAATCAAGGAGATTTTTGTGCCAGTGACCCTCACCGAACCCGGCGATATCGGCGCCTTCGTGCGCGCTGCCCGCAAGGCGCAAGGCCTGCGTCAGGACGATGCCGCAGGCGCCATCGGCGTCAGCGAGAACTTCATGGTGCGCGTAGAGAACGGGGCCGAAGGCATCCAGTGGGGCAAGCTGTTCCAGGTGCTGGAAGGGCTTGGCCTGCGCGTGGTGGTGGATATGCCGGAGGCAGCGGCCCCGCTGGTAGCGCCTGAACTCGCCAAGCTCAGGCAACGCCAGGCGCGCAGCCGCAACCGGCGCGCAGCGGTCAAGGGAGGCGACCAGCATGGCTGAGCGCGTACTGGTCGCCAGCATCAACGGAGCGCCGGTCGGCGAGCTGCATGAAGCCAGCGATGCCTGGTCATTCCGCTATGACGCGGAGTGGCTGGGCAACCCGCACGCCTTCGCCCTGAGCCCGGCGCTGCCGCTGCAGCGGGAGGCGCTCGCCGATGGCAGCACGCTGCGGCCGGTGCAGTGGTACTTCGACAACCTGCTGCCCGAGGACGGCCAGCGTGCGCTGCTGGCACGCGATGCCAGCATCCGCAACGAGGCCGATGCCTTTGCCCTGCTGGCCCACTACGGGGCGGAATCGGCGGGCTCGCTGACGCTGCTGCCGCCCGGCCGCGGGCCCGCCACCGCGCCGGCCCTGCGCGCCTTGAGCGACGCCGCGCTCGACGCCCGCATCCACAGCCTGCCCAGCGTGCCGCTTACGCATGGCGCGGTCAAGCGCATGTCGCTGGCCGGTGCCCAGCACAAGCTGGCGGTGGTGCTGCAGGACGGCGCGCTGTTCGAGCCCGGCGCGGATACGCCGTCCACGCATATCCTGAAGCCGGCCCACCAGATGCAGGAGATCTATCCGCATTCGGTCATCAACGAGTGGTTCGTGATGTCGCTGGCCGCGCGGCTGAAGCTGGAGGTGCCGCCCGTGCACCGGCGCTATGTGCCGTCGCCGGTCTACCTGATCGACCGTTTCGATCGCCATCTCACGCAGCAAGGGCAGTGGCAGCGGCTGCATGCGATCGATGCCTGCCAGCTGCTGAACCTGCCGCGCACCTTCAAATACGACCAGGGCAGCGTCGAGCGGCTGGCGCAACTGGCAACGCTGTGCCGCGCCCCGGCGGTGGCGCGGGCACGGTTGTTCGACTGGCTGGTGTTCAACATCCTGGTGGGCAATTCGGACGCGCACCTGAAGAACCTGAGCTTCCTGGTGTCCGATGCCGGCATTGCGCTGGCGCCGTTCTACGATTTGCTCAGCGAGGCGGCTTACGCCACCCGCACCTATGACAAGACCGGCTGGCCGCAGGCGCACCGCTTTGCCTGGCCGGTGCTGGGGGTGGAGTTCTACAGCGATTTCTCGCGCGCGCTGGTGCTGGAGGCAGGGCGCGCGCTGGGCCTGACCGGCGTGACCGCCGAGCGGCGGCTGGACGCCATGCTGCGCGGCATCGGGCCGGCCGCGCAGGCGCTCTATGAGCAGGCCGAGCAACAGAACGCGGCCATGGCGCGGGAGCGCCCGGTGCTCACCGGCGGGTTTGCCGGCGAACTGGCCTGCCTGCGCGTGATCCGCTTCACCATCATCGCCGACATGGCCAGGGCGCTTGCCGCAGCCTGAGTCTGGCTAATGACTGGTGGGATGCGGCTGGCTGAAGAAGTAGGGCACCAGCGCGGCGGCAATCAGCAGGCCCGCGGACAGGAAGATCGCCGCATAGGTGGAAGGCAGCGGCCAGCCGCGCACATGGCCGGCATTGGCGATCAGCCCGTAGCCCCATGACGTCAGCGCCGATCCCAGGAACACAAAGGTGTTGAGCAGCCCCAGCCCGCGCCCGCGCCGCGACGGCGTGATCAGCCCGCGGCCCTGCGCCATCACCAGCGGGTGCAGCATGCCGATGGTCGACAGCAGCGCCATCATCGCCACGCCGTAGCCGATGCCGCTGTCCGGCCATAGCGCCAGCAGGAACGAGCCCGACATGGCAAAGCACGACCAGCCGGCGATGGCGGTCTTGAGCGTGTTGCGGCGGACCAGCACCGGCAGCAGGAAGGCGGTCAGGAAGCCGGCCAGGCTCAGCAGCGCCAGCGCCACTCCGCGCGGCGCCGAGCCCAGCCCGAACACGTCGGCCAGGTAGGGGCCGCTCCAGGCATTGCGGAAGGCGGTGCCGGCGGACATCGCCACGCACAGCGGAATCAGCGTCCACAGCGGCACCAGCTTCAGCAGCTGCAGGCTTTCCGACAGCATCGCCGGCCACGACGCGCTGCGGGCCTCGGCATGGCCCTGGTCGCGCACGAAGCGCCACACACCATAGCAGGCCGCGACCATGCCCAGCGCCGATACCGCCATCGACGGGCGCCATCCGATCAGCGAGATGGCCCAGCCCAGCGGCGCCGTGGCACACAGCGCGCCGATCATGCCCATGGCATTGGAGCGGCTGACCACGCGGGTGTAGTCGCGCTCGGACAGCTGCTCGGAGGCGAAATGCAGCAGGCCCATGAAGACCGGCGCGCATGCCAGCCCCAGCCCTACCTGCGCCAGCGTGGCCGCCGCGCCGTTTGGCGCCAGCACGAACAGGATCGACGACACCGCGCCCACCGCCAGCAGCAGCGCGGTCGGCCGGCCCACGCCGTAGCGGTCGAAGGCAATGCCCACCGGGATCTGCGTCACGGCAAAGGCCAGGAAGAACGACGAAGACAGTGCGCCAAAGCCCGCCGGCGACAGCCCGAAATCATGCTGCAGTTCGGGCGCCATCACCGCCAGGCAGGAGCGGAAGAACTGGCTGAGCGCAAAGGCGAACGTCAGCAGGGCGATACCGCGCGCGGCGTGCGCTGCCGGGGCATGGGCGGGCAGGGCGTCGGGCGATGCGGGGAGGCGGGTGTTGCTGGGGGTCACGGCTTCAACAGCGGCCTGCTCGGGCCGCGTAGTCTCGGTACTGCGCGATCTCGGCCGCTACCAGCGGGCGCAGGGTTTGCCACTGCACCGGCTGCGGAGCGAACACGCTGTTGTTGTTATCGGAGGAAATGCACAGGCGCACCTGCGCGACGTGGCCGGCGGCATCGGTGCGTACGTGCAGGATGCGGGTCGACCGCGGTGGCTGCCAGGTGATGGGCGGCAGGAAGTAGGTCCTGCCGCTGCCCCGCTCGGACGGGTCGGTGACAAGACCGAACGTGGTGCCTAGCAGTGAGTGTAGAGCGTGCGCGGTCAGCATGGTCGGCGCGTGGCCGGTGTTCGCCCAGATTGCATGGCAGGCGAGCCGGCCTGCCTGTCCACTCAGCCCGGCAGGGCGTCGTAGGTCAGCAGGAATACCTGCTCATCCCCCGCACTGACCGGCAGCCAGACGATTTCCAGTTCAGGGAACGCGGCTTCCACGTTGGCGTGCTCGTTGCCGATCTCTACCACCAGCACGCCGCCCGGATTCAGGTGCGCCTTGGCGCCGGCGATGATCCGGCGCACCACGTCCATGCCGTCGTCGCCGCCGGCCAGGGCGATGCGCGGCTCGGCCAGGTATTCCGGCGGCAGCGCCTGCATCGAGCCTTCGTTGACGTAGGGCGGGTTGGTCAGGATCACGTCGTAGGTGGCGCCGTGCGGCAGCGGCGCGTACAGGTCGCCTTCATACAGCCGGATGCGGTCGTCCATCTTGTAGTCGGCCACGTTGCGGCGCGCCACGGCGAGCGCGTCGGGCGAGATGTCGACGGCGTCGATCTTCGCGTTCGGCCACACGTGCGCGGCCACGATCGGCAGGCAGCCGGAACCGGTGCACAGCTCCAGCACCGGGCCGATGCTGTCGGTCTCGCCGACCCAGGGCTCCAGCCCGTCCTGCAGCAGTTCGCCGATAAAGCTGCGCGGCACGATCACGCGTGAATCGACGTAGAAGCGCAGGCCGTGCATAAAGGCCTCGTGCGTGATGTAGGCGGCCGGCACGCGCTCATTGACGCGGCGGTCGATGACCTTGAGCACGGCATCGACTTCCTCGGGCAGCAGGCGCGCGTCCAGGAAGGGATCGAGCGTGTCGAGCGGCAGGTTCAGCGTATGCAGCACCAGGTAGGCGGCTTCGTCATAGGCATTGGCGCTGCCGTGGCCAAAGGACAGGCGCGCGGCGGTAAAGCGCGAGACTGCGAGACGCAGCAGGTCGCGCACGGTGCGCAGGGGAGAGGGCGTTGCCATGTATGGGTGTCTTTCGGCGAAAAAAATCAGGCGACGAGACGTTCCAGCACGCCGCGGTAGACGTTCTTCAGCGGCTCGATGAAGCGCACTTCAACGTGCTCGTCGATCTTGTGGATGCTGGCGTTGGGCGGGCCGAACTCGATCACCTGCGGGCAGATTTTGGCGATGAAACGCCCGTCAGAAGTGCCGCCGGTGGTCGACAGCTCGGTCTTGACGCCGGTCTCGGCCTCGATCGCCGACGACAGCGCGTCGGACAGCTCGCCGCGCGGGGTCAGGAAGGGCTCGCCGCCCAGGGTCCAGTCCAGCTGGTATTCGAGCTGGTGGCGGTCCAGGATCGCATGCACGCGCGCCTTCAGGCCTTCGGGCGTGCTGGCGGTCGAGAAGCGGAAGTTGAAGTCGATGGTGACGTGGCCCGGGATCACGTTGGTGGCGCCGGTGCCGCCGTGGATGTTCGACATCTGCCAGCTGGTCGGCGGGAAGTACTCGTTGCCCTGGTCCCAGACCTCGGCGGCCAGCTCGGCCAGCGCCGGCGCGGCTTCATGGATCGGGTTGCGGCCCAGGTGCGGGTAGGCGATATGGCACTGAATGCCCTTGACCGTGAGCTTGCCCGACAGCGAGCCGCGGCGGCCGTTCTTGACCATGTCGCCGAGCGTGTCGACCGAGGTCGGCTCGCCGATCACGCAGTAGTCCAGGCGCTCGCCGCGTGCGGACAGGGCCTCGACCACCTTGATGGTGCCGTCGTGCGCCGGGCCTTCCTCGTCGCTGGTGATCAGGAAGGCGATCGAGCCGGCATGCGCAGGATGCGCCTTGACGAACTCTTCCACCGCCACCACGAAGCCGGCGATGGAGGTCTTCATGTCGGCGGCGCCGCGGCCGTACAGCTTGCCGTCGCGGTGCGTCGGCGCGAACGGGTCCGAATGCCACTGCTCCAGCGGGCCGGTCGGCACCACGTCGGTATGGCCGGCAAAGACCAGCAGCTTGCCGTCCTTGCCCTGCGTGCCGCGCCTGACCGCCCACAGGTTGGTCACGCGGAAATCGTCGGGGCCGCTGACGAGCGCTTCGCAGTCGAAGCCGAGCGCCTTCAGGCGGGTTTCCAGGATGGCCTGGCAGCCTTCGTCGGCGGGCGTGACGGAGCGGCGGCGGATCAGGTCTTCGGTGAGGGCGAGGGTGGCGGTCATCGGACTACGGAAATGGAAATCAGAACTGGCCGGCGTACTGGTCGGCGGAGAAGCCGACCATCACCTTGCCATCGTGGGCCAGCACCGGGCGCTTGATCAGCGACGGGCTTTGCTGCATCAAGGCGATCGCGCCGGCTTCCTGCTCGGCGCGGGCCTTGTCGGCGTCCGACAGCGTGCGCCAGGTGGTGCCCTTGCGGTTGAGCAGCGTGGCCAGCGGCACATGCTTCAGCCAGCCGCGCAGCATGGCTTCATCCACGCCCTGCTTCTTGAAGTCGTGGAAGGTGTAGGCCACGCCGTTGGCATCCAGCCAGGTGCGGGCTTTCTTGACGGTATCGCAGTTGGGTATGCCGTAGAGCAGGACGGTCATGGCTAGTCTTGATGGATTGGATTCAGCGGAACAGCAGGTTCAGCGCGATCACCAGGCCGCCCAGGCCCAGCGCCACGCCGCCCATGGCCACCGCGGTCATCAGGCGCAGGCGGCGGTCCAGCCGGGCGGCTTCCTTGCGCAGCGCGTCGATGGTGATGGCATGTTGCTCGGCCAGCAGCTTGACGGCCTCGGCCTGCTGCACGGCAGCGGCTTCCAGCTCGGCGATGCGGGCGGCGGGATCGCGCGTGTCGGCCACCGCGCCTTCCGGCGTGCCGTCCTTGCGCTTGTTCTTCTTCAGTTTCTCGATGGTCTTGTTGGCCTGCTCGAGAATGGTGGGCAGCAGGGAGAGCACGGTACTGACGGTGGTGGGATCCAGGGCCATGAGTCGCTTGCGGAGGGAAGGCATGTTCAGCCTGGCCAGGCGGGGTGACAACGGAAATACTGCCCCGGGGCCGGGCCCCGGGACGGGGCGGCGCAGCCGTTGCGGGCTGCGCCAGGCGTGCTCAGTCGCCGCGCAGCAGGTCGTTCAGGCTGGTCTTGGCGCGGGTCTGCGCGTCGACCTTCTTCACGATCACGGCGCAGTACAGGCTGTACTTGCCATCCTTGGACGGCAGGTTGCCCGCCACCACCACCGAGCCGGCCGGCACGCGGCCATAGTGGATCTCGCCGGTTTCGCGATCGTAGATCTTGGTCGACTGGCCCAGGTACACGCCCATCGAGATCACCGAGTTCTCTTCCACGATCACGCCTTCAACCACTTCCGAGCGCGCGCCGATAAAGCAGTTGTCTTCGATGATCACCGGGTTGGCCTGCAGCGGCTCCAGCACGCCGCCGATGCCCACGCCGCCCGACAGGTGGACGTTCTTGCCGATCTGTGCGCACGAACCGACCGTGGCCCAGGTGTCGACCATGGTGCCTTCGTCGACGTAGGCGCCGATATTGACGTACGACGGCATCAGCACCGCGTTCTTGGCGATGAACGAGCCACGGCGGGCCACGGCCGGCGGCACCACGCGGAAGCCAGCCTTGGCGAAGTCGTCGGCGCTCCAGTTGGCGAACTTGGTCGGCACCTTGTCGTAGAACTGGGCAAAGCCGCCGGCGCTCATCGGCGCGTTGTCTTCCAGGCGGAACGACAGCAGCACGGCCTTCTTGATCCACTGGTTGACGATCCAGTCCTTGCCTTGCTTCTCGGCCACGCGCAGCGCGCCGGAATCCAGCTGGCTGATGACGTTGGCGACGGCTTCGCGGATGTCGTTGGGGGCGGACTTGGGCGACAGGCTGGTGCGGTCTTCCCAGGCCTGGTCGATCAGGGCTTGCAGAGCTTGCGTCATGTTCGTTTTCTCAGGTGTTGAATGTTGATGTTCGGCCAATTGTGTTCTCCCTCTCCCCTCAGCGGGAGAGGGTCGGGGAGAGGGGTGGTCTAGCAAGGCACCACGCTGGTAGAACCGCCTGCCCTCTCCCCCGGCCCCTCTCCCGCAAGCGGGAGAGGGGAGCAAACCAGTGGTCAAGGCCAAAGCCTCAGGCCAGCGATTTGCAGAATTCCACGATCCGGCGCGCACCTTCCAGGCATTCCTCCGGCGTCGCCACCAGCGCCATGCGCACGCGGTTTGCCCCCGGGTTAATGCCGTCGGCTTCGCGCGCCAGGTAGCTGCCGGGCAGCACGGTCACGTTCTGCTCGGCCAGCAGGCGCGCGGCGAATTCGGTATCGGTGAGGCCGGTGCGCGAGACATCGGCCCACAGGTAGAAGCCTGCATCGGGCAGCGCCACGTCCAGCACCTCAGCCAGCATCGGCGTGACTTCGCTGAACTTGCGCACGTAGGCGGCGCGGTTCTCGCGCACATGCGATTCATCGTTCCAGGCGGCGATGCTGGCGCTCTGCACCGCCGGGTTCATGGCGCCGCCGTGGTAGGTACGGTATAGCAGGAATTTCTTCAGCAGCGCGGCGTCGCCGGCGACGAAGCCCGAGCGCAGGCCCGGCACGTTGGAGCGCTTGGACAGGCTCGAGAACATCACCAGCCGGTCAAGGCCGCGGCCCAGCTTGTGCGCGGCTTCCAGCGCACCCAGCGGGGCGCGGCCCTCGTCGAAATAGATCTCCGAGTAGCACTCGTCCGAGGCGATCACAAAGCCGTAGCGGTCCGACAGCGCAAACAGCTGCTTCCAGTCTTCCAGCGACAGCACCGCGCCGGTCGGGTTGCCGGGCGTGCACACAAATAGCAGTTGCACCTTCTGCCAGACCTCGTCGGCGATGCGGTCGAAGGCCGGGGCGAAGTTGCGCGCCGGGTCGCTGTTGGCGAACACCGGGGTGGCGCCGGCCAGCAGCGCCGCGCCTTCGTAGATCTGGTAGAACGGGTTGGGGCACAGCACCAGCGCGCCCGCGCGGGTGCCGTCGACCACGGTCTGGGCAAAGGCGAACAGCGCCTCGCGCGAGCCGGTCACCGGCAGCACTTCGGTGGTGGCGTTGACCTTGGGCAGGCCGTAGCGGCGTTCCAGCCAGCTGGCGATGCACTGCCGTAGTGCATCGGAACCTGCCGTTGTGGGATAATTCGCCAGCCCCGCGAGCGACTCTGCCAGCGCTTGCTTGATGAATTCAGGCGTCGGATGCTTGGGCTCACCGATGCCAAAGCTGATGGCCGGCTTGTCGGCAGGTTTCACCTGCGCAAAGAGCACCCGCAGTTTCTCGAACGGGTAGGGCTGGAGCAGGTCGAGGCGCGGATTCACAGTGTCAGTCGGGGCCGGTTAAAACGACGCATTATAGAGGAACGGCGCGGGTTTCCGTGCGCCGGCCCGGCCCGCGCGGCCGGCCACGAGCACGGATGGCGGGCATCACGCCCTGGTGATGCCGCCGGCGCCGTCCGGACCCTGCCTGCCTGTCACCGGTCGGCGGCCCGGCTCGCCTCGCACTGATTCCCTTTATGAGCACAAATACTGTTGCGGCGCAGCATGCGCCGGCCGACCGCCATGCGGTCAAGGCATCGCTTTCCATCCTGATCGGCGCCTCGGTCTGGGGCATCGCCTGGTTCCCGTACCGCGTGCTGGCGGGCTGGGGTCTGGGCGGCATGCACGCCGCGGCGCTGGTGAGCTCGGTCGCGGCGGTGCTGTCGCTGCTGGTCTTCCGCCGGCACCTGGCCGGCCTGCGCCCGCACTTGCTGTTCGTCGCGATCGGGCTGGCGGCGGGCGTGACCAACGCCGGCTTCGTCTGGGGCAGCGTCAACGGCCACGTGATGCGCGTGCTGCTGCTGTTCTACCTGACCCCGGTCTGGACCGCGCTGTTTGCCCGGCTGTTCCTGGGCGAGCGGCTGTCGGCGGCGGGGCTGTCGCTGGTGGCGCTGGCCCTGTTCGGCGCCGGGCTGATGCTGTGGACGCCCGAGGTCGGCGTGCCGCTGCCGGGCTCCGCCGCCGAATGGTCGGGCCTGATCGGCGGCATGGGCTTTGCCGTCAACAATGTGCTGTCGCGCCGCGCCGGCCAGCGCTTCCCGGACATGGACGCACGCGTGCGCACGGTGGTGGTCTACCTGGGCTGCACGGTGGTGGGCGTGCCGGCTGCGCTGCTGCTCGATGGCCCGTCGGTGGCCATCGTCGCGGGCGCGCAGGTCAGCGTGGGCATGCTGGTGCTGGGCCTGGCGGCGGTGCTGGTGGTCAGCAACTCGGTGGTGCAATACGGGCTGCAGCGGCTGCCGGCCAACCGCGTGTCGCTGCTGATGCTGTTCGAAATCGTGATCGCAGCGCTGTCCTCGTGGTGGTTGGCGACCGAGGTGCTGAGCTGGAAGGAAGCGGCCGGCGGCCTGTGCATCATCGCCGCCGGCGCTTTGTCGGGACTGGTGCACCGGAGCCGCGCGCCGGCGCCGGCCGCAGCGGGCGCCGAGGCAGCGGCATGTCACTGACTGAGCCGGCGGGTGCTTCAGTGCAGCATGACCCGCGACACCATTGCCACCAGTGGCGTCCGTACCGCGCGCTCGACGCCGCGGTGCAAGTGCAGCGGCCGCAGCAGCATCTTCACGGTCATTTCGATGGGGATATTGCGCCGGATCACCCCGGACACGCGCGCATTGAGCGCGCGCACCTCGGCTTCTGACACCGCTTCCACACCGCGCTCCATGCGCAGCACATTGCGCAGCGCGATCGCGGCGTCCTCGTTCTTGATCTCCAGCAGCCGGCGCGCCAGCGCACCCAGCACGCGCAGCCGGCCCAGCCGCTCGGATGCCGCAAAGCGGTTGAAGTACTGGTAGAAGTGCTTGTAGTGCCGCACCTCGTCGTTGGAGATGCGCCGCGTCAGGTCGCGCAGCACCGGTTCGTCGCTGGCCTGTTCCAGCGCGCGGTAGTAGGCGGCGGTGCCGGTTTCCACCACGCAGCGGGCCGCCATTTCCAGGCCCTCGGTCGGCTCGAACTGGTCGATCGAGCAGGTCTTGCTGTACTCGTCGAAGAAGCGTGCATAGCCGCGCTCCCAGTTGAATTCCGGCCAGACATGCTCGACATAGCGCCGCAGCGCCAGCCCGTGCTGCAGTTCCTCGGCTTCCCAGTGCTCGGCAAGCCAGTCGGCCGCGTCGGGCACACGGGCGTAATAGGTGGCAAGGTTGCCTGCATAGGTGTCGGATCCGCTCTCGATGAACGAGGCCGACACCAACAGGTAGAAGAGATCGCGGTCGCCGCGTACGCGTTCCACGTCGATCGCCTGGTAGTTGATGTCGCTGACAGACCACGGCCGGGCGGCCGTTGACGGTTCACTCATGCTCTGTCCTCCTGGTTGGCCAAAGGCTGCGACGGGCGTTCATGGGCGTTTGGCTCGGAGCGCATCCGGAGTCACGCCGACAGATCAGAGACTAGCATTTACCCTAATTAGTTTCCCGGCGATTGGCCGGCAACGCTGGCTGACAGCGCCCACGGCGCCTGCCAAAGTGCTTGCGGAAACGCTTGTAAGGGGCGGAATAGCAAGGGAAATCGGCCATGGGATATGACGCCGGGGCGACTGCCAAACGGGCCGGCGAAGGCATCTGCGATGGTATGATTAGCCCCAATTCTCGGGCCCGAGGGGTATTTTGAGGTGCTGGCGTCACGCCGCGCCGGCTCCCGCGCAGCCCGGCTTTCTGAACAGTGCAATAGCCCCGATACCAGGCCGACCCGGTTCCGATACCGGAGTGGCCGATACCACACGAGAAACCGTGCGACTATCCTCGATCAAGCTGGCGGGCTTCAAGTCATTTGTCGATCCCACCAATTTTCAAGTGCCCGGCCAACTGGTCGGCATCGTAGGTCCCAACGGCTGCGGCAAATCGAACATCATCGATGCGGTGCGCTGGGTGCTGGGTGAGTCACGTGCGTCAGAGCTGCGTGGCGAATCCATGCAGGACGTCATCTTCAACGGCTCCACCGCGCGCAAGCAGGCCGGCCGGGCGAGTGTCGAACTGGTGTTCGACAATGCCGAGGGCCGCGCCGCCGGCCAGTGGAGCCAGTACGCCGAAGTCGCGGTCAAGCGCGTGCTGACCCGCGACGGCACTTCGTCCTACTACATCAACAACCAGCCGGTGCGCCGGCGCGACATCCAGGACATCTTCCTGGGCACGGGCCTGGGCCCGCGCGCCTACGCCATCATCGGGCAGGGCATGATCTCGCGCATCATCGAGGCCAAGCCCGATGACATGCGCATCTTCCTGGAAGAAGCCGCGGGCGTGTCCAAGTACAAGGAACGCCGCCGCGAAACCGAAAACCGCCTGTCCGACACGCGCGAGAACCTGACCCGCGTGGAGGACATCCTGCGCGAACTCGGCAGCAACCTCGAAAAACTGGAAGGCCAGGCCGAGGTGGCGCAACGCTTCAAGACGCTGCATGCCGACGGCGAAGAAAAGCAGCACCTGCTGTGGCTGCTGCGCAAGCGCGAGGCCCAGCAAGAGCAGGAACGCCACCAGCGCGCCATCGAGCAGGCCCAGATCGACCTGGAAGCGCAGACCGCGCAGCTGCGCCATGTCGAAGCCGAGCTCGAAACCATGCGCGCCGCGCATTACGCGGCGTCCGATGGCATGCACGCCGCGCAGGGCGCGCTGTATGAGGCCAACGCCGAAGTTAGCAAGCTCGAAGCCGAGATCCGCTACGTGGTGGAATCGCGCAATCGCGTGCAGGCCCAGATCGCCGCGCTGACCGGGCAGCGCGAGCAGTGGCAGGGCAAGGCCGAACAGGCCACCGACGAGCTGGCGCAGGCCGAAGAAAACCTGGCCGTGGCCGAAGGCCGCACGGTCGAGGCGCAGGAAGCCGTCGCCCACAAGAACGACGAACTGCCGACGCTGGAAGGGCAATGGCGCGACGCCCAGCAACTGCTCAACGAGCAGCGCGCCGGCATCATGCAGGCCGAGCAGGCCCTGAAGCTCGAAGCCGCGCAGCAGCGCAGCGCCGACCAGATGCTGCAGCAGCTGGAACAGCGCCGCGAACGCCTGTCGGCGGAAGAAAAGGGCCTGGACCGTCCCGACGAGACCCGCCTGGAGCAGGCCCGCGCCGAGCTGGCCGAGCAGGAAGCGCTGGTCGAGGAAGCCCAGGCCGTGCTGGCCGACGCCGAAGAGAGCGTGCCGCGCCTGGACGAAGCGCGCCGCGCCGCGCAGGCGCGCGTGCACAGCGAAGCCTCCGCAATCGCCACGCTGGAGGCGCGCCTGTCGGCGCTGCGCCAGCTGCAGGAGAACGTGCAGACCGACGGCAAGGTGCAGCCGTGGCTGGCCAGGCATGAGCTGGCCGAGCTGCCCCGCCTGTGGAAGAAGGTCCATATCGAGCCGGGCTGGGAAAACGCGCTCGAATCCGTGCTGCGCGAGAAGCTGGCCGCGCTGGAAGTGTCGAACCTGGACTGGGTCAAGGCCTTCCTGTCCGACGCGCCGCCGGCCAAGCTGGCGTTTTACTCGCCGCCGGCCGCCGCCCGTCCGCTGGAAACGCCTGCCGGCCTGCGCCCGCTGATGTCGCTGGTCCAGATCACTGAGCCGGGCATCCGCGCCGTGATGCAGGACTGGCTGGCCGATATCTATGTCGCCACCGACATGGCGCAGGCGCTGGCCGCACGCAACACGCTGCCTGACGGCGCGTCGTTCGTCGTGGCCGAGGGCCACCTGGTGGGCCGCAACGCCATCCAGATCTACGCCGCCGATTCCGAGCAGGCCGGCATGCTGGCGCGCGAGCAGGAGATCGAAAATCTGCAGAAGCAGGCGCGCGCGCAGCTGCTGCTGTCCGACGAAGCCAAGACCCAGGCGGTGCGTGCCGAAGCGGCCTACACCCAGGCCAGCCAGGGGCTCGGCGATGCCCGCGCGCGCGCCGAGCAGGCTACCCGCCGCGTGCACGCGTTGCAGATGGACGTGCTCAAGCTGTCGCAGGCGATGGAGCGCTACTCCGCCCGCAGCGGCCAGATCCGCGAGGAGCTGGACGAAATCCACGCGCAGATCGAGGAACAACGCGCCATCCGGGCCGAATCCGAAGCCAGCTTCGAGCAGCATGACGCCGCGCTGGCAGAGATGCAGGCCACTCACGAAGACCAGCAAATGGCCTTCGAGGCGCTGGACAGCAAGCTCTCGGGCGCGCGCCACCAGCTGCGTGATTTCGAGCGCGCCGCACAGGAAGCCCTCTTTGCCGAGCGCAACCTGGCCAGCCGCATCGACGAGCTGCGCCGCAATATCCAGGTGGCCGCCGACCAGGCCGAACGCATCGCCGAATCGCTGGAAAACGCCCGCGCCGAGCTGGAGACCATCAACGAGCAGACCGCGCATACCGGCCTGCAGGAAGCGCTGGAGCGCCGCGCCGAGAAGGAAGAAAAGCTCACCATCGCGCGCACCGAACTCGATGCGCTGTCGGCGCAATTGCGCCAGCACGACGAGCAGCGCCTGGCCGCCGAGCGCAGCCTGCAGCCGCTGCGCGACCGCATCACCGAGCTGCAGCTCAAGGAACAGGCCGCGCGCCTGAACCAGGAGCAGTTCAGCGAGCAGCTGACCGCGGCCGAAGTGGACGAGGCCGCGCTGGCCGACAAGCTGACCGGCGATCTGAAGCCGTCATACCTGCAGGGCGAAGTCACGCGCATCAACAACGCCATCAACGCGCTGGGCCCGGTCAACATGGCCGCGCTCGATGAACTGGCGGCGGCGCGCGAACGCAAGACCTTCCTCGATGCGCAGTCGGCCGACCTGAACGACGCCATCAATACGCTGGAAGACGCGATCGCCAAAATCGACCAGGAAACCCGCGCGCTGCTGCAGGGCACCTTCGACCAGGTCAACCATCATTTCGGCGAGCTGTTCCCGTCGCTGTTCGGCGGCGGCCAGGCGCGCCTGATCATGACCGGCGAGGAAATCCTCGACGCCGGCGTGCAGGTGATGGCGCAGCCCCCGGGCAAGAAGAACTCGACCATCCACCTGCTGTCGGGCGGCGAGAAGGCGCTGACCGCGATTGCGCTGGTGTTTGCCATGTTCCAGCTCAACCCGGCACCGTTCTGCCTGCTGGACGAGGTGGACGCGCCGCTGGACGACGCCAACACCGAACGCTACGCCAATATGGTGGCGCGCATGTCGGACAAGACTCAATTCGTTTTCATCTCACATAACAAGATTGCCATGGAAATGGCTCATCAACTCATTGGCGTGACCATGCAGGAGCAGGGCGTTTCGCGTATCGTGGCCGTGGATATGGACGCGGCGGTTTCGATGGCGGAGGCAGCATGAAACTGAACATGGACCTGCAGACCGCGCTGATCGTCGCGGGCCTGGTTTTCGTGGTACTGGTGTTCGGCTACAACCAGTGGCAGATCCGCAAGGCGCGCCGCCCGCGCGAGCTCAGCCCCGAAGACGACCTGCCGCCGATGCGCGAGCCGGTGGTCGGGCAGGGTACCGCGCCGGAAACCGCCGCGCGCCTGCACGAAGCCGCTGCCGAACAGGCACCGCGGCGTGAGCCGACGCTATCTCCGGCGCAGGCCACGGCCGGTGCCGCGGTGGCGACGGACAGCAACCATGCGGCTGCCGCCGCTGCGGCCGCCGCAAGCACCGCGGACGCCGACGAAGTCGTCGCCGAGGAAGTGTCCGTCGCGACCGCCGCGACGCATGCCGAGGCCGCCGAGGACGAGGCTGAAGCCAAAGCCGAGGCCACTCCGGCCCCGGTTCCCGCACCTGCACCCGCCCCAGCTCCGGTGGCCGCCGTGCCCGATGGCCAGCCCACGCCTGCCTTGATCGATCCGCTGATCGACTGCATCGTGCCCCTGCACCTTGAGCGCAAGGCCTCCGGTGACCGCATCCTGCCGCTGACCGGCCGGCTGCGCCGCGCCGGCACCAAGCAGGTCCATATCGAGGGCCTGCGCACCGAAGCCAATGCATGGGAGCCGGTCACCGCCGGCCACCAGTACGAAGACCTGCAGGTCGGCGTGCAGCTGGCCAACCGCGGCGGCCCGCTCAACGCGCTGGAATTTTCGGAGTTCATCACCGCGGTGGAGTCGCTGGCCGAGTCGCTCGACGCTTCGGCCGACCTGCCGGACATGAGCGAGACCGTCGCCAATGCGCGCGAGCTCGACGGCTTTGCCGCCGGCTGCGACGTGCAGCTGGGCGTCAACGTGATCTCGGATGGCGCGCCGTGGTCGGCGGCGTACGTGCAGAACGTTGCCACGCAGGACGGGCTGGTGCTGTCGCGCGACGGCACGCGTTTTATCCGCTACCAGGCCAATGCCGAGGGCGTGCAGCGTCCGCTGTTCACGCTGCAGTTCGGCGACACCAACTTCCTGCGCGACGACCTGACCGTCAAGGCCGGCCGCCAGATCACGCTGCTGCTCGACGTGCCGGTGGCCGACCAGGCCGCCAAGCCGTTCAAGACCGTGTGCGAATACGGTCACACGCTGGCCCAGCGCATGGGCGCGCAGCTGGTCGACGACAATATGCGGCCGCTGACCGAGGCCTCGTTCGTCGCGATCTTCAGCCAGCTTGAAACGCTGTACAACAAGCTGGAAGCGCGCGGCATGCCGGCCGGTTCGTTGGTGGCGCAGCGCCTGTTCAGTATCTAGCCGGAGCCTGCCATGACCGCAACACACCGCGGCGCGCAGGCAGATGCCTCCGCGCCCGCCGGCCCCTTGCCGCCCGAAGCCGCCGCCAAGCGCGTGGCCTGGCTGCGCGACGAGCTGGATCGCCACAACTACCAGTACTACGTGCTGGACGCGCCTACCATTCCCGACGCCGAGTACGACGCGCTGTTCAGCGAGCTGCAGGCGCTGGAGCTGGAGCATCCCGAACTGCAGACGCCGGACTCGCCCACCCAGCGCGTGGGCGGCGAGCCGCTGTCGGCCTTCGATTCGGTGCGCCACCGCGTGCCGATGCTGTCGCTCAACAACGGCTTCGCCGACGACGACGTGCTGAACTTCGACCGCCGCTGCGCGCAGGGCCTGGGCCGCACCGCGCCCGCAGCCGGCGAGCAGGACCTGTTCAGCGCGGCCGATGCGGTCGAGTACGCCTGCGAGCTGAAGTTCGACGGCCTGGCCATGTCGCTGCGCTATGAGGACGGCAGGCTGGTGCAGGCCGCCACCCGCGGCGACGGCGAGACCGGCGAAGATGTCACGGTCAACGTGCGCACCATCAAGGCGATCCCGCTGAAGCTGCGCGGCCAGGCTCCCGCCGTGCTTGAAGTGCGGGGCGAAGTCTTCATGTACCGCGGCGACTTCGACAAGCTCAACGAACGCCAGGCCGAGGCCGGCGAGAAGACCTTCGTCAACCCGCGCAACGCCGCCGCGGGCAGCCTGCGCCAGCTCGATCCGCGCATCACCGCCAAGCGGCCGCTGTCGTTCTTCGCCTACGGCCTGGGCGAGCTGCAGGGCGTGGACCGTCCGCCCACCCACAGCGCCATGCTCGACGGCTTTGCCGCGCTGGGTCTGCCAGTGTGCAAGGACCGGGCGGTGGTGAAGGGCGCGCAGGGCCTGCTGGATTTCTACCGCGATATCGGCCAGCGCCGCGACGCGCTGCCGTATGACATCGACGGCGTGGTCTACAAGGTCAACGCACTGGCCGAACAGGAGCGCCTGGGCTTTGTCTCGCGCGCGCCGCGTTTTGCGCTGGCGCACAAGTTCCCGGCGCAGGAAATGACCACCATCGTCGAGGACATCGAAGTGCAGGTCGGCCGCACCGGCGCGATCACGCCGGTGGCGCGGCTCAAGCCGGTGTTTGTCGGCGGCGTCACGGTGACCAACGCCACGCTGCACAACGAGGACGAGATCCGCCGCAAGGACGTGCATATCGGCGACACCGTGATCGTGCGCCGCGCCGGCGACGTGATCCCGGAGGTGGTCGCCGTGGTGACCGAACGCCGCCCCGACGATGCGCGCGCGTTCGTGATGCCGACTGCCTGCCCGGTCTGCGGCTCGCATATCGAAAAGCTGGAAGACGAAGCCATCGCCCGCTGCACCGGCGGCCTGATCTGCGCCGCGCAGCGCAAGCAGGCGCTGCTGCACTTCGCGCAGCGGCGCGCCATGGATATCGAAGGCCTGGGCGACAAGCTGGTCGAGCAACTGGTCGACCAGGGCATCGTGCGCACGCCGGCGGATCTGTTCAAGCTGGGCGTGGCCAAGCTGGCCGCGCTGGAGCGCATGGCCGACAAGTCGGCGGCCAACCTGGTGGCGGCGATCGACGCGTCGCGCGAGACCACCATGAACCGCTTTATCTTCGCGCTGGGCATCCGCCATGTGGGCGAAGCCACCGCCAAGGACCTGGCCAGGCATTTCGGCAAGCTCGATGCGCTGATGGCAGCCGACGAAGCCGCGCTGCTGGAGGTGAACGACGTCGGCCCGGTGGTGGCGCAGTCGATCGCGCACTTCTTTGCCGAGCCGCACAACGTCGAGGTCATCGAACAACTGCGCGCCGCAGGCGTACACTGGACGGAAAGCGAGCCGGTGGCCAAGGCCCCGGCGCCACTGTCGGGCAAGACCTTCGTGCTGACCGGCACGCTGCCCACCATGTCGCGCGAGGACGCCAAGGAACTGCTGGAAGCCGCCGGCGCCAAGGTGGCGGGTTCGGTATCGAAGAAGACCGACTACGTGGTCGCGGGCGCCGAGGCAGGCAGCAAGCTCGACAAGGCCGAGGCGCTGGGCGTGCCGGTGCTGGACGAGGCCGGCATGCTGGCGCTGCTGGCAGAGGCCGGCGCCGCGCCGGCACAGGAATAACCGGGGAAACAACCATGATCCGCGAGATTCTCAAGATGGGCGATCCGCGCCTGCTGCAGGTGGCGCGGCCGGTGGAGCGCTTCAATACGCCGGAGCTGCGCACGCTGATCGAAGACATGTTCGACACCATGGACCACGCCAACGGCGCGGGCCTGGCCGCGCCGCAGATCGGCGTGGACCTGCAGGTGGTGATCTTCGGCTTCGACCGCAACCCGCGCTACCCGGACGCGCCGACCGTGCCCAAGACAGTGCTGATCAATCCGGTGCTGGAAATGGAGTCCGACGAGATGGAGGACGGCTGGGAGGGCTGCCTGTCCGTCCCCGGCCTGCGCGGCGTGGTGCCGCGCCACCTGCGGCTGAAGTACAGCGGCCATGACCTGATGGGCAACCGCATCGAGCGCGTGGCCGAGGGCTTCCATGCGCGTGTGGTGCAGCATGAGTGCGACCACCTGCAGGGGATCCTCTATCCGATGCGGATCAAGGACTTCAGGCAGTTTGGGTTTACGGAGGTGTTGTTTCCGGATCTGCCGCCGAATAACGACGATTGAAGAGCTGTGCGGCGCGGTATCGAACCCGCGCAAGGCGCAAAAAAACCGGTCCCCAGGACCGGTTTTTTTGTGTCGGCGAATTCCGGAATCAGAACTTCTCAAACTGCCCCAGGAACCGCCACTTGCCCGGCGGCAGGTCCCCCAGCACCACGCGTCCCATGCGCACGCGCTTGAGGCCGACCACCTGCAGCCCGACCTGCTCGCACATCCGACGGATCTGGCGCTTGCGGCCTTCGCGCAGCACGAAGCGCAGCTGCTCCTCGTTCTGCCAGCTCACCTTGGCCGGCTTGAGGGGAACGCCATCCAGCGACAGCCCGTGGCGCAGCAGCTCGAGATCATCGGCCGGGAATTCCGCGCTGATATTGCGCTCGACCACGCCCTGCGGCGAGTGCCAGATCACGCGCACCAGGTATTCCTTCTCGACGGTCGAATCCTCGCCGATCAGCGCGCGCGCGACGCGGCCGTCCTGCGTCAGCACTAGCAGGCCGGTTGAGTCGATATCAAGGCGGCCGGCGGGTGCCAGGCTCTTGCGTTGCCACGGGGCAAAGCGCTTGCGCGTGGGATCGCCTTCCCACTGGTTCTCGGGGGTGAACAGCACCGCGGCCGGCTCGTAGCCGTCTTCGGCCTGGCCGGAGACGTAGCCCACCGGCTTGTTCAGCAGCACCGTGACACGCTCGCCTTGTTCGGAGCGCGCTTCCTGCATGATCTCGATCTCGGCGTCGGGGCGGATGCGGCTGCCCAGTTCGGTCACGGGCTTGCCGTCGACCAGCACCCAGCCGTGCGGGATCCATTCGTCGGCTTCGCGGCGCGAGCACAGGCCCAGTTCGGACATGCGCTTGGACAGGCGCACCAGGCCATCGTCGTGGCTGGACTCGGCGCGGGCGGGCTTTTCCTGGCGCGCGGCCGGTGCCTGCTGGCGTGCCGGGCCTGCGGTGCGGATGCGGTCGGCGGTGTCGCTGAAGCGGCGTGCCGGCGCGGTGCCTTCACGGCGGCGCTCGCCCGACGGCGCGGGGCGCGGGCGCTGGTCGTCATCGCCATAACGGCGCGGACGCGAGTCGGCGCCTTCGAAGCGGCGGGGACGGTTCTCGTCGTCGCCATAGCGGCGCGGGCGCGAGTCGGCGCCTTCGAAGCGGCGAGGGCGGTTCTCGTCATCGCCAACGCGGCGCGGACGCGATTCGGCGCCTTCGAAACGGCGGGGGCGGTTGTTGTCCTCGCCAGCACGGCGCGGCGGACGCGAATCACCGCCCTCGAAGCGGCGCGGCGGGCGCGCTTCGCCGCCTTCGAAACGGCGCGGACGTGCCTCGCCGCGATCGTCGCCCGTGCGGCGCGGGCGGTTGTCGTCGTCGCCAAAACGGCGCGGCGGACGCGAATCGCCGCCCTCGAAACGGCGCGGACGTGCCTCGCCCCGGTCATCGCCAGTGCGGCGCGGGCGGTTGTCGTCGTCGCCGAAGCGGCGCGGCGGGCGCGCCTCGCCGCCTTCGAAGCGGCGCGGACGTGCCTCGCCCCGGTCATCGCCATAACGGCGGGGACGGCTTTCGTCATCGCCGAAGCGGCGCGGACGCGCCTCGCCGCCTTCCGGGCGGCGCGGGCGTGCCTGGCGTTCGCCGTCAGCGGGACGCGGCGCGCGGGCCTGCGCTTCGCCCTGGGCCGGACGGCCGCCGGTCTTGCCGCCGGCGCGCTCCTGGGCGCGCTTGATGCCTTCGGAGACGGCTTGCACGCGCTTGCGGTTCAGGTCGGACACGCGCACGGGGCGGGTACCGGTCTTGCGCGCGGCCGTGCCGGTGTCGCTGGCGGCCTTGATACCTAGCGTCTTGCGCTTCGGCGAATTGCTGTCGGTCATATGTTGATGCTGCCCGCCCGCCTCAGATGGCGAGGGCGGCGAGCAAGTCCTGTTCAAGCTGAATCTGCAATCGGTTGTCGGCCGCCACG
>NZ_JBYSZW010000019.1:27474-120260 GCF_058787575.1 Cupriavidus sp. FW305-3-2-15-C-LB2
CCCCCCTCGACCAGGAACACGTCTTCGACGCGTTCGCCCAGGGTGTTGATGCGTGCCGTGTGGACGGATACGCGATGCCGTGCCAGTACGCGGGCGATGGCGTACAGCAGGCCGGTGCGGTCGTTGGCGGACAGCGACAGCAGGTAATACTGGCCGCGCTCGTCGGGGCGCAGGTCCACGCGCGGCTTGATCGGGAAGCTGCGCGACTGGCGCGACAGCCGCCCCTGCGTGGGTTCGGGCAGTGCGCCTTGCAGGCGCAGCCGCTCGCACAGTTCGTGCTCGACCAGCGCGATGATGTCGCGGTAGCTGCCGCCGTCGCCGGCCATGCCGGGGTCGGTGACCTGGAACGTGTCCAGCGCGTAGCCGTGGCGCGTGGTGTGGATCTTGGCGTCCTGGATCGAGAATGCCTTGCGCTCGAAGTAGCCGCAGATGCGCGCGAACAGGTCGGGCTGGTCCTTGACGTAGACCGCCACCTGCAGGCCTTCGCCGGCGGGGGAGACGCGTGCCTTGACCACCGGCGTGGGGCTGTCCACCTTGTTGTACAGGTGGCGCGTGAGCCAGGCGATATCGTGCGAATCGTGGCGCAGGAAGAAAGCCACGTCGAGCTGCGCCCACAGGGACTTGCCCAGCGCCGGGTCGAAGGCCTTCAGGCGCAGCTCGGAGATGGTGTCTTCCTTGCGCTGCGACCACAGCGAATGCGAATCCACGCGCGCGCCGCCGAGCACGCGCAGCGTGATGTGGTACAGGTCTTCCAGCAGCTTGCCCTTCCACGCGTTCCATACCTTGGGACTGGTGCCGCGGATGTCGGCCACGGTCAGCAGGTAGAGCGCGGTCAGGTAGCGTTCGCTGCCGACCACGCGGGCAAAGGCGTGGATCACATCGGGATCGGTCAGGTCCTGCTTCTGCGCCACGTGGCTCATGGTCAGGTGGTGCTCGACCAGCCAGCAGACCAGGTCGGCGTCTTCGCGCGCAATGCCGTGCTGCTTGCAGAAGCGGCGCGCATCCACGGTGCCAAGCTTCGAGTGGTCGCCGCCGCGGCCCTTGGCGATGTCGTGGAACAGCGCTGCCACCCACAGCACCCACGGCTTGTCGAAGCTGGCCATCAGCTGGCTGCAGAACGGGAACTCGTGGGTGTGCTCGACGATGGCGAAGCGGCGCATGTTGCGCACCACCATCAGGATGTGCTGGTCCACGGTGTAGACGTGGAACAGGTCGTGCTGCATCTGGCCGACGATGCGCCGGAAGTTGATCAGGTAGCGGCCCAGCACGCTGGTCTGGTTCATCAGGCGCAGCGCGTGGGTGATGCCCTGCGGCTCCTGCATGATGGCCAGGAACAGGCGGCGGTTTTCCGGATCGTTGCGCCAGCCCGCATTCATCACGGTGCGCGCGTTGTACAGCCCGCGCAGCGTGCGCGGCGACAGGCCTTTCACGCCGGGCGTGCGCTGGTACAGCAGGAAGGTTTCCAGGATCGCGTGCGGGTCGCGTTCATAGATGTCGTCGCTGGTGATTTCCAGCATGCCCTGGCGCTCGACAAAGCGCTCGTTGAGCACGCGCGTCACCTGAGACTCGCTCGGGAACAGCATCGCCTCGATGTTCAGCAGCAGCACGCTGTTGAGCTGCGTGACTGCCTTGGCCGCCCAGTAGTAGCGGCGCATCAGTTGTTCGCTGGCGCGCTTGCTGGTGGTCTGGCGATAGCCGAAGGACTCCGCCAGCGCGGTCTGCAGGTCGAATACCAGCACGTCCTGGCGCCGGCCGGCCACCAGGTGCAGGCGCGCGCGGATGGTCTTGAGCAGGCGCTCGTTGCGCGCGAGCTCCTGCGCTTCGCGCTGCGTCAGCAGGCCGCGCTCGAAAAGTTCTTTCCAGCTGTCGCCCAGGCCCGCCGCCTTGGTCATCCACAGGATCACCTGCAGATCGCGCAGGCCGCCGGGGCTTTCCTTGCAGTTGGGCTCGAGCGAGTAGGGCGTGTCCTGGTACTTGGCGTGGCGCTGGCGCATTTCCAGCAGCTTGGCCTGGAAGAACGCGGCCGGGTCCAGGTCGGCGAGGTAGCGCGTACGCATCGACTCGAACAGCTTGCGGCTGCCGGTCAGCAGCCGCGCTTCCAGCAGCGAGGTCTGGATGGTGACGTCCTGGCGCGACTCGCGGATGCAATCGTCCACGGTGCGCACCGAAGAGCCGATCTCCAGCCCGAGGTCCCAGCACAGGCCGATAAAGCGCTCCAGGCGCCCGGTGGTGTCCTGGTCTGGCTCGGCGGGCAGCAACAGCAGCACGTCGACGTCGGAGTAAGGCAGCAGCTCGCCGCGGCCATAGCCGCCCACCGCCACCAGCGCCGCGCCCGCGGGCATCCCCAGGCCGCGCCAGGCTTCCACCAGCCCGGCGTCGACGGCGCGGCGCAGCCGCGTGATCAGCGTGCCGACATTGGCGCTGATGTTGAAGTCGGCAAACAGTGCCTGCTTGTCGGCTTTGAGCTGGTCGCGCACGCGCGCGGCAAGCAGCAGTTCCGGCGTGGTGTCCATGGTGGTGGCGGGCTCGGCGAGCGGATTGGTGGGCACGGCTGGAAAAAGAAAGGCGCCCGGTCAGGCGCCCCTGGCTTCAGTGCGACCTCAGGCCGCGACGGAATCGGTGATAAAGGCCGGCGGCGCCGGGCTCCCGGCCGATACCGTGAGGACCTCGTAGCCGGTCTCCGTGACCAGCACGGTGTGCTCCCACTGCGCCGACAGGCTGCGGTCGCGGGTCTTGACCGTCCACTGGTCGGGCATGGTGCGGATATCGCGCTTGCCGGCGTTGATCATCGGCTCAATGGTGAAGATCATGCCGGCCTTGATCTCGGCGCCGGTGCCCGGGCGGCCGTAGTGCAGGATCTGCGGGTCTTCGTGGAAGTTCTTGCCGATGCCGTGGCCGCAGTACTCGCGCACCACGCTGTAGCCGGCGGCTTCGGCGTGTATCTGGATGGCGTGGCCGATGTCGCCCAGACGGGCGCCGTGGCGAACCTGCGCGATACCCTTCCACATGCATTCATAGGTCACCTGCGACAGGCGCTTGGCCAGGATCGAGCCCTCGCCGACGATGAACATGCGGCTGTTGTCGCCGTAGTACCCTTCCTTGGTGATGACCGTGATGTCCAGGTTGATCGCGTCACCGTTCTTCAGCACGCGGTCGCCCGGAATGCCATGGCAGATCACGTCGTTGACCGAGGTGCAGATCGCGCCGGGGAAGGGCGGATAGCCGGGGGGGGCATAGTTCAGGCACGCCGACACAGTGCCTTGCACTTCACGCATGTAGGCGTGGCACAGGCGGTCGATCTCGCCGGTGGTGATGCCTGGCTGAACGAAGGGCGTGATGTAGTCGAGGACCTCGGACCCAAGGCGGCAAGCCACGCGCATCTGGGCGATGTCTTCGGCGGTGTTCAGGTGAATGCTCATGCTGCGTCGCCAAAAAAGTGATGGCGAGGCCACTGGCCGCGCCGAAATCGAAAGGTCAATGTAGGATTATCGCACCATCGGGGCCAGATCGCAGCCTGTGCGCGCCGGTGCTGGGCGGAGTCCGCAGGGCGCCAGGAAGCCGGGCGGCTTGAGTGGGCCGCACTTTTGTTGCTACAATAGCGGGCTGACTTGGTTGCGGCGCAGCATTGCGTGTGCCAGGCCGGTATTTTGCAGGATTGTTCCTGCTGTCGTTTGAAATCGCTGGCCCGCCTATCCGGGGTGTTCCTTTTCAGGAATGTCGGGGCGGGCTTCAGACCTAACCCTCTGGAGTTTTACATGTCCGTTACCATGCGCGAAATGCTGGAAGCCGGTTGCCACTTCGGCCACCAGACCCGCTTCTGGAACCCGAAGATGGCCCCCTTCATCTTCGGTCATCGCAACAAGATCCACATCATCAACCTCGAAAAGACGTTGCCGATGTTCCAGGACGCAATGAAGTACGTGCGTCAGCTGGCAGCCAATCGCGGCACCATCCTTTTCGTGGGCACCAAGCGCCAGTCGCGCGAAATCCTGGCTGAAGAAGCTGGCCGTGCCGGCATGCCCTACGTCGACGCCCGCTGGCTCGGCGGCATGCTGACCAACTTCAAGACGGTCAAGACCTCGATCAAGCGCCTGAAGGACATGGAAGCCGCCAAGGAAGCCGGCGCGCTGGAAACCATGAGCAAGAAGGAAGCGCTGATGTTCGAGCGCGAGATGCTCAAGCTGGAAAAGTCGATCGGCGGCATCAAGGACATGGGCGGCGTTCCGGACGCGATCTTCGTGGTCGACGTCGGCTACCACAAGATTGCCGTGACCGAAGCCAACAAGCTGGGCGTGCCGGTGATCGGCGTGGTTGATACCAACCACTCGCCGGAAGGCATCGACTACGTGATCCCGGGCAACGACGACTCGAGCAAGGCCGTGGCCCTGTACGTGCGCGGCGTGGCCGACGCGATCCTGGAAGGCCGTGCCAACGCGGTGCAGGAAGTGGTTGAAGCCGCTCGCGGCGGCGACGACGAATTCGTCGAAGTGCAGGAAGGCTGATTGCCCGCCGCCTGATTGCCGGAAAGGAACCCGCTAGCGCGCATCGTCACCGCACGACAGACAAGCAACGCTTGCCGCCAGTCATCACGGGCTGCGCGCAAGGCGAAAGCCGGGGTACGCCGGCAGCCGGGCAAGAAGGGCAATTAAAAGGGGGCACATCTGGCGCCCCCTTTTTTTGAATTTGAATTGTTGTCATCCGCCGCAGGCAGTATCTGCCGCGGGTGTGCTGTAGACCCACCGACCGGGTGCCGCAGGCGACTGCCGGCAGCCGGCGTGAACCATTCAAGGAGTGACAAATGGCGGCAATTACCGCAAGCATGGTTGCAGAACTGCGCGCGAAGACCGACGCGCCGATGATGGAGTGCAAGAAGGCCCTGACCGAGGCCGACGGCGACCTGGACAAGGCCGAAGAGCTGCTGCGCGTCAAGCTGGGCAACAAGGCCAGCAAGGCCGCCTCGCGCGTGACTGCCGAAGGCGTGGTCGCATCGTTCATCGACGGCACCACCGGCGTGCTGGTCGAACTGAACTGCGAGACCGATTTCGTCTCCAAGAATGACGACTTCCTCGCGTTCTCGGCCAAGGTCGCCGAACTGATCGCCAAGCAGAACCCGGCCGACGTGGCCGCCCTGTCGGCGCTGGAAATCGACGGCGTGAGCGTTGAAGCCACCCGCACGGCCCTGATCGGCAAGATCGGCGAGAACCTGACGATCCGCCGCTTTGCCCGCTACGCCAACGGCGGCAAGCTGGTTTCGTACCTGCACGGCACCCGCATCGGCGTGATGGTCGAGTTCGATGGCGACGAAGCCGCCGCCAAGGACGTGGCCATGCACGTGGCCGCCATGAAGCCGGTGTCGCTGTCGGCCGAGCAGGTCCCCGCCGACCTGATCGCCAAGGAGCGCAGCATTGCCGAGCAGAAGGCTGCCGAGTCGGGCAAGCCGGCCGAGATCGTCGCCAAGATGGTCGAGGGTTCGGTGCAGAAGTACCTGAAGGAAGTCTCGCTGTTCAACCAGCCGTTCGTGAAGAACGACAAGCAGACGGTTGAGCAGATGCTGAAGGCCGCCAACACGACCGTGAAGGGCTTCACCCTGTTCGTGGTGGGCGAAGGCATCGAGAAGAAGCAGGACGACTTTGCCGCTGAAGTGGCCGCCCAGGTGGCCGCTGCCCAGAAGGGCTGATGTCCGGGGCGCCGCGGACTGCCCGTTCGGGCTGGTCCGGGCGCCTATAATGCCGCAGGGGCGCCGTAAGGTGCCCCTCTGCATAAGTAGTGCGGCGCGGCGCAGGCCGCGTTGCACCGCAGCAGCCAGTTTCCGTGGTGGTCCGGCAGTCCGGGGCACCCCGAAAACCGGCTTTCTTCCGCCGGCGCCACGAGGATCCGTGCCGCCTGTGCCAAAACATACGTCTCAAGATCGTCTCAACCGAGCGATTTGCTCCTGTCCGAGGGTGAACATGCCAGCCTACAAGCGCGTCCTTCTGAAACTGTCCGGTGAAGCCCTGATGGGCGACGATGCCTTCGGCATCAACCGCTCCACCATCGAGGCGATGGTGAACGACATTGCCGAGATCGTGAAGCTCGGTGTGCAGGTCGCGGTGGTCATCGGCGGCGGCAACATCTTCCGCGGCGTCGCGGGCGGCGCCGCCGGCATGGACCGCGCCACCGCGGACTACATGGGCATGCTGGCCACCATGATGAACGCACTGGCGCTGCAGGACGCGATGCGCCACGCCAATATCGAGGGCCGCGTGCAGTCCGCGCTGCGCATGGACCAGGTGGTCGAGCCCTATATCCGCCCGCGCGCGATCCGCCAGCTGGAAGAGGGCAAGGTGGTGATCTTCGCCGCCGGCACCGGCAACCCGTTCTTCACCACCGACACCGCCGCCGCGCTGCGCGGCTCGGAAATCGGTGCCGAGGTCGTGCTCAAGGCGACCAAGGTGGACGGCGTGTACACCGCCGATCCCAAGAAGGACCCGAGCGCGACGCGCTACACCACCATCAGCTTCGACGAGGCCATCTCGCGCAATCTGCAAGTGATGGACGCCACCGCCTTCGCCCTGTGCCGCGACCAGAAGCTGCCGATCAGGGTGTTCTCGATCGTCAAGCCGGGCGCGCTCAAGCGCATCATCCTGGGCGAGGACGAAGGTACGCTGGTGCACGTCTGAGGCAGGGCGCCAGACGCCGGGCTGCTGGCATCCGGCCGGGCAAAGGGTAGAATGATTCATTTTCGATCCCCGCCAGGGGGATCATGGTTGGCTGATTTCCGGAGGTAAAAATGAGCGTCGCCGACACAAAGAAGAGCGTCGAGCAGAAAATGCAGAAGTCGATCGAAGCCTTCAAGGCCGATCTGGCGAAGATCCGCACTGGCCGTGCCCACACCGGCCTGCTTGACCACGTTCAGGTGGACTACTACGGCTCGATGGTTCCCATCAGCCAGGTCGCGGCAGTCGGCCTGGCCGATGCGCGTACCATCACGGTGCAGCCCTGGGAAAAGAAGATGGTGGGCGCGGTCGAGAAGGCCATCCGCGACTGCGACCTGGGCCTGAACCCGGCCACCATGGGTGAAGTGATCCGCGTGCCGATGCCCGCACTGACCGAAGAGCGCCGCAAGGAGCTGACCAAGGTCGTCAAGGGCGAGGCCGAGGGCGCCAAGGTTGCCGTGCGCAACCTGCGCCGCGATGCCAACGAGCAGTTCAAGAAGCTGGTCAAGGACAAGACCATCTCCGAGGACGACGAGCGCCGCGGCCAGGACGAAGTGCAGAAGCTGACCGACAAGTACGTGGCCGAGATCGACAAGATGGTCGCCGAGAAAGAGAAGGAGATCATGACGGTCTGACCCCGTCCCGGCATGGCCGGGGCAGTCAACGACCGTCTGCCATCATGCAGCACATCAGTTCAACGCTCGACGTACCCGATACCTCCTACGTCCCCCGTCACGTTGCCATCATCATGGACGGCAACGGCCGCTGGGCGACCCAGCGGCACCTGCCGCGCGTTGCCGGGCACACCCGGGGGCTGGACGCGGTGCGCGCGGTGGTGGAAGCCAGCGCCGCCCGCGGCGTGCAGTTCCTGACGCTGTTCGCCTTCAGTTCCGAGAACTGGCGGCGCCCGGCGGACGAGGTCTCGTTCCTGATGCGGCTGTTCATGATGGCCCTGCGGCGCGAAGTGGTGAAGATGCACGCCAACAACATCCGGCTGCGGGTGGTGGGCGACCTGGCCCGCTTCAGCCCCCGCATCCAGCAGCTGATCCGCGATGCCGAGGCGCGCACGGCCGGCAACACCGGCCTGACCGTGACCATCGCCGCCAACTACGGCGGCCGCTGGGACCTGCTGCAGGCCATGCGCAAGATGCTGGCGCGCTCGCCCATGCTCGACCCGGCCTCGATCGACGAATCGGTGCTGGCGCCGCACCTGGCGATGGCCTATGCGCCGGAGCCGGATCTGTTCATCCGCACCGGCGGCGAACAGCGCATCAGCAACTTCCTGCTGTGGCAGCTGGCGTATTCCGAGTTGTATTTCACGGACGTTTTCTGGCCGGATTTCGACGCAGCGGAACTGGACAAGGCCTTCGCCTCGTACCGCCAGCGCGAACGCCGTTTCGGCCGCACCAGCGCACAGCTGGTTGCCCCGGGACTATCGGGTACGGCCTGAGCCTGGCTACTCCAACCTCTCACGGGACTGCAGCGCATGCTCCTCACCCGCGTCATCACCGCCCTGTGCCTGTTGCTGCTGATCCTGCCAATCCTGTTCCTGGCACCGCCCGCGGCTCTGGCCGGGCTGGTGGCCGTGATCGTGCTGCTGGCCGGCTGGGAATTCGGCCGCCTGATCGGGCTGCGCGGGCCGTGGCCCTATGTCTATGCGCTGGCATGCCTGATCGCGGCCATTGCCTGGCATGACCTGCCGCTGCGCCACGCCACCACCTGGCTGCTCGAAGCCGCGGTAGTGTGCTGGGGCATCGCAGTGGTGCTGCTGGCGCGCGGCGTGCGGTCCGCGACGCCGTCGTTCACCGCCCTGGGCGCGGTGCTGGGGCTGGTGATGCTGCCCGCCTTCGCCCATGCCACCATGATCCTGCGCGGCGCCGGCATCGGCGTGCTGCTGACCGCGGCCGTGCTGGTGTGGGCGGCCGATATCGGCGCGTATTTCACCGGCAAGGCCATCGGCCGGCGCAAGCTTGCGCCTGGCATCAGCCCGGGCAAGTCCTGGGAAGGCGCCATCGGCGGCTGGCTGCTGGCGCTGGTGATCGGCCTGGCGCTCGCCGCCAGCCATGCCTTTGCACCGACCTGGTTCTCCGCGATGGGCGACCGCGGCGGGCTGGCCTACGTGGCGGTGCTGACCACGCTGCTGGTCGCCGCGAGCGTGGTCGGCGACCTGTTCGAATCGCTGCTCAAGCGCCAGGTCGGCAAGAAGGACAGCAGCCGGCTGCTGCCCGGCCATGGCGGCGTGCTGGACCGCATCGACGCCTTGCTGCCAGTGTTCCCGCTGGCGGCCCTGATGCTGATTTTTCTCTGAAGCCGTCTGCTATGCATCGCATTACCATCCTGGGCGCCACCGGCTCCATTGGCGAAAGCACGCTCGACGTCGTCAGGCGCCATGCCGACCGCTATGTGGTGCATGCGCTGACCGCCCACCGGCAGGTGCGCAAGCTGGCTGACCAGTGCGTTGAATTCCGCCCGGCCCGCGCCGTGGTGGGGACCGCCGAGGCAGCGCTCGAACTGGAAACCCTGCTGCGCGATGCCGGCGTGAAGACCGAGGTCAGCCACGGCGAAGCCGCGCTGGAATCCGTGGCCGCCGATGCGCAGACCGATTCGGTGATGGCCGCCATCGTCGGCGCCGCCGGCCTGCGCCCGACGCTGGCGGCAGCACGTGCCGGCAAGCGCGTGCTGCTGGCCAACAAGGAAGCGCTGGTGATGTCCGGGCGCATCTTCATGGATGCGGTGCGCGAGCACGGCGCCACCTTGCTGCCGATCGACAGCGAGCACAACGCCATCTTCCAGTGCCTGCCGGCCGACGATCCGCGCTACGGCCGGGGCGTTGCCAGGGTGCTGCTGACCGCGTCGGGCGGGCCGTTCCGCACGCGCGACCCGGCCACGCTGCACGATATCTCCCCCGACCAGGCCTGCGCCCATCCCAACTGGGTCATGGGCCGCAAGATCTCGGTCGATTCCGCCACCATGATGAACAAGGGCCTCGAAGTCATCGAGGCGCACTGGCTGTTCGGTGCCCCCGCCGAGCGCATCGAGGTACTGATCCATCCGCAGAGCATCGTGCATTCGATGGTGGCCTACACCGACGGCTCGGTGCTGGCGCAACTGGGCAACCCGGACATGCGCACGCCGATCGCCTATGGCCTGGCGTATCCGGAGCGGATCGATGCGGGGGTCACGCCGCTGGACCTGACCGTGGCTGGGGGCTTGCATTTCGAGAAGCCGGACCTGGTGCGCTTCCCGTGCCTGGGCCTGGCCTTCGATGCACTGCGCGCCGGCGGTGTGGCGCCGGCGGCCCTCAATGCAGCCAACGAGGTGGCGGTCGAGGCATTCCTGGGCGGTAAAGTGCGCTTCACGGACATTGCCGGTATCGTCCGGCAGGTGCTTGAGGCGACACCCCAGGGGCCTGCCGATACGCTCGAAGCGGTGCTGTCAGCCGACGCGCTGGCGCGCGAGGCGGCACGCGAGGGCGTGGCCGCCCTGGCTGCAAAGCGCTGATCCGGCGGGGCGGCTTGCCGCATCTGCGACAATAGCGGCTGCGGCGGCCCCGGATCCCCCGGGGCCCGGCGCGCCAGTCCTGCCATCGTTACCGACGTCCCGACTCCATGCAAACCGTACTCGCTTTCATCGTTGCCCTGTGCGTGCTGATCTATGTGCACGAAATGGGGCACTACCTCGCCGCGCGCGCCTGCGGCGTGAAGGTGCTGCGTTTCTCGATCGGCTTCGGGCGGCCCTTGCTGCGCTGGATCTCGAAAAGCCGCGACCAGACCGAATGGACGGTGGCGGCGATCCCGCTGGGCGGTTATGTCAAGATGCTGGACGAGCGCGAGGTCGACCCCGAGCGCGACACGCCGATCGACCCGGCCGACCTGCCGCGGGCTTTCAACCGCCAGCCGGTCGGCAAGCGCTTCGTGATCGTGGCGGCCGGCCCGCTGGCCAATTTTGCACTGGCAATCGTGCTGTATTTCGCGCTCTTTGCCGGCGGCATGCGCGAGCCCGTGCCGGTGGTGGCGGCGCCCGCGGCCGGCACCATGGCGGCGCAGGCCGGCGTGCGCGAAGGCGACCGGGTGCTGTCGCTGACCGCCAATGACCATACCGAAGTAGTGCGATCCTGGAATGACCTGCGCATGGCCGTATTCGCCGAGGGCTTTGGCGATGCGCGCGCCGTGCTGCGCGTGCGCGGCGCCGACGGGGCCGAGCGCGACGTAACGCTGCCGCGCCTGCCCAATACCGGCGGCAATCCCGAGCAGGATCCGCTGGCCACGCTGGGCCTGAACCTGAAGGGCGGGCCGGTGACGATTACCGAGGTGCTGCCGGACTCGGCCGCCGAGCGCGCCGGACTGAAAAAGGACGACCGCATCGTTGCCTGGCAGGGCAGCCCGCTCACGCAGGCCAGCGCGCTGATCAAGGCGGTGCGCAGCCAGCCCGGCCAGACCGTGACACTGGGCATCGAGCGCGACGGCAAGCGCCTGGACGTGCCGGTGACGCTAGACACCGCCGTGGCGCGCGATGGCGCCAAGGACGCGAGTGGCGCCACTGCGGCGCCGGCGGGCAAGCTCGGCGCGGCGCTCAGCCAGGCGGTGCAGATGGAAACCGTGCGCTACCGGCCGGACCAGGCGCTGGCGCGCGCGGCCGGCCAGGTCTGGGACACCAGCGCGCTCTCGCTCAAGCTGCTGGGCAAGATGCTGGTGGGGCAGGCTTCGCTGCAGAACCTGAGCGGTCCGCTGACCGTGGCGGACTACGCGGGGCGTGCCGCAAACCTTGGCCTGCAGGCCTTTGTCAGCTTCCTGGCACTGGTCAGCGTAAGCCTTGGCGTACTCAATTTGTTACCCATTCCGGTTCTGGATGGGGGGCATTTGCTGTATTATTGCGTGGAATTTTTGACTGGCCGGCCCGTCCCAGACCACTGGCAGGCAATGCTGCAGAAGGTTGGCATCGCCTGCATCTTGCTCCTGACTTCGCTCGCTTTGTTCAATGACGTCAGCCGAATGTTTCTGGCGAACGGCTAGAAACGTGTGTCGGCAAGGGGGCGGTGGTGTCGTCGGGCACCGTCGCCAGGGACGCCATTTGCCAGGCGCAGTCCGAAGGCATCGGAGCGCAATCCTGGATGGAATCAAAGAGGGGATCAACATTGATCAGACATAAGCGCATTTCGCTGGGCTTGCTGGCGAGTGCCGTTATTGCAGCCTGGAGCCCGGCGGGCTGGGCTGCCGATCCGTTCGTCGTCAGGGACATCCGCGTTGAGGGCCTGCAACGCGTCGAGCCGGGTACCGTGTTTGGCTACCTGCCAGTGCGCGTCGGTGAGACCTTCACCGATGACAAGGGCGCCGACGCCATCCGTGCCCTCTACAATACCGGCTTCTTCAAGGACGTGCAGATCCGCGCCGAGGAAGGCGTGCTGGTGGTCCAGGTCGAAGAGCGGCCGGCGATCTCGCAGCTCGAATTCGTCGGCATCAAGGAATTCGACAAGGACACGCTGCGCCGTTCGCTGCGTGCCGTTGGCGTGGCCGAAGCCCGTTACTACGACAAGGCACTGATCGACAAGGCCGAGCAGGAGCTCAAGCGCCAGTACGTCGCGCGCGGCTACTATGCCGCCGACGTGCAGACCACGATCACGCCGGTGGACCGCAACCGCGTCTCGGTCGTGTTCAACGTGGATGAAGGCCCGGTCGCCAAGATCCGCCAGATCAATATCGTCGGCAACAAGGCTTTCAAGGAAGGCACGCTGCGCGACGAGATGCAGCTGTCCACGCCGAACTGGCTGTCCTGGTACACCAAGAACGACCTGTATTCCAAGCAGAAGCTGACCGCCGACCTGGAAGCGCTGCGCTCGTTCTACCTGAACCGCGGCTACCTGGAGTTCGCGATCGAGTCGACCCAGGTGTCGATCACGCCGGACAAGAAGGACATCTTCCTGACGCTGAACATCAAGGAAGGCGACCAGTACAAGGTGTCCGACGTGCGCCTGGCGGGCGAGCTGCTCGGCAAGCAGGAGGAAATGGAAAAACTGCTGCAGCTGAAGAAGGGCGATATTTTCTCGTCCGAGAAGCTGACGCAGAGCACCAAGGCCATCACCGACCTGCTGGGCACCTACGGCTACGCGTTCACCACCATCAACCCGCAGCCGCAGATCGACAAGGAAAAGCGTGAAGTCGCGCTGACCCTGATGGTCGACCCGGGCCGCCGCGTCTACGTGCGCCGCGTCAACGTGGTGGGCAACAGCAAGACCCGCGACGAAGTGGTGCGCCGCGAGATGCGCCAGATGGAAAGCTCGTGGTTCGACAGCGAGAAGCTCACGCAGTCGCAAGCCCGTATCAACCGTACCGGCTACTTCACCGACACCAACATCACCACCGAGGACGTGCCGGGCGCGCCCGACCAGGTCGATGTGAACGTCAACGTGACTGAAAAGCCGACCGGCCAGATCAGCCTGGGCGTGGGCTTCTCGTCCACCGACAAGCTGGTGCTGCAGGCCGGCCTGCGCCAGGACAACGTGTTTGGCTCCGGCACCAGCCTGGGCCTGGACGTGAATACGGCCAAGTCGTTCCGTACCATCGCGCTGACGCAGTACGACCCGTATTTCACGGTGGACGGCATCAGCCGCTCGACCGACATTTACTACCGTACTTCGCGCCCGCTGTACTACACCGGCGACCAGGACTACAAGATCGTGTCCGCCGGTGGTGGCTTCAAGTTCGGCGTGCCGTTCTCGGAAGTCGATACGGTGTTCTTCGGCATCGGCTATGAACGGACCCAGGTGTATACCTCGGTCAACACGCCGAGCCAGTACACCGACTGGCTGAACAAGATCGGCAAGAGTTCCGGCGACGGCATCAACAACTTCCCGTTCACCATCGGCTGGGCACGTGACCGCCGCGACAGCGCGCTGGTGCCGACCAAGGGCCCGTACACCCAGGCCAACCTGGAAGTCGGGCTGCCGGGCGGCGATACGCAGTACTACCGCGCCAGCGTGCAGCAGCAGTACTTCTATCCGATCTCGAAGTCCTTCACGCTGGCACTGAACGGCGAAGTCGCGTACGGCCACGGCTATGGCAACACGCCGTTCCCGGTGTTCAAGTACTTCTACGCCGGTGGTATCGGCTCGGTGCGTGGCTACCAGACCAGCACGCTGGGCCCGAAGGACCAGAATGGCAACCCGGTGGGCGGTGCCTCGAAGATGATCGGCAACGTCGAGTTCATCTTCCCGCTGCCGGGCTCGGGCGTGGACCGCACGCTGCGCCTGTTCACGTTCTTTGACTTCGGTAATGTCTACCAGGAAGGTCAGCCGCTGAGCTTCAGCGAGCTGAAGTACTCGACTGGCTTTGGCATGTCGTGGTTGTCGCCGATTGGCCCGCTGAAGATCAGCATGGGCTTCCCGCTCAATCGCGACACCAATGACAAGGTCCAGCGCTTCCAGTTCCAGATCGGCACGGCATTCTGATTCTGATAAAGGATCTGTTTCAAATGATTACAACATCCAAACTGGTCAAATCCCTGGGCGCCGCCGCGCTCGCCACCGCTGCCATCTGCGCCGCGGTGCCGGCCACGGCCCAGGAGGCGCGCATTGCCGCCGTGAACTCCGAACGCATCCTGCGCGACTCGCAGCCGGCCAAGGCTGCCCAGGTCAAGCTGGAGCAGGAGTTCTCCAAGCGCGACCGCGAGCTGCAGGACATGGCCCAGAAGATCAAGGGCATGGCCGACAAGCTCGACAAGGACACGGCCGTGCTGGCCGACTCCGACCGCCAGCGCCGCCAGCGCGAAGTGGCCGACCTTGACCGCGAGTTCCAGCGCAAGCAGCGCGAGTTCCGCGAGGACCTGAACCAGCGCCGCAATGAAGAACTGGCACAGGTGCTGGAGCGCGCCAACCGCGTGATCCGCCAGCTGGCCGAGCAGCGCAAGTACGACCTGATCGTGCAGGAAGCGGTATACGTGAACCCGCGCATCGACATCACCGACGACGTGATGAAGGCGCTGAACGCCGGCGCCCGCTAAGCCGCACCGGTCCTCACGTTCCTTCGTCTTTCGTTTTTTTAGGAAGTACCGCCATGCAGACACCCACACTGGGTCAGCTCGCCACCGAGAACGGCGCGCAGGTTGTGGGTGACCCCGACCTGGCGATCGTCGGCCTGGCTCCCCTGGACCAGGCCGGACCGGGCGAGCTCTCGTTCCTGTCCAATCCGCTCTACCTGCAGCAGGCGCTGGATTCGCAGGCCGGCGCCGTGATTGTCTCGGCAGCCGACCTCGAGCGCGTTCGCGCCGAGGGCAGGGCCGACGGCCGCAACTGGCTGGTGGCGCGCAATCCCTACGTATGCTTTGCGCGCGTGGCGCAGCGTTTTGACCGCGCCGCCAACACCGATACCCGCACCGGCATCGATCCGCGCGCGACCGTGGCGCCTGACGCGGTGGTGCCGGCTTCGTGCTACATCGGCCCCAACGTGGTCATCGAGCGCGGTGCGCGCCTGGGCGAGCGGGTGCGCATCCTGGCCAACGGCTATGTCGGCGCGCAGGCAGAGATCGGCGACGATTCGCTGCTCTATGCCAACGTTTCGGTCTACCACGATTGCGTGGTCGGCGCCCGCGCCATCCTGCACAGCGGCGTGGTGATCGGCGCGGACGGCTTTGGCTTTGCGCCGGACATCGGCGCAACCGGCGTGGAATACGTAAAGATCCCGCAAACGGGACGCGCGGTGCTGGGCAATGACGTGGAGGTCGGCGCCAATACGGCAATCGACCGCGGCGCCATGGCCGACACCGTGATCGAGGACGGCTGCAAGATCGACAACCAGGTCCAGATCGCGCATAACGTGCGTGTCGGCGCCCATACGGTGATCGCAGGCTGCGCCGCGGTATCAGGCAGCACGCGCATCGGGCGCTTCTGCGTGATCGGCGGAGCGGCCAATTTTTCCGGCCACCTGAATATTGCCGACCGCACCACGGTGTCGGGCGGCACCTCAATTACCAAATCCATTACCAAGCCCGGGGGGCATTTCACCAGCGTCTTCCCGTTCCTGCCGCACGGCGAGTGGGAGCGCAATGCAGCCATCGTGCGCGGCCTGACCAGGCTGCGCGAACGGGTGGTGGCGCTGGAACGCCGCCTGCGCGGCCAGGCCGCCGGGTCCCAACCCTCACAAGACTAAAGAGAAATCATCATGAGCGCGGCCGAAATCGATATCCGCAAGATCCTCAAACTGCTGCCGCACCGGTACCCGTTCCTGCTGGTGGACCGTGTGCTGGAGTTCGAGGCGCAGAAGCGGATCAAGACGCTGAAGAATGTCACCATCAACGAACCGTACTTCCAGGGCCATTTCCCGGAACAGCCGGTGATGCCGGGCGTGATGATCCTGGAAGCGCTGGCGCAGTCGGCCGGCCTGCTGACCTTCGGCGCCGACATGGAGCGCAAGGAAGGCGCGCTGTACTACTTTGTCGGCATCGACGGGGCCCGCTTCAAGCAGGTGGTGTACCCGGGCGACCAGCTGCACATGAACGTGACAGTCGAACGCTATATCCGCGGCATCTGGAAGTTCAAGGCGTTCGCCACGGTGGACGACAAGGTGGCCTGCGAGGCGGAGCTGATGTGCACCGTGAAGCAGGCCGAGTGAGGCCGCGCGCGGCCGGCGGCAGCGCCGCCGGCTGACTGCCGTGCCCCCGTGCAGCGGGGGCAAGCGGCCCGGACGGGAACCTTTGCCGCGCGCATTGGCCCATCCTTCACCAGACACACCACAGGACAGGACGTATGACGCAAATCCACCCCACCGCGCTGGTCGACCCGAAAGCAGAGCTGGCATCCGACGTGACCGTCGGCCCGTTCTCCATCGTCGGCCCCAACGTGCGGATCGGTAGCGGCACCCGGGTCGGCTCGCATACGACGGTCGAGGGTTACACCACGATCGGCGAGGGCAACACGATCGGTCCTTATGCATCGGTCGGCGGCGTGCCGCAGGACATGAAGTACCGCAACGAGCCGACCCGGCTCGAGATCGGCGACCGCAACACCATCCGCGAATTCACCACGATCCACACCGGCACGGTGCAGGACCGCGGCCTGACCAGCCTCGGCAACGACAACTGGATCATGGCCTACGTGCATATCGCGCATGACTGCACGGTCGGCAACCACACCGTGTTTTCCAGCAATGCGCAGATCGCCGGCCACGTTGAAGTGGGCGACTGGGCGATCCTGGGCGGCATGAGCGGCGTGCACCAGTTCGTGCGCATCGGCGCCCATGCGATGCTGGGCGGCGCCTCGGCGCTGGTGCAGGACGTGCCGCCGTTCGTGATCGCCGCGAGCGACAAGAGCGGCAACAAGGCTACGCCGCACGGCGTCAACGTCGAGGGGCTGCGCCGCCGCGGCTTCGACGCGGGCCAGATCGCCGCGCTGCGCCAGGCCTACAAGCTGCTTTACAAGTCCGACCTCAGCTTCGATGAGGCGCGCAATGAGATCACCGCCTTGCTGGGCCAATCCGATGCCGGCACTGCGGCGCCGCTGCGCGCGTTCGTCGACTTCCTTGCCGCCACCCAGCGCGGCATCGTACGCTGAGACCGGACCGCAATGGTCGACGCCGCAATTCGGGGTGGCTTGTCCACAGGCAACGGTAGCGCCGCGGGCAAGCGCGGCACCATCGCCATGGTGGCCGGCGAGGCCTCGGGCGACCTGCTGGCATCGTTGATGATGGGCGGGCTGCAGTCCCGCCTGGGCGATACGGTCGAGTACGCCGGCATCGGCGGCAAGCGCATGATGGCGCAGGGCTTCACCTCGCGCTGGCCGATGGAAACACTGTCGGTCAACGGCTATGTCGAGGTCCTGGGCTCGCTGCGCGAGATCCTGGCCACGCGGCGCGCGGTGCGCGACTGGCTGCTGGCCAATCCGCCGCAATGCTTTATCGGGGTTGACGCCCCGGACTTCAATTTCGGCCTGGAAGTGCCGCTGCGCCGTGCCGGCATCCCGGTGGTGCATTTTGTCAGCCCGTCGATCTGGGCCTGGCGCGGCGGGCGCATCCGCACCATCGCGCGCGCGGTGGACCACATCCTGTGCCTGTTCCCGTTCGAGCCGGAGATCTACGCCAAGGCCGGAATCCCGGCCACCTACGTGGGCCATCCGCTGGCTGACGTGATCCCGATGGTGCCCGACGTCGCCGGCGCGCGCGCCGAACTCGGCCTGCCGGCCGGGCACCGCATCGTCGCCGTGCTGCCGGGCAGCCGCCAGTCCGAAGTGCGCAACCTCGGCGCCACCTTCTTTGCCGCCATGGCTCGCATGCAGCGCATGGACCCGAACCTGGCGTTCGTGCTGCCGGTGGCGAGCGCGCAGCTGCGCGGCATCGTCGAGGAACTGCACGCGCAGTATCCAGAACTGCGCCTGACCATCGTCGACGGCAAGTCGCACCAGGCGATGGAGGCGGCCGACGTGGTGCTGCTGGCCAGCGGCACCGCCACGCTGGAAGCGGCGCTGTACAAGAAGCCCATGGTGATCTCGTACAAGGTGCCCTGGCTGACCGCGCAGATCATGAAGCGGCAGGGTTACCTCCCGTACGTGGGATTGCCTAATATCCTTTCAGGGCGCTTCGTCGTGCCGGAACTGCTGCAGGACGATGCCACGCCCGAGGCGCTGGCCCGCGAAACGCTGCTGCAGCTCAACGACGAGGGCAACACCGCCTTCCTCTACGAGCATTTCACCCGCATGCACGAGACGCTGAAGTGCAATACCGCGCAACTGGCCGCCGATGTAGTGGTGGATCTGATGCACAGCCGGGGGACCGTCTGATGGCGCGCCGCAATGCCGCTTCTCCCCAGATGGGCCTCGATCTCGCCCCGGCCGCTGCCGCCGTGCAGCGCCTGTGCGGCGTTGACGAAGCGGGCCGCGGCCCGCTGGCCGGGCCGGTCTATGCCGCCGCGGTGATACTGGACCCGAAGCGTCCGATTCGCGGGTTGGCCGACTCCAAGATCCTGACTGCCGCCAAGCGCGAGCAGCTCTACGAAAAGATCTGCGAACGCGCGCTGGGCTGGCATATCGCCTTTGCCACGGTCGAGGAGATCGATACGCTCAACATCCTGCACGCGAGCATGCTGGCAATGCAGCGTGCCGTGCAGGGGCTGGCCGCCAGCGGCATCGTGCCGGATCTGGTGCAGGTCGATGGCAATCGTTGCCCGCAGGTGCCGTTCCCGGTGGAAGCCATTGTCCAGGGCGATGCGCTGGTCAAGGCGATCTCGGCCGCGTCGATCCTGGCCAAGGTGGCGCGCGACCGCGAGCTGAGAGTGCTGCATGAGCGCTATCCGCAGTACGGCTTCGATTCGCACGTCGGCTATGGCACGCCGCAGCATCTGGCTGCGCTGGCTGAGTTCGGCGCCACGCCGCACCACCGCCGTTCGTTTGCGCCGGTGCGCGAGGCGCTGGCCCGGCTGCCCATGTCCACCGCCATGCCCGCCACCGCGGAAGTCATCGAGCCTGTCGCGACGGTATCCGTCACGGCCGCGCAGTGAAGGGCACCCAGACCATCTCCGCATCGTGAAGCACGTCACCTCGCGCGACAACGCGCTGTTCAAGCATCTGAAGGCCCTGGCCACTTCCACGCACCAGCGCCGCAAGGCAGGGCAGTCGCTGCTCGACGGCGTCCACCTGGCGCAGGCCTATGTGGCCGCGCGCGGCCAGCCCGTCACCTGCGTGGTGTCGGAACGGCACTACGACCATGCCGAGGTGGCGCCGGTGCTGGCGCTGATCGAGGCCGAGCGCGTGGTGGTGCTGGCCGATGCACTGTTCACGCAGATCAGTGGCGTGGTCAATGGCATCGACCTGATGCTGGTGATCGAGACGCCGGTCGGCCACCTGCCGGCGCGAATCGAACAAGACTGCATCATCCTGGACGGGGTGCAGGATGCCGGCAATGTTGGCTCAATCCTGCGCAGCGCCGCCGCCGCCGGCATCCAGCATGCCTTCCTTGCCACCGGCTGTGCCTTTGCCTGGTCGGTCAAGACGCTGCGTGCCGGCATGGGTGCCAACTTTCACCTGAATATCGTCGAGCACTGCACGCTTGAGTCGCTGGCGCCGCGCCTCGCGGTGCCGCTGCTGGCGACTTCGTCGCACGCCGATGCCGCGGTATTCGATACCGATCTGCGCGGGCCGGTGGCCTGGGTGGTTGGCAACGAGGGGGCAGGGGTCAGCGACGGCTGGATGGCGCATGTCACGCGCAAGGTGGGCATCCCGCAACCGGGCGGGCTGGAATCACTGAATGTCGCGGCGGCGACCGCCATCTGCCTGTTCGAGGCAGTGCGCCAGCGGCGCGCCGCCTGAGGCTGCGCCGGCAGCGCAAGAAAAAAAGCGGCCTGAACGGCCGCTTTTTTCTTAGTAGTTGTCGCGATCGACCTTGATCTCCTGCAGGATCGTGGTCGCGATCTCTTCAATCGATTTGTGCGTGGAAGAGAGCCATTTGATCCCTTCGCGCCGCATCATCGCCTCGGCCTCGTTGACCTCGTAGCGGCAGTTTTCCAGCGCCGCATACTTGCTGCCGGGGCGGCGCTCGTTGCGGATCTCGGTCAGGCGCTGCGGATCGATCGACAGGCCGAAGATCTTCGGCTTGAACGCATACAACGCCGACGGCAGCCGGCCGCGCTCGAAATCGTCGGGGATCAGCGGGTAATTGGCCGCCTTCAGCCCGTATTGCATGGCCAGGTAGAGGCTGGTCGGGGTCTTGCCGCTGCGCGATACGCCCACCAGGATCACATCGGCTTCTTCCAGGTTCTTGTGTGACTGGCCGTCATCATGCGCCAGCGAGAAGTTGATCGCCTCGATCCGGTTTTTGTAAGCCTCTGTGTCAGCGTTCTGGTGGAAGCGGCCGATGGCGTGAGTCGACTTCAGCCCCAGTTCTTTCTCAAGCGGCTCGATGAAGGTCTGGAACATGTCCAGGATCATCGCCTTGGCGCGGCGCAGTGCCTTGTTCGCTTCCTGGTTGACCAGGGTGGTGAAGACGATGGGCGGCACGCCTTCGTTGTGGAATGCCTCATTGATCTTGCCGACGGCGATATGTGCCTTTTCCGGGGTATCGACGAAGGGCATGCGCACCTTGCGGAAGCGCATCTCGAACTGGGCCAGGATGGAGTGGCTGAACGTCTCCGCCGTGATGCCGGTGCCATCCGAGACGATGAACACGGTGCGGACCGCAGGGCGCTCGCTGGCCTGGGGCGCGGGAGCGGAGGGGGATTCAGGCTGCGTTCCAGGCTGGGACCCGGGCGTCGCCGTTCCGGGCGCTTCTGGCAGGGACATGGGGATGGCGCAATAAATAAATAGATTCAATCTTCCGCAGAAAAGTGCGGCGCAGCACGGTAGAATAGCGGCGATCTTTTCGCTAAGCAATTCCGCAGGGTGCCTGTCCATGGAACAATCCGGGCCCGGAATTGTCGACAATCTGCGCTACGCGATGAGAGCCGTAGCGCCAGGTCCGCAGCGCCAGTTCGGGGTTGCTTAGCCAAGCGATCAGTCCGGGAACAGAACTCCAAGAACATACCGGACATGCGCGACAAGTTTTCTACTTTGTTTTGAGGCTCTCATGACTAACCAGGCAGATAACGGCGCCTACGTGTTGCCGTTCGAGCAGTTGCGCATGGCTGACGTGGAAATCGTCGGCGGTAAGAATTCGTCGCTGGGCGAGATGATCTCCCAGCTGGCGGAGGCCGGCGTCCGGGTTCCCGGCGGCTTTGCCACCACCGCGCTCGCCTTCCGCGACTTCCTTGCCCACAACAACCTGACCGAGCGCATTTCCCAGCGCCTGAAGACCCTGAACGTCGACGACGTCAAGGCGCTGGCCGAGGCCGGTGCCGAGATCCGCGAGTGGGTCGCCTCCGCGCCGTTCCAGCCGCGCCTGGAACAGGAAATCCGTGAATCCTACGCCCGCGTGGCCGAGCGCGAAGGCGCCGAGGCCTCGTTCGCCGTGCGTTCGTCGGCCACCGCCGAAGACCTGCCCGACGCCTCGTTCGCCGGCCAGCAGGAGTCCTACCTGAACGTCAGCGGCATCGACGACGTGCTCGACAAGATCAAGCACGTGTTTGCGTCGCTGTACAACGACCGCGCCATTTCCTACCGCGTGCACAAGGGCTTTGCCCATGACGTGGTGGCACTGTCCGCCGGTATCCAGCGCATGGTCCGTTCGGACCTGGCCGCTTCGGGCGTGATGTTCACCATCGACACCGAATCCGGCTTCCCCGACGTGGTCTTCATCACCTCCAGCTACGGCCTGGGCGAAACGGTGGTGCAGGGCGCGGTCAACCCGGACGAGTTCTACGTCTTCAAGCCGACGCTGCAGGCCGGCAAGTACCCGATCATCCGCCGCTCGATCGGCTCCAAGCTGATCAAGATGGAATTCACCAAGCCGGGCGAAGCCGGCCGCGTGAAGACCGTCGACGTGCCGGGCGAACTGCGCAACCGCTACTCGATCAGCGACGAGGACGTGACCGAGCTGTCCCGCTACGCGATGATCATCGAGAAGCACTATGGCCGCCCGATGGACATCGAGTGGGGCAAGGACGGCAAGGATGGCAAGATCTACATCCTGCAGGCCCGCCCGGAAACGGTGAAGAGCCAGTCCGCCGGCAAGGCCGAGCTGCGCTTCAAGCTCAAGGGCACCGCTCCCGTGCTGACCAGCGGCCGCGCCATCGGCCAGAAGATCGGCACCGGCCCGGTGCGCGTGATCAACGACCCGTCCGAGATGGAACGCGTGCAGCCCGGCGACGTGCTGGTGGCTGACATGACCGACCCGAACTGGGAGCCGGTGATGAAGCGCGCCTCGGCCATCGTCACCAACCGTGGCGGCCGTACCTGCCACGCGGCCATCATCGCGCGTGAACTGGGCGTGCCGGCCGTGGTCGGCTGCGGCGATGCCACCGACATCCTCAAGGACGGCACGCTGGTGACGGTATCGTGCGCCGAAGGCGACGAAGGCCGCATCTACGACGGCCTGCTGGAAACCGAAGTGACCGAAGTCCAGCGTGGCGACATGCCGGAAATCGATGTCAAGCTGATGATGAACGTGGGCAACCCGCAGCTGGCATTCGACTTCGCGCAGATCCCGAACTGCGGCGTCGGCCTGGCCCGCCTGGAATTCATCATCAACAACAACATCGGCGTCCACCCGAAGGCCATCCTCGACTACCCGCAAGTCGATGCCGACCTGAAGAAGGCCGTGGAAAGCGTGGCCCGCGGCCATGCCAGCCCGCGCGCGTTCTACGTCGACAAGCTGGCCGAGGGCATCGCCACCATCGGCGCGGCCTTCTACCCGAAGCCCGTGATCGTGCGCCTGTCGGACTTCAAGTCCAACGAGTACAAGAAGCTGATCGGCGGTTCGCGCTACGAGCCGGACGAGGAAAACCCGATGCTGGGCTTCCGCGGCGCCTCGCGCTACATCGCCGACGACTTTGCCGAAGCGTTCGAGATGGAATGCAAGGCCATGAAGCGCGTGCGCGACGAAATGGGCCTGACCAACGTCGAGATCATGGTGCCGTTCGTGCGTACGCTGGGCCAGGCCGAGAAGGTCATCGAGCTGCTGGCCAAGCACGGCCTGAAGCGGGGTGAGAACGGCCTGCGCGTCATCATGATGTGCGAAGTGCCGTCGAATGCGATCCTGGCCGAAGAGTTCCTGCAGTACTTCGACGGCTTCTCGATCGGCTCGAACGACCTGACCCAGCTCACGCTGGGCCTGGACCGCGACTCCGGCATGGAGCTGCTGGCCAAGGACTTCGACGAACGCGATCCGGCAGTGCGGTTCATGCTGTCGCGCGCCATCGAGGCCTGCCTCCGCCTGGACAAGTACGTCGGCATCTGCGGCCAGGGCCCTTCGGACCATCCGGACTTTGCCGAATGGCTGGCCAAGGAAGGCATCAAGTCGATCTCGCTGAACCCGGACTCGGTGGTCGAGACCTGGCAAAAGCTGGCTTCCTGAAGCATTTGACGTCACAATAACGACATTGCCGGCGCCTTCTGGCAGCCGGCAGGCACCGGCCCTGCGTCAGGTGTTGCTACTGCCCCGCAGACGCTGAAAGGCGCTGCGGGGTTTTTACTTTTCGGGATGTATCTGGACGAACGGGAGCTTGGATGGCGTACTACATCTGGTTCGTGGCAGCGGTCGCGCTGGTGATCATCGAGATGAACACCGGCACCTTCTACCTGCTGATGGTGGCGGTGGGGCTGGCCGCCGGCGGCGTGGGGGCCTTGCTGGGATTGTCGCCGGCCGCGCAGACGCTGGTGGCGGCGCTGGTCGCTGCGGTGCTGATCGCCGGCCTGCGCCGCACCCGCTTTGGCAAGCTGCGGCGCGGCAACGCCGCCGCCGATCCCAACGTCAATATCGATATTGGCCAGGAGCTGGACGTGCCCGGCTGGGACGCCAACGGGCGCGCCCGCGTGCCGTACCGCGGCGCCGACTGGACCGTGGAGCTGGCGCCCAACTGTGCCGCCGCACCAGGACGCCACCGCATCGTCGCGGTGCGCGGCAGCACCCTGGTCGTGTCTCCCCGCTGAAACCCTGTCTTATTGCGCAGCGCGGCAATTGTCGCGCTGCGATCCGTCTGCCGCCGCCTGGCGGCTCCGTACTGCTGTCTTCTGTCTGGAGGGTCGTTACATGCTCGCATTTCAGCTTGGTTTGTTGCCGCTGATCATCCTCATTGCCGTTATCGTGCTGATTGCCAAGGGCATCAAGATCGTGCCGCAGCAGCATGCCTGGGTGCTCGAGCGCCTGGGCCGCTATCACGCGACGCTGACGCCGGGGCTGTCGATCGTGGTGCCGTTCGTCGACCGCGTCGCCTACAAGCACGTGCTCAAGGAAATCCCGCTGGACGTGCCCAGCCAGGTCTGCATCACCAAGGACAACACCCAGCTGCAGGTCGATGGCGTGCTGTACTTCCAGGTCACGGACCCGATGAAGGCATCGTATGGATCGAGCAACTTCGTGGTGGCGATCACGCAGCTGTCGCAGACCACGCTGCGCTCGGTGATCGGCAAGCTGGAGCTCGACAAGACCTTCGAGGAGCGCGAGTTCATCAACCACAGCGTGGTCAACGCGCTGGACGAGGCCGCATCCAACTGGGGCGTCAAGGTGCTGCGCTACGAGATCAAGGACCTGACCCCGCCCAAGGAGATCCTGCACGCGATGCAGGCGCAGATTACCGCCGAACGTGAAAAGCGCGCGCTGATCGCGGCGTCGGAGGGCAAGCGCCAGGAGCAGATCAACCTGGCCACGGGCGCGCGCGAGGCGGCGATCCAGAAGTCAGAGGGCGAGCGGCAGGCCGCCATCAACACGGCCCAGGGCGAGGCGAGCGCGATCCTGGCGGTGGCCGAGGCCAACGCGCAGGCGATCCAGAAGATCGGCAATGCGATCCGCACCGAAGGTGGCATGGATGCGGTCAACCTGAAGGTGGCCGAGGAATACGTGGCCGCGTTCGGCAACCTGGCCAAGCAGGGCAATACGCTGATCGTGCCGGGCAATATGGGCGACATGAGCAGCATGATCGCGGCCGCCCTGCAGATCGTGAAGGGGCAGCAGAAGGCTGCCTGAAGGGGCTGACGGACACGCCGCGGCAGCGCGGCGCCGGGGCTCAGTCCTTGGCGTCGCCCTTCATGATGCGGGCCTTCTCGCGCTGCCAGTCGCGCTGTTTCTCGGTCTCGCGCTTGTCGAACTGCTTCTTGCCCTTGGCCAGGCCGATCTCGCATTTGACGCGGCCGCGCGTGTAGTGCAGGTTCAGCGGGACCAGCGTGTAGCCGCGCTGCTCGACCTTGCCGATCAGCTTCTTGATCTCGTCGGCCTTGAGCAGCAGCTTGCGGGTGCGCACCGGGTCGGGATTGACGTGGGTGGAGGCGCTTTGCAGCGGACTGATATGGGCGCCGATCAGGAACATCTCGGCATCGCGCACCACCACGTAGCCCTCCTTGATCTGCACCCGCCCGGCGCGGATTGCCTTGACCTCCCAGCCTTCCAGCACGATCCCGGCCTCATAGCGCTCCTCGATGAAGTAATCGAAGAAGGCCTTTTTGTTATCTGCAATGGTCATGCGTGCGGGTGGGGTGCGGTAGGGTGGAATTCAGCCGTTTCGCTGCGGCGCCACATGGCAGGATGCCGCGGGGCGCGCGTGTCGGCTAAAATCCGAATTCTAGCAAACCAGCCCCGGCACAGGCGCATGCCTGCCGCGCACAGCGTGCGGCATGGCCGCAAGCCAGATTTTCCCATACATGGCAGACGTCCATAAATCCGTACTGCTCGGCTACTCGGCCGCGCAGATGTACGACCTGGTCACGCGCGTGGAGGACTATCCCAAGTTCCTTCCATGGTGCGGTGGCGTGGAGGTGTTCGAGCAGACCGATACCATGCTCGACGCCAAGATCCATATCCACTTCAAGGGGATCCAGCAGTTCTTCCACACCCGCAATACGCAGGAACGCCCCACCCGTATCGACATGACCTTTGCCGACGGGCCGTTCAAGACCTTCAACGGCGCATGGCGCTTTACGCCCCTGCGCGAAGACGCCTGCAAGATCGAATTCCACCTGCACTATGAGTTTTCCAGCCTGCTGCTGGAAAAAATCATCGGCCCGGTCTTCAGCATGATTGCCAATACCTTTGTCGACGCCTTCGTCAAGCGGGCCGAGGTGGTCTATGTCGCCAACTGACGCCGGCGCGGGGACGGTGCATATCGCGGTCTGCTATGCGCGGCCCGATAGCGTCTTCCTGAAGGAGATCGACGTGCCAGCCGGCACCACGATTGCCGCGGCCATAGTCGGCTCCGGGCTGCAGCAGGCCTGTCCGGAGGTGGACCCGTCGACCATGCGGGTGGGCATCTTCGGCAAGCTCAAGACGCCGGAGACGGTGGTGCGCGAAGGCGACCGCGTGGAGGTTTACCGGCCCTTGACCGCCGATCCCAAGCAGGCGCGCCGCAAGCGGGTGCAGAAGCAGCGCGCGGGCGGCACGCGCGAAGGCCAGAAGTGGTTGCGCGGCAGCGGCTGAGCCGAGCCTGCCAGGCATGCAAACGGGGCCGATGCGCCCCGTTTTTCTTTGGTTTCAGCTGCAGTTCTTCTCGAGGCTGGCGTTGGTCTTGAGCACCTCGGCCTGGCGTTGGTCGCTGTTCAGGTGTTGCAGCGAACCGTCCGGACCCGCCACCGCGGCGCGCATGCCTTGCTGCAGGCCGTTGGCGTAGTTGCGCAGCTGCGCGCAGCGGGCCTCGCGCTCGGCCGCCTCGCTTTCCTTGCGGGCCTCTTCGGTGGCGGCTTTCAGGCTGGCCTCGCGGCGCTTCTGGAAGGCTTCTTCGGGGGTCGGCGCCGGGGCCGCGGCGGGCTTGGCCGAGGCCTTGGCCGGAGCCGGGGCAGCAGGGGCGGGCGCCCCGGCATTGGCGGCCTCCACCGGCTGGAGCTCGCCGGCAAAGCGGCCCGGGGCACGCAGCACCCTGGCTGCCGCCGCTGACGGCGGCACGTCGCTGTAGACCATGCGGCCGTTGGCGTCGCGCCATTGCCAATAGGCAAGGGCCTGGACGGGAACGGCGAGAGTGGCGGCGGCAAGCAGGCACAGCGCGGACGATCGTTTCATGGCGAGGCGTCTTAAAGTGACTCGGAAGTAACTGGTGCGGCTGGAATCGTGCTGGGCCGCCGGCTGCGCGCATGGCGATGCCGCGGCAGGACAGCCGCGGCGATGGCTTGGCGCCCGCCCGGTATCAGGTGCGTAGCGCCGGTTTGACCCTGGTAAAGCTGTTGTTCGTGGCGCGTGTGACCCCCGCGCCATCGTTCGCTAGTCTACGCAGACTTGTCGGTGGCGTGCAAGCGCACCGACCAGGCCACGCCGACCATCAGCAACACAATGGCGGCGATTTCCAGCGGCCGCGGCCAGCGGTGGTCGAAGACAAAGCCGTAGGCCAGCGCGAACAGCGTCTCGAACACGATCATCTGGCCCGACAGCGTCAGCGGCAGGCGCCGGCTGGCGATGTTCCACAGGTTGTTGCCAATCAGCGACGCACCCAGCGCCACTGCGGCATTGACCATCCAGAACCACTGCCAGTCACGGCCGCTGTCGCCCGCGGTCAGCGTGTCGCCAGCCAGCACCCAGCCGATCACGGCCAGCACCGCCGACACCGCGCCGGTCGACAACCCGTACAGCGCCGACCATTCATTGCCGCTGTAGTGCGGGTTGCGCTGCAGGTAGCGTGCGTTATCGACCGCGTAGAGCGTCCAGCAGACCAGCGCGCCGGCCGCGCAGCAGACCCCGGCCAGTTTCTGCCAGACCGGCCGGATTGCCGCGCCGGCTGCCGCCGCGTGGGCGCTCTGGCCGCCGCCGAACAGGTCGATATTGATGCAGGCGATGCCGGCGGCCACCACCAGCAGCGGCCACATCAGCCGCGACAGCGGCACGGCGCCGTGGTCGCGCCGGCCCATGATGGTGACCGAGATCGGCAGGATGCCGATGATCAGGGAGGTGGGGCCCACCCCGGCGAGCTGCACGCCGAAGGCCAGCAGCACGTAGTAGAGCAGGTTGCCGGTGAAGGCCTGGCGCAGCAGCGCCACGCAGTCCGCCCGGGTCAGCTTGCGCGCGATGCGCTTCATCAGCGGCAGCGCGGCCACGAAGGCGACCAGGCCGTAGGCCAGGTAGCGGCCGATGGCCAGCTCCCACGGCGAGAACACGGGCAGCAGCTTGGGGGCGATAAAGACCATGCCCCAGAAGGCGCCTGCCAGCAGCCCGCACAATACGCCGATTCCCATGCTTCGCGTTCGCCCGAATAAAAGGACGACGAGCATAGCAGACCGCTTCCAGGAAAGCCCATTGCAGTGCATCAGCAAAGCGCGCATTCCTGTATAATTCGGTTTTGCGCCTAGAGGATTTGCTATGCGTCTTGTCCAGAAAGCACTCACATTCGATGACGTGCTGCTCGTCCCGGCCTATTCGGCCGTCCTTCCCCGGGATGTCTCCCTCCGCACCAGCCTGACCCGCTCCATTGAACTGAACATCCCGCTGGTATCCGCGGCGATGGACACAGTGACGGAAGCCCGCCTGGCGATTTCCATGGCGCAGGCCGGCGGTATCGGCATCGTCCACAAGAACCTGAAGCCCGCCGACCAGGCCCGCGAAGTCGCGCGCGTGAAGCGCTATGAGTCGGGCGTGCTGCGTGATCCGATCACCATTTCGCCGGACATGAAGGTCCGCGATGTGATCGCGCTGTCGCAGCAACATGGCATTTCCGGCTTCCCGGTGCTGGAAGGCAAGGCCGTGGTCGGCATCATCACCAACCGCGACCTGCGCTTCGAGGAAGAGCTCGACGCCCCGGTGCGCGCCAAGATGACGCCCCGCGAAAAGCTGGTGACCGTGGCCGAAGGCGCGACACTGGAAGAAGCCAAGCGCCTGATGAACCGCCACCGCCTTGAGCGCGTGCTGGTGGTCAACCAGGCTTTCGAGCTGCGCGGCCTGATCACGGTGAAGGATATCCAGAAGGCAGTGGACAATCCGCTCGCCAGCAAGGACGAGCGCGGCCAGCTGCGCGTAGGCGCCGCGGTCGGCGTGGGCCCGGACAACGACGAGCGCGTCGAACTGCTGGTCAAGGCCGGCGTCGATGTGATTGTGGTGGATACGGCGCACGGCCATAGCCAGGGCGTGCTGGACCGCGTGCGCTGGGTCAAGCAGAACTTCCCGCAGGTGCAGGTGGTTGGCGGCAATATCGCCACCGGCGATGCCGCGCGTGCGCTGGTCGAGCATGGCGCCGACGGCGTCAAGGTCGGCATCGGCCCGGGCTCGATCTGCACCACGCGTATCGTTGCCGGCGTGGGCGTGCCCCAGATCACGGCGGTTTCCAACGTGGCCGAGGCCCTCAAGGGCACCGGCGTGCCGCTGATCGCTGACGGCGGCGTGCGCTACTCCGGCGATGTGGCCAAGGCCCTGGCGGCCGGCGCCCACACCGTGATGATGGGCGGCATGTTCTCGGGTACCGAGGAAGCGCCGGGCGAAACCTTCCTGTTCCAGGGCCGTTCGTTCAAGAGCTACCGCGGCATGGGTTCGGTGGGTGCGATGAAGGATGGCGCGGCAGACCGCTACTTCCAGGAAGACAACACCGCCAACGTCGACAAGCTGGTGCCGGAAGGCATCGAAGGCCGCGTGCCGTACAAGGGCTCGGTGATGGCGATCATCCACCAGCTGACCGGCGGCGTGCGTGCCTCGATGGGCTATTGCGGCAGCAAGTCGATTGCCGACTGGCACGAGAGCGCCCAGTTCGTCCAGATCACGGCAGCCGGCATGCGTGAATCGCACGTGCACGACGTGCAGATCACCAAGGAAGCGCCGAACTACCATATCGACTGACGCGCAGCGGCTGCGCCCTCCGCCTCGCGGCGGTGCGCGGCCGCAAGATCGTCGGGGCGAGGGCGCATTGCCGCGGGCGGCGCCTTCGCCTGACCGGAATGCCATCCGGCCGGCCGCTCGCCAAGCCGGTGTTGCCTGAACGTGGGCCGCACCCGCCGGCCGCACCATCGGCCGGGCCCATGACGAGGAGCGCCAATGAAGGTATTGCTGCGAGCCGTGCTGTTTTTTGATGCCCTGGTGGATTTGATGCTGGGCATCCTGCTGTTGATGTCCCCGTTCACCACGCTGTATGCGGCGCTGCAGTTGCCGCAGCCGCAACCGGCCCTGTTCGGGCAGCTGCTGGGCGTGGCACTGGTCGGCCTGGCCGCGCTGTTGTGGCAGGCAACGTTCAACGGCCAGCTGACGGTGCCAGTGGCGCGCACGGCCGGCTATGTGAACCTGGCCAGCGCAGTGCTGATCATTGCCTGGATGGTGTTCATGGAACTGCCGCTGGTCGGCGCGGGCAAGATCTGGCTGCCGGTGATGGCAGTGGTGCTGGCGTTTTTTGCGCTGGTGCAGATTCCCGCTTCCAGGCGCGTGCGCAACCGCGAAAGGCAGCTGAAGGCCGAGCGTGCGCTGCAGGAACAGGAACACAAGAAGGAAGTCCGCAAGGAACCCGGCGTCGCCCCCGCGGCGCGCCCAACGAATACCCCAGAATACCGGCGCGAGCCGGTCATCACGCCGCCGCCGGGCTATGGCCCCGGCACGGAAGTCGTGACCGAGCCCATCCCGGAAGACACGCCATCGGCCCATCATGCACGACAAAATCCTCATTCTTGATTTCGGCTCGCAGGTCACGCAGCTGATCGCCCGCCGCGTCCGCGAGGCGCACGTCTATTGCGAGATCCACCCGAACGACGTCTCCGACGACTTCGTCCGTGAGTTCGCCCCCAAGGCCATCATCCTGTCCGGCAGCCACGCCAGCACCTATGAAGACCACCAGCTGCGCGCGCCGCAGGCCGTGTGGGACCTGGGCGTGCCGGTGCTGGGCATCTGCTACGGCATGCAGACCATGGCCGTGCAGCTGGGCGGCAAGGTCGAGTGGAGCGACCACCGCGAATTCGGCTACGCCGAGGTGCGCGCCCATGGCCACACCAACCTGCTCAAGGACATCGAGGATTTCCGCACGCCGGAAGGCCATGGCATGCTCAAGGTCTGGATGAGCCACGGCGACAAGGTTGCCGGGCTGCCGCCGGGCTTCAAGCTGATGGCCTCCACCCCCAGCTGCCCGATCGCCGGCATGGCCGACGAGGCGCGCGGCTACTACGCGGTGCAGTTCCACCCCGAGGTCACGCATACCGCCAAGGGCCGCCAGATGCTGGAGCGCTTCGTGCTCGGCATCGCCGGCTGCAAGCCTGACTGGGTCATGCGCGACCATATCGAGGAAGCCGTCGCCAAGATTCGCGAGCAGGTCGGCGATGAAGAGGTCATCCTGGGCCTGTCCGGCGGCGTCGACTCGTCGGTGGCCGCGGCGCTGATCCACCGCGCCATTGGCGATCAGCTCACCTGCGTGTTCGTCGACCACGGCCTGCTGCGCCAGGACGAAGGCAAGCTGGTGATGGAAATGTTTGTCGGCCGCCTGCACGCCAAGGTCGTGCATATCGACGCCTCCGATCAGTTCCTCGGCCACCTGGCCGGCGTGACCGATCCCGAGCAGAAGCGCAAGATCATCGGCCGCGAGTTCGTGGAAGTGTTCCAGGCCGAGGCCAGGAAGCTGTCCAATGCAAAGTGGCTGGCGCAGGGCACGATCTATCCGGACGTGGTGGAGTCGGGTGGCACCAAGACCAAGAAGGCCACCACTATCAAGAGCCACCACAACGTCGGCGGCCTGCCGGAAACGCTGGGCCTGAAGCTGCTCGAGCCGCTGCGCGACCTGTTCAAGGACGAAGTGCGCGAGCTCGGCGTGGCCCTGGGCCTGCCGCCGGAAATGGTCTACCGCCACCCGTTCCCGGGCCCGGGCCTGGGCGTGCGCATCCTTGGCGAAGTCAAGCGCGACTACGCCGACCTGCTGCGCCGCGCCGATGCCATCTTCATCGAAGAACTGCGCAAGACCCTCGCCACCGAACAGGACGCCGCCGCGGGCCTGTGCGAGCCGGACCAGGTCGGCAAGAGCTGGTACGACCTGACCAGCCAGGCCTTCGCCGTGTTCCTGCCGGTCAAGTCCGTGGGCGTGATGGGCGACGGCCGTACCTACGACTACGTCGTGGCGCTGCGCGCGGTGCAGACCACCGATTTCATGACCGCGCACTGGGCGCACCTGCCGTATGCGCTGCTGGGCCGTTGCTCTAACCGGATCATTAACGAAGTACGTGGCCTGAACCGGGTTGTGTATGACGTGTCGGGGAAACCGCCGGCGACGATCGAGTGGGAGTGAAATCGGGTTCTTCGGTGACTATCGCCGGCCAGCGGAACAGGTTGGCGGTAGAACCCCAGGGCCGGATTGAAGCCCTCCCGTTCAGATGCCGCTGCGGCCGGGGTCAAGCGCGAGGATATTGAGCGTGATCGGTCAAGCCCCCAAGGCGCGTGCAAAGATCTCTGACTACCTCTCAAAGCGGTATCTGGATATCTTCCAGGCGTAGTCCAGCACGTCGCGGGTCATCACGGCATAGGGCGTCCCGCGGCGCTACCCTGTCGGGGACGCATGTCACGCAAAACACCTCTGCGAGCGGCTTGCCGTTGACTTCGAGGGGGTCCTGGGCGTTTGCCACCGATGACAGCTTCAGGCCACCCTAAGCAGGTTCCCATGTCTGGCCCAGTGACCGGACGCACTCATCCACGCTCAGTTCATGCAGTGACTCGCGCGGCAGCGTTTCGCTGGCCGCGCGTGTCAGGACAGCCAGCACGGGTGGCTTAAGCCGCACCAGCAGCAGGCGCTGGCCTTTGGCGGCCACCTCGGACGCAAAAGTATGCAGCGCCTCGATCGTCGAGCCATCGATGTCCGGCGTCTCCTCCATGCTGAAAACAAGCGTATGGAGCCCCGGCCCGGCTGCCTCGTGCAGGTGTCGCGCCCTGGCCAGCATGCGTTCCGCATTGGCGAAGAACATCGGCGCTTCCGGTCGAACGATCAGCACGCCCGACAGAGTCCGGGCTTCAGGGTGAGCCGCGATGTCAACGTAGTCGTGGCTAGAGCCAAGGCGCCCCAGTTCGCTGACTCTTGGTTCGGAGAAGCTACGCAGTGTCAGCATCAGGCTGATCCCGATTGCCACCAGCAGTCCGTCGAGCACGCCAAGCAGGACCACGGCGACACATGCGGCAACCACCAGCAGCCGGTCGCGGCGCCATGTCCAGTAGGGCCTGAATGCATCGAGACGCAACGTATGGCTCACGGCATGTATCACGATGGCCGCGAGCACGGGCTCGGGCGTGCGTGCAAGCTGCGGCAGCAGCGCGGCAACAATCAGCGCGATGACTGCTGCGGCGCACCAACCCGCCAGGCGAGACTGTGCTCCGGCTGCTTCATTTGCAGACGTGGCGGAATAGCCCGCCCCGACTGCCATGCCATGTAGCAAACCGGAGCCAATATTGGCCAGACCTAGTGCGACCAGGTCGCGGTTGGGTGAGGTCACATCACCGTACTTGAGCGCAAAGCTGCGGATCGAGCCGTACGATTCCGCATACAGGATCAGCACCAGCGCGAAGGCGAGCTCGCCAACGCGCAACCACTGTACGCGCTGCAGGTCGGGCAGGCCGATGGTGACATTTGCCAGATCAATCGTGCCCACTTCGGCAATGCCGTAGTACGACAGATCGGTGGCATAGGCTGCTGTGATGCCCAGCACGATCACCACCAGCGGTCCCGGCACCCGCCGCAAGCGCGCCAGCGCGAACAACAAAGCCAGCGCCGCCAGGCACGCGGCGAGCGCATTGACGTTCCAACCCGCCGATTCGTGCAGGAACTGGTAAGTGAAACGTGGCAGGTCGCTGTGCGTCGGGTGGATCCCGGCGATGCTCGAAATTTGCCTGAGAATGATAATGACCGCTAGTCCGAATGTGAAGCCGCGCAGCACCGGCTTGGCAATGAAGTCGGTAATGCCGCCCAAACGCGCTATGCCCGCCAGCACCAGGAAGACACCGGCCAGCGTCACGAACCCGGCGGCGAGCGCCAGGCGCAGCGCGGCATCGGCACCGCTCGTCGACAGCGTGGCCGCGGCCAGCACCGCAGCGGAAGATGAGGTGGCCGACACCACCGCGAAGCGGCTCGTGCCCACAATGCCGTATATCACCAGCCCGACTAGCAGGCCGACCAAGCCAGCTTGCGCAGGCAGATTGGCGATGCCGGCGTATGCAACGGCTTCCGGCAGAAGCAGACCGGCAATAGAGCAGCCGGCGATCACATCTCGCCCGAGCCGTTGGCTTCGTGTCAGCGCCACGTCATTGGCCCTGCCGGTATCCGGCGGGGTGGACGAACCGGGGGCATCAGACGCAGGACACATAGTCGATGTAGTTCGGGCGATCGGCGGTCCGCTTATTCTGCCACTGATAGATGCCATCGAAATGACTTCGGCGTCGTTGCACACGGAGCGCCCTTATGGCGACCCCGCCCCAACGATGCTCGCCAGCCAATCGAACTTGGTCCTTCCGTCCACAGAAGTTGTGAGTGCAAGCATCACGTCTGAAGACTTGAACGTCCCATCCCTTTGGCTTGCTGACGAGGAACGCCACATGCATTCAACCCTATTCCACCAGGCAATGGCACTGACCTTGGCGGCGACCGCCATGGCCCTGTGCCATGCGCAGGAATTGCCGCTCCAGGCACCGCGCAGATCCGCGAATCGGCCGGGATCCTTTATGTTTCCGGTGGCGTCGGCACGGAAGACGTGGCGCGCATGAAAAAAACTGGCGCCGCGCTTTAATGTCAGAATCCGCTTCCAGGACAATGCCACTGGGCGTGGATGCCCGCGCCCGGCGTCCGGGTCGTCAACCGCAACCACACGTGGCCCGCCTGCGCTTCGTCGAGGCGGTTCTTCTCTGCTTCGTTGCTCATGGCGATTCTCATCTCGCAAGGTGGCGGGCGCCAGGTGCGTACCGGGCAGCCATCTTATGGGACTCTTGCTTGCATACGTGACGATTCAATGGCGAATACCACCAGCATGCCGCCCAGGATTGAGACATTCTTCAGAATGTGGTTAAGCTGATTCATGAAGTCTGCGGGATCGGCGCGCCAGAAGCCATGGAAGATGATGGTGGTGGGTACCAGGAACAGTGCAAGAAGCAGCGCGCCCAAGCGTGCGCTCCAGCCCGAGATCAAAGTCAGTCCACCACCAATTTCAACTGCGATGGTTAGCACCAGCAGCAAATCCGGGCTCGGCAGTTCAGCGCTGGCAATCCACGCAGAATAGGCCGCGAAGCTGCCAATCTTCAGGAGTCCGGAAAATAAAAAAAGAGAGCCGAGAAGCGCACGACCGACAGAGTATGTTCGTGAAACGACCGTGGGCGCGAGTGACATAGTGGTCATGACCATCTCCAAAACGAAGAGCGGTTGCAGCCAAGAGCCAGTCCCCAATTAGGAGTCCCGCTCCATTTCCTTGCCGGTGCCGTCATCCCAAGGGCGGACCACCTTGGCCGAGCGTGGCGAGCCGCCCGAGATAATCCGTGCAGCGGCCGCTGACGGGCGAAGGATCGAACGGACGATTTTCCGGTAGCGGTGCGCCACCTTCATGAGTGCCGGGAGCTTGATCCGCTTCACGGTGCGGACGTTCAGTGCTCCCTGCACGCCGGATGGCCGCGATCAGCATGTGGCTCCGCGCCGCCAGCAAAGTCTCCTCAAATCGCGCCATTGCCTCTGACAGCAGATTCAACTCGACCTGGCTCTTGGCGTCGTCCGCCTTGCAAGCATCAATCTCGGTGTAGATGCGCTTGCCGAGCTCACGCACGAGAACAGGATCGAGCTGTCCTTGAGATGCTGCGTGACTCAGGTGAAACAGCAGGGTGATCAATCCGTTCGGAGTGGAACGGGGTGGCGAAGCTGTGCTCATTTGTTGCCCCAACATTGCAGTCTCCACATTTGGCAAGCCACAGGCTATAGGATCTGGAAAATCCCGGAGTTTTGGCTACATCAAAGAAAAGATTGACAGGCCATTGGCCCGCAACGATGCGTGCCGGCTTCGTATGCGTTTGGCTGTCACGACACGTGCGCCGCCTTGCAGCCGGTGGCCTTCGCAATGAGGCCTTTCTTATGTGGGAGTCGGGTACTGGGGCGTTCGTGTCCGTGCGTGCAGCCAGTCTCGTTCCAGGTTGATCAGGTTGAAAAGAAATGTGAGGTCCATCGGCTCGGCTTCAGCCGTAATCCATTGCTCGTGATCGACGTCTTGATAAATCAGCGTCAGGTAATAGCGGCCGTGAGGCAGTTTGAGGTAGACCAGGGGACCGTCCGAGACCAGCTGTAGCAGGCGGTTGCCCTGTTCGTTGACCAGGATCAGTGTGACGCCAGAAACGGGGTTGCCTTCTGAAGGGTCCTGGAAGCTGAGCCGCACATTGAATTGGCCGGCGATAGCCTGCATTTGCCGCAAGGCTTCGCGCCCCATCCCGCCCGAGACATACCGGACGCCAGCGGATTGGTGGATTTCCGGCGGCGTTGGATGCGTTGCGAGGATCTGCGCATGGAGAAGCGGTGCGGTACCAAGGAGCAGCGCGGCGGCAGCTGCACGCTCAACCTTGCTGGCGCGCATTGCAAGTGATCGATGGTGGCTAACGGGAGCCTGGAGGTTTTCCTCGTGTCCACGCTGCAGCTTCGCGGTCATGACAATCCTCCTTTGCGGCGCGCAAAATATCGCCCGTCTATTTTGAAGCGTAGCTCGCATGCGCACTGTCCCATTGATGCATCGCAAACGAGATACCAAATACATTCAGCCGCCTTCCCCTGGGAGCAGTACTCGGTGGCGAACTCGCGGATCGCGCCGTCAGAGGTTTGTCCTGAGCCCATGTAACCGGCGATCGTGGCGGCATTACCGGAACGGGCAATGCGCACGGACGAGTGCGTGTGCGCACACCAGGCCGTATTGCCTGAGCATGCGGTATCCCAGTTCTCGATGACCGCCGACAGCTTCATGTCGCGCACTGGCGTATATAGAAGCGGTGTCCCCTCCATGCCCTATTGGCTTCTGTGGGAAGAGCGGCGCCTGTGCTCCGTGGCCAACGGGGTGATGGAATTCTGAGTTGGCGAGCACCGGTCTCCCGCTACAGCTTGCACCGCCGGCTCCACCATTTGTCCAGCTCCACTGCAATCGTCAATGTGAGCGCGAGCGACAACAGTCCAGCCCACGTCGTAGCCGACACAGGTGTGAGACCGAGCGTGTCGCTTAGCCCGGGTATGTACATGGCAGCGATATGGAGTAACTGGGCAGCCAGTACGCTGACCACCAGCATCGGATTGGCGAAGACCCCCTGTCGGAATACGGAGTGGCGCTCTGAGCGGCTACTAAACGTCTGCAAGTTCTCAAACAGCACAAACAGCAGCAGCAATTGGTTGCGTGCCTCGTTTAGGGGATAGCCGCGGTCGAGCAGCCAGTAGAAAGTTGCAAATCCCCCTACGCCCATGACAAGAGTCGAATAGCAGATGCGGCGGATCATTACGCGGTCAAAGATCGGCTCCCGGGGCTTGCGCGCCGGATATGACAGTTCGTCGCCTTCCGCATGCTCGGTAGCCAGAGCCACATCCTGGATGCCATTGGTCACGAGGTTGAGCCACAGCAGCTGCACCGGCAGCAATGGCATTGGCAGGCCCAGGGGAATCGCCAGCAGAAACAGAACCATTTCGGCCGCGCCCGTGGAAACCACCATGAAGATGACTTTGCGAATGTTCGCGTACGCCACCCTGCCTTCATTTATGCCGTTGACGATGGACGCAAAGTTGTCATCGGTGAGGACTATGTCTGCGCTTTCCTTCGCTACTTCAGTTCCCTTTCGGCCCATGGCCACACCGACGTGTGCGTGCTTGAGCGCAGGAGCGTCGTTGACGCCGTCGCCGGTGACCGCCACGAAATGGCCGGTTCTTGCCAGCGACAGGACAATGGACAGCTTCTGATCCGGACTGACGCGGGCGTAGATGCGCGCACGGCGGGTCAGTTGGTCGAGTCCGTGCGGCCCCTTGCTCTCGGCCTGGCGCACCTGCTCGCCCGTCACGACCTGGTCCGTGGTAAAGCGCAGCCCCGCCTGCGCGCCAATTGCGCTGGCTGTCAACGGATCGTCGCCAGTCACCATCGCCACGTCGATGCCGGCGCTGTAGCAGCGTCGGATAGCGTCCGGGACCTCCGGGCGAACCGGATCCTTCATGCCTGCCATTCCCAGAAAGGTCAGGTTGACCAGGTGCCCGTGTCCGTAGAACCCGTCCGGCTCTGCATCAATCGTGCCTTCTGCGAACGCCAGCACGCGTAGTCCTTGCGCGGCCAGCGCTGCCTTTTCCCGAAGCAGTCCTTCGCGCCGGATCGGCACGGCATGGCCGCGAACGTCCGCCTGGTCGCACATGGCAATCAGAGTCTCGGGCGCTCCCTTGACGAACACGCGGATCGTCTCTTCGTGCCGGTGGAACGAGGCCGCGTACCGCAGGTCTGGCTCATACGGGATACGGGCCACCAAGGGGTACCGCTGTCGGATCTCATTGGCTACGGTGCCCCCCTTGTGCGCTGCGGCCAGCAGCGCCACGTCCACGCTGTCCCCGGTGCCAGTCCAGCCATCACGCTCCCTGGATAGTTGGGCCTCGTTTGGCAGCGCCGCGGCCCTTAGCAGGGCCGCTACCCGCGTTCTCGCGTCATGGTCGGTGGTGCCGGCGGCGCGGATCGTGCAGTTGTCCAGATCGTGTCCGACGTCGCAGCAAAACGCCGTGCCGTCGGGAAGCCGGATATCGGTGACGACAAGCTCGTTCATGGTCAGGGTGCCGGTCTTGTCGGTGGCGATCATGGTGCAGGATCCAAGCGACTCCACGGCGGGCATTTTGCGCACGATCACATGGGCCTTCGCCATCCGCCGCATGCTGATCGCCAGCGCCACCGAAATGGCGACGGGCAGTCCTTCGGGGATCGCGCTCACCGCCAGTCCGACCGACATCATGAACAGTTCGCGCAATGCCATGCCGCGCAGCATACCCACCAACACCAGCAACGCCACAGCCACGCCTACCGCCACCGCGATCAGTCGGGAAAAACGCTGGAGCCTGAGAATCAAAGGTGGCTGCGAGATGGATTCGCGGCCCAGTTCCCGCGCAATCCGGCCAATTTGCGTGGCAGCGCCAGTTGCCACGACGATGCCGTGGCCCCTGCCGCGGAGCACCACCGTGCCGGCGAAGGTCAGGCACTGGCGGGCGCTCGCTGGGGCGTTGCTGGCATCACATGCTGAGAGCTTGCGCACCGGCAGCGATTCGCCAGTCAGCAGGGATTCATCGCACTGCAGGTCAATGGCGGAGGTCAGTTCCAGGTCGGCCGGCACTCGGTTGCCGGCTTCCAGCACCACCAGGTCGCCCGGTACCAGCGTACTTGCATCGATCTCCTGCTGGATGCCGTCCCGGATCACCGTGGCACGGGGCTGCTCCATCTTGCGCAGCGCCACGGCCGCCTTGTCGGCCGTATGCTCCTGTGCGGTGCCGATGACGCCGTTAATCAGCAGTACTGCCCCGATGAACAGTGCATCCTTCAGGTCACCCAACGCGAGCGACACCGCTGCCGCGGCCAGGAGAATGTAAATAAGCGGACTGAGGAACTGGCGCAGAAACACCGCGGCCACCGACCTAGGGGCCGCCTGAGGCAGCACATTGCGGCCCACCTCGGCCAGCCGCGCATTAGCCTGCGCGGTGGTCAGGCCGGGTGGGACATGTCCCGGATCGACGCGATCCCGGGTGCCGGAATGTTCTTCGTGAGATCGGGGGCGATCCGTTTGCAACGCGCTGGAGCGATTTTGCATGAGGTTTCCCAAGGTATGCCCGGCGCGGAGCCACGCGTGCACACCCTGGGCGTACGCCACGTGCGGCGGGCGGGTCCGGACACTGTTCAAGCGTAGGTACTCGCGTTTCCGCATGATTGATCCGGATCAACCACCACCCGGTTCCCCCTCCTAGACTGGCTGTATCGGCCAGCGGCACCCGTGGCGGGGCCAACGGCTTTGCGCAAGCGTCAAAGGACACCAGCATGCAACTGCAATTCCTCGGCGCGACCGATACGGTCACCGGCTCCAAGTACCTGCTCGATACCGGCCGTCACCAGGTCATGGTCGACTGTGGCTTGTTCCAGGGATACAAGACCCTGCGCCTGCGCAACTGGGACCCACTGCCGCTCGATCCGGCCAAGCTCGACGCCGTGGTGCTGACCCATGCCCACATCGACCACAGCGGGTATTTGCCCCTGCTGGTGCGCAACGGCTTCCGCGGCAGCGTGCACTGCACCATGGGCACCGCGCAGCTGTGCGGAATCCTGTTGCCAGACAGCGCCCACCTGGCGGAAGAAGACGCCGATTATGCGAACCGCAAGGGCTTCTCGCGTCATCGGCCCGCATTGCCTCTTTACACAGCAGCCGACGCTGCACGAGCAATGCGGCGGCTCCAGCCGATGCAGTTCGGCAAGCGCTTCCAGGTAGTGCCCGGCGTAGAGGCCGAGTTTGCCCGGGCCGGACATATCATCGGCGCGGCTATCGTCACGTTGTTCGTCGACGGCAAGCGCATCGTCTTCTCAGGCGACCTCGGGCGGCAGCAGGACATCGTCATGCGCGCGCCGGAGATGGTGCGTCAGGCGGATTACCTGCTGGTGGAGTCAACCTACGGCGACCGGCGGCATCCGGACGACGACCCGCTCGATGTGCTCGGCGAGATCGTCAGCCGGACGATTGGCCGCGGCGGCAGCTTGATCATCCCCGCTTTTGCGGTAGGGCGCACGCAGAGCCTGCTGTACTGCCTGCACCGCCTGCGCGAACTCAAGCGAATCCCCGACGTGCCGGTGTACCTCAACAGCCCGATGGCCATCGACGCGACCATGATTTTCTCGCTGCATCCGGAAGAGCTGCGCATCAGCCGCGAAGAGTGCGCCGCAGCCTGCAATCTCGCCACCCCGGTGCAGAGCATGGAGCAGTCGATCTGGCTGAACCATGACCGAAGTCCCAAGATCATCCTGGCTGGCAGCGGCATGGCTACCGGTGGTCGTGTGGTCCACCATATTGCCGCCTACGGCCCGGACCCTCGCAACACCGTTCTGCTTTCCGGCTTCCAGGCGGCGGGTACGCGCGGCGCAGCGCTGGCCGCAGGCCGGCGCGACATCCGCGTCCATGGCAAGGACATCGCCGTGCATGCGTCGGTGGAGCAGGTGGAGAACCTGTCCGCACATGCCGATGCCGCGGAACTCATGACCTGGCTCGGCGGCTTTCACCAGGCGCCGCGGCGTACGTTTGTCGTGCACGGCGAGCCACAGGCAAGCGATGCGCTGCGCCAGCACATCGAGCGCGACCTGCGCTGGGCGGTCACCATGCCGGAATATCGGCGCTCCTATCCGCTCGACTGATCCAGGCCGGCGCCTGATATGTGCGCCTTTCGTTACGTCTGCCAAACCGGAATCACGTCATGGACTTCAGAACCATCCTCGTCGACCTCAGCGAAGATTCTGCCCGGTCGGCACGCATTGAAACAGCCGCACGGGTTGCCGCGAAATTCGGCGGCAGCGTGGTCGGGCTGACTGCGACTGGAACAAACCTGGAGCCGTTTCGCGGGGCGGGCGAAGAAGCCGGACAATACGCGGCCCTTGCCGCCAGCCAGCTGCACAAGCTGGTTGCCGGTCACAAGGAGACCCTCGACACGCTGACCAGGCAAGTGTCGCCGGACATCCCCACCCGGCACATCATTATCGACGCTGAATCCGGTTGGGCGCTTGCCGACGAGGGGCGTTTCGCCGATCTCATCCTTCCCGCACCGCCGTCGGCGGATGCCGATGTGCCGGCGCTGCTGGCCGGGGTTGCGGAGTATGCGATGCTCAATGCCGGACGGCCCATCCTGCTGGTGCCGGGCGCGGCCGGCCCGCGCTTTGGTGGTCATGTCGCCATCGCATGGAACGGCGGTCGAGAGGCCGCGCGGGCAGTAGCGGACGCATTGCCGTGGCTCGCGCATGCCAGTGCTGTTACCGCCCTGGTGGTCAGCGCGGCTGCCATTGACGAAGAGACCTGCCGTGACAGCGGGAACCGGCTGACAGCGTGGCTGGCCAGCCATGGCATCAATGCCGATCTGGTTGTCGGGGAGGGCGACCCCGACCACGTTCTGCCGCAACTTGCCTGCAAGGTACAGGCCGACCTGCTGGTCGCCGGCGGCTATGGCCGTTCCAGGCTGAAGGAGCTGGTGCTGGGTGGCACCACCCGCGCCCTGGTGCGTCAGTCATCGTTGCCAGTCTTCATGTCGCACTGACGGGTGACCGCTGCCGGTGGGGCAGTGGCAGCGCATGGCCTGGCCGCAGGCTCGTTCGGCCGGCACATTGCGTGCCGGCCGAATGTTGGTTTGCCGACATACCCGAGCCGCATCCTGAGCTAGTTTCCAACGTGCGTGGCTCAGCCGGTGTCGGCACACGGGTTGTGGCTCCGACGTCGCCGGTACCTGCGAATTTCCGGTTCTGAGCCGCATCTCGCTTCCCATGCCGTTGCCTTTCCGCGCACAAACTCTATAGTCCATTGGCAAGGTAATAGTGACGAGAGCATGCCCCTGAAGGCGTCTTCATCCGCTCCGCAGGCGAGCAGCCTTGTCCAGAGTTCGCCCGACGATGGCTTTCGCCTGGTCGTGCGATTTCCGCGAGAGCAGGGGAACGGGCATGACAAGGGTGATGATTGCGGATGACCATGCTGTGGTACGGGATGGCCTGCGGCATATCCTGGAACGGGCCGGTGTGTTCGAGGTCGTCGGCGAGGCGGCAGATGGTACACAAGTGCCCAGGATGGTACGGGAATGCACCCCGCAGGTGCTCCTGCTTGACCTTTCCATGCCCGGCAGGAGCGGGCTGGAACTGATCCGCTTGCTGCGCGGCGAGCACCCGGCCCTGCGCATCCTGGTCTTGACCATGCACGCCGAGGAGCAATACATCGTTCGTGCGTTCCAGGCTGGAGCGGCGGGCTATCTGACCAAGGAAAGCGCGGCTACGGAACTGGTGTCCGCCATCGGCCAGGTAGCCCGGGGCGGCACCTATGTGAGCCAGTCGATGGCCACGAAGCTGGCAAGCGGGCTGAAGGACCAGAGCGACGACCTGCCGCACCTGAGGCTCTCGGACCGCGAACTGGAAGTCTACCGGCGGCTGGTGCTGGGCGAGCCCATCACGGCGATCGCCACGGCACTGTGCGTCAGCGCCAAGACCGTGAGCACCTACAAGATGCGGCTGATGGAAAAAATGCAGATGCCCAATGAAGCCATGCTGTTGCGCTATGCCATGCGCAATCATCTGTTCGACGACGATGCGGACCTGTAGTGCCACAGTGCAGCGTCGGTCGGCCGCTGGCTTTGTGCCCTATCGCCCCGAAGTCGCAGCCAGCCCGGCCAGGGTCTGGCGCAGCGCATCGAGTTCCAGCGTCTTGTCAAAGCAGTAGCTCCCGCCTGCCTTCAGGCAGGCGCGGCGCAGCGGCGGGCCGAGGTTGTCGGCCAGCACGATCACGATCGAATCCGGTAGCGTCGACCTCAGCGTCCTGACCTCCTGGAGCGCATGAGCATAGCCCGTGCCCAGGCTGATCAGGACGACGTCGGGGCGATGACGCAGGAGCGGGGCAAGTTCCGTGGCTGCGCTGGCGCCCGCACCCGCGACACGGATGCCAGGCATTCGCCCAAGCAGGCCGAGCTGCCTGGTTCGGATCGCATTGGCATGCTCGAGCAAGTACACGGTAAGCAGGCGGGCAGGATTGCGGTCTGGCATGGTCCTAGTATCGCGGCTCCCCTTGCGGTGGCAAATCAGGGGCGGCTGAGAGTCGCGTCAGGGGGGCAGAAGGCACTGTCAGTGATCCCTGACATGCGCGCGCACGCCTTGCCGGCTTGGCAGGAGCGAGTACGACAGTTTCGACAAGCAAGCCGGCTGGGTGGCGTCTGCAACCGAGGTTGTCGGCTACCGGCTTGTCTCAGGAAAGCGGCCGCCGCCGGCAGTGCGCCTGAAGGCGATCGAAATTGCCAACGCCTTGCGCGCGCGTGCCGATTGCGATGCCTCAACCCTGCGTGCGAACGCTGGTATTCTCCTCGCGCAGCGCAAGGTGCAGACTGACACCGTCGGCGCCGGCCGCGATGCTGGTCCTGAAGCCGCAGGTGCGCGCCAGCGTCAGCATGGCCCGGTTGTGCTGCATGGTGCAGCCCACCAGCGCGCCGATACCCTTTTCGCGCGCGTAGCGGATCAGCTTGTCGAGCAGCAGCTTTCCCAGTCCTTGTCCCTTGCAGTCCGAGCGCACGGCGATACCGAACTCTGCCTGGACATTGTCCGGATCCGCAACCGCCCGGACCTCTCCCAGGATGGAAGCCTGGCCACATGCATCGGTAGTCGTCGCGATGAACGCCATCTCGCGCGCGTAGTCGATCTGCGTGAGCCTTGCCAACTGGCTGTGTTCCGGCTCGCGGAACGTGCAGAAGTAGCGTGCATGGATATCTTCCGGCGTCAGCTGGCGGAAGTACGCCTGGTAGGCTGCCTCGTCGGTCGGGCGCACGGGCCGCAGCACAATGGTGCGGCCGTCCTGCTCGACGCGTTCCTCCAGCGCTTCCGGATAGGGTTGGATGGCCAGCCGCGTGCCCGGCGCCGGCGCCTTGATGGCGATGCGGGCATCGAGCGCGATGACGCCTGTCGCGCTCGCCAGCAGGGGATTGATATCGAGTTCGGCGATCTCGGGAATGTCGCAGACCAGGCGTGATACCTGTACCAGTACCTGGAGCAAGCCGTCCCCGTCGACGCCCGGGTGTCCGTGCCAGCCTTCCAGCAGGCGCCCGATGCGGGTGCGCGACACCAGGTCTTGCGCGAGCAGCGCGTCGAGCGGCGGCAGCGCAACCGCATGGTCGCCGATGTGTTCGGTGTTGACGCCGCCATGGCCGAACAGCAAGACGGGGCCGAACACGGGATCGGTGGCGGCGCCGACGATCAGCTCGAAGCCATCGCCGTGCCCGGCCATCGGCTGGACGGTGAAGCCCTCCAGCCGTGCCTCCGGGGCTTGCTGCCAGATCCGCTCGAGCATGGCGCTGCCGGCGCTGCGCACCGCGGCGGCATCGGCGAGGTCCAGTGCAACGCCGCCCGCGGCAGACTTGTGCGTGATGTCCGGGGACAGGATCTTGAGCGCTACCGGATATCCGATCCGTGTGGCCTGGTCGACAGCCTCATCGACGCTTGCCGCGGTCCGGGTCGCGACCACGGGGACGCCGTAGGCGGCCAGCGCGGCCTTGGCCTCCGGTTCGGTCAGCAACGCCCTGCCGGCGCGCAGGGCATTGCCGATGATCGTGCGCACCTGTTCCTTGTCGGCCTGCGTGTACGTGTCGTCTGCGGGCGGCGTGCGCATCAGCAATTGCTGGTTCCTGTGGTATTCGCAGGCCTGCAGGAAGCCGCGCACTGCCCGCTCCGGGGTATCGAAGGTCGGCACGCCGGCATGCCGGCACAAGCGGCGTGCCTGCAGCACGGCATCCGCCCCGAGCCATGCGGTCAGCAGCGGCTTGCCGCCCGACGGCGCGCTGACGAGCGCGGCTGCGATCTCGGCGGCTGGCACGATGGCCGTGGGCGCATGGATCATCAACACAGCGTCAACCTCGGGCGCCTCGCACAGGATGGCGTAGGCCTGCAGGTAGCGCTCGACGGGCGCGTCGCCGATGATGTCGATTGGATTCGCGCGCGGCCAAGTGGCGGGCAGCACCAAGTCCAGCCGGGCCAGGGTCTGGTCTGACAGTCGGGCCAGGGTCCCGCCGGCATCCGCCAGCGCATCCGTCGCCATCACGCCGGCGCCGCCGCCATTGGTCAGGATGGCGAGGCGCTCGCCGCGCAGCCCTTGCATGCGGGCAAGCATCTCGACGGCGTCGAACAGGCCCTCGGTGCTGTCCACGCGCAGCATGCCGGCACGCCGGATGGCGGCGTCGTAGACGTCGTCGGCACCCGCCATGGCGCCTGTGTGGGACGCGGCGGCGCGTGCAGCCTGCGCCGAGCGTCCGCCCTTGACGATCAGCACCGGCTTGTTGCGGGCGGCGGCGCGTGCCGCAGACATAAACTTTGCGCCATGGCGGATCGCTTCCACGTAGAGCAGGATCGCATGCGTCCCGGCGTCGCCGGCGAGGTAGTCGAGCACGTCGGCTGCGTCCACATCGGCACTGTTGCCCAGCGAGATGAAATGGGAAAAGCCGATCTGCCGCGAGCGCGACCAGTCCAGCACGGCGGTGGCCAGCGCGCCGGATTGGGTGGCGAATGCCAGCTTGCCTTGCCGGGCCGCGCCGGGCGCGAAACTGGCATTGAGGCTGATTCCCGAAGCGAGCAGCCCGACGCAGTTTGGCCCGAGAATCCTGAGCAGATGGGGCCGCGCCGCGTCCAGCATGGCCTGCCGCAGGGCGCCTGCGGCACTGTCCTCGGGACCCTCGAAGCCGGCGGTCAGCACGATAGCCGCGCGCGTGCCGGCGGCGCCAAGCTCGGCGATGAGCCCCGGGATGGTGGGCGCGGGCGTGCATAGCACCGCCAGGTCCGGCGGTGCCGGCAACGCGCCGACGCGCGCGTAACAGGGCTGGCCCGCCAGCGTCGCATACTTCGGGTTGACCAGGTACAGCTGGCCGGTGAAGTCGCCCGCGGACAGGTTCGCCAGCACCGTTGCCCCCACGCTATGCGGCCGCAGCGTCGCGCCGATGAGCGCGACCGAGCGCGGACGGAACAGGGCATCGAGATTACGGACAGTCATGGCTGGCCCTCATGGCAACCGGCGGCAACCCTCCCGACAGGGCCCGGTCGGGAAGTCAGAGATTCACCTGGATGATGTTCGATACTTCGCTCACCCCAGGCGCCGCCCAGGCGGCTTCGGAAGCGGCCTCGCGCTCGGCCCAGCTGCGCAGGCTACCGCGCAGCGTCACCACGCCGTCCTTGACGTCGACCGCGACATGGGTCGCGTCGTCCGCCGCCTGGCGCTCGATGGCCCTGGCGATCCGTTCCTTCACGTCGTGGGCCGCGATCGCAGGCTGGACCACGATGGCGTTGGCTACACTGACCACGCCGTACAGGCCGCCCACCGCGTGCTCGGCGGCCAGGCGCTGGTAGTTCCAGTCGACCGTGCCGGTCAGCGTGACGCAGCCGTCCTCGACCATCACCTGGATGCGATCCGCGGGCAGCACCGAGGTCCACGCCAGGATGTTGCTCGCTGCGCGTGCGATGTCCGCGTCCGTGCGCTGCGCGTCATCGGGCAGGCGCACGTCGATTTCGACGGCCAGGCCTTTCACGCCGGGCACGCGCCTGACGGCCTTCTCGGCAGCGTACTTGCCGGCATGGCTGCTGAGATGGCCGGTCAGCGTCACCACGCCGTCCTTGACCTGGACACCGACCTCGGTGGCATCGACGGCCGGGTCCCAGGCCAGTTCCTCGACCACATGCTGCTTGAGCTGGATATCGCCTTTCATGTTGGTTGTCTCCTGTTTGCCTGGCGCCCTCGGGCGCGATCGCGGCGCGTGCCGCCTGCTCCGTGCGTGCCAGCGCGGGCACGCGGCATCGGCGTCACGGCCGCGTTTCCAGCTGATCAATGACCGCCGAGATGCCCGGCGCCGACCATACGGCACCGATGGCGGCGCGGCGGTCGGCCAGCGAATCCACGTGGCCGCTCAGCGTGGCGGTGCCGTTCTTGACCTTGACGCTGATATGGTGGGCCTCGCGCACGGCATGGCGGAGCAGCGCCTCTTCGATGCGCTTCTCCACATCGGGGGGCGCGGTCTTCTCATTCATCCGGATGTTGTTGACGACGCCGATCACGCCGCGCAACTGGCTGACCGTGCGTTCGGCCAGCTTTTTCTGATAGCCCCAGTCGACGTTGCCAGACAGCGTGACCCAGCCGCGCTCGACGCGAACCTTGATGACGTCCGAGGGCACATGCACGTGCCATTGCAACGCACCGCGAGCCGCCTCGGCAATGGCCTCGTCGAGGAAGGCGCCGGGCGGATGCACGTCGAGCTTGACGACGACCGCTCGTACGCCTGAAATGCGTTCCGCGGCGCGCTCGGCGGCGAGCTTCTCCGCATAGCTGGACAGGTGTCCGTCCAGCGTGACAATGCCCTCATGGACCTCGACGCCGATGGACGCCGCGTCAATCGCCGGATCCCAGTCGAGTTCCTCGGTGACGTCCTTCTGGATCTGATGATCTGTTTTCATGCTTGGCCTCTTCAAAGGCAGGGCGCCGCAAGCGGCGCCACGGGTTGGCCCCGGTGCGTCTCTGGGCGCTACGTTTGCGATAGAGCCTGTGCGCTGCCAGAACGCTCTCGTTCCTGCGCCTTGCGCACCAGCGAAAACAGCATGCCCCAGTCGGTTGCGAGAGCGGCGAACAGATCATCGAGCGCAACCACTCCGGTCACTGCCTCGCCATCGAGCACCGCCAGGCGTCGTACGCCGTGCGTCAGCATCAACTGCATTGCCTCTGCGACAACGGCATCCCGTTGGATCGCCACCAGGCCACGCGTCATCACCTCGACCACGTCGGTCCGGCATGGATCCGCACCGGTGGCTGTCGCACCGATGACGATGTCCCGGTCCGTGACCATGCCGACCGCGCGCGTCCCTGCCGGTGAGTTCTCTGTCACGATCAGCGCACCGACGTGGCGGTCCCGCATCTGGACGGCAGCTTCCTGCAGGGTGCAGGACAGCGGGACATGCACGGCTTTCGCTGAGCAAATATCCTGGACTAGCATCCCGGTCTCCTTTTTTGCGCAACGTTGCCTAACGGACGGTAATGCGTTGCTGGCTTGAGCTTTCCTTCTTGGGCAGCACCAGGCGCAGCACGCCGTCCTGGAAGCTGGCATCGATCTTTTCCGTGTCGATGTTGCCGTCCAGCGTAAAGGCACGCTGCATCGAGCCGCTGTAGCGCTCCTGGCGGATCACGCGGTCGCCTTCTTTTACCTCGGAAGCTTTCTCGAGCTTGGCGGAGATCATCACAGTCCCACGGTCTACGCTGACGTTGATGTCTTCCTTCTTCACGCCTGGCAGGTCGGCGGTAATGGTGAAGCTGCTGTCGGACTCGGCCACATCGACCTTGAATGGCAGCTCGGTGTCTGGCCCGATCCGCCAATTGCGTAGCATGCTCTGCAGCATGTCGCCGAGCGGTTCGATCGAGAACGGGTCGTAGCGCTTGATGTTGCTCATCATGGTCTCCTGGATGACGGCGCCGTGCGCGCCGTGTTTTCTTACTTTGGCAAGCCGGGGCGGTTGCGGTTTGCTTTGCATCAAACGCCGGCACATTGCCCCGACTGCTTGCACGGGATAACGGCATGACGTCACATGCGCCAGCTTGGACAGCCAGGGCGTTCGGCATGACCGGCGTCAGGGAACCCTGACAAGTGACGCTGCATTTCTGACACGCAACTCAGCGCAGCCTTCTAGGCGCGGAGCGCGGGCAGGCCAATACTTCAGTCAAACACATCGCGGCGCGCACGAATATGCGGTCCGCCAGACGACACGGGTGAAGGCGAGGGTCGGGATAAGGGAAAGGCCGGCAGGCTGGAGACAACCATGTTTGACTTGCATACTGAAGCTGATGCTGTTTGTGACGCCCCCAACATGTCCGTCGCGCTCTCCAGGCATGAGGATGAGACGTTTGCGGAGCCGGCGCCGGATCCCGCGCGGGCGCGGTGCACAACTTGCATGATGCGGAACATCTGCATGGCCGCCAGCCTGGAGGCCGGCGAAATGGCCCGTCTGGACTCCGTCGTGCGGAGCTGGCGTTCGGTCAAGCAGGGCGAGCGGCTGTACCGGGCGGGCGACCCGTTCCGCAGCCTCTATGCGGTCCGCGTCGGCTCGTTCAAGACCGTGGTGGCGCCGGAGCGGGGCAAGGAGACCATCTCCGGCTTCTACATGGCCGGGGACTCAATCGGCATGGACGGCGTTTGCCAGGAAACCCATAACTGCGATGCGATTGCCCTGGAAGACAGCGTGGTCTGCGTGATCCCGTTTCACCAGCTCGAGGCGCTATGCCGCGAGATCAAGCCGCTGCAACGCCACTTGCACAAGATGTTCAGTGCCGAGATCGTGAGGGAATCGCGCCAGATGATGCTGTTAGGCAACAACATGTCCGCCGAGCAGCGCGTGGCGGCATTCCTGTTGAACGTCTCGGCACGCTACCGCGAACGCGGCTATTCGGCCACGTCCTTTGTGCTGCGCATGACTCGTGAAGACATCGGCAGCTTCCTTGGCATGACCCTGGAAACCGTGAGCCGGACCTTGTCCAAGTTCCAGCAGGAAGGGCTGCTGACAGTGCAGGGCAAGTCCATCGAGCTGCTCAATCTGGACGCCCTGGACGCTCGCTAGCGGCGTCATACGCGGCAAGGCATGACGTGAACGATGCCAGTTCTGATCCCGGAATTCCCGGCCGTCCCGGCGATGTCGTGGCCGCCGCCGCGCCCCGCGAAGTGGGGGCGCTGGTGTTCCGGCCGCTCGAGATCGATACGTGGCAGGAGCATGTCATCTATATGCATCCGGATTGCCCCATCTGCCGCGCCGAGGGCTTTTCCGCGCAGGCGCGCGTGCGCGTGCAGATCGGCGACAGGTCGTTGATCGCCACGCTGACGCTGCTGGGCGCGCCGCTATTGAACACGGGCGAAGCGAGCCTGTCGTTGAGCGCGGCACGGACGCTTTCGGCACGCGCCGGCGATGTCGTGCATGTCACCCATGCGCCCGCGCTGGAGTCGGTGCGCGCACTGCGTGCCAAGATCTATGGCTGCCACCTGGACAGCGTCCAGCTCGACGGCATCATCGGCGACATCAGTGCAGGGCGGTACGCCGACGTGCATATTGCGGCATTCCTCACCGCCTGCGCGGACGGTCGCATGAGCCTGCGCGAGACTGTCGACCTGACCCGGGCCATGGTCCGGTCCGGCCAGCGCTTGAACTGGGACCGCGAGGTGGTTGCCGACAAGCATTGCGTCGGTGGGCTGCCGGGCAATCGCACCACGCCGGTCGTCGTGGCTATCGCGGCAGCGGCCGGGCTGCTGCTGCCCAAGACCTCATCGCGCGCGATCACCTCACCCGCCGGCACCGCCGATACGATGGAAGCCCTGACCCGCGTGACGCTGGATTCGACGGAACTGCGGCGCGTGGTAGAACAGGTCGGGGCTGCATTGGTGTGGGGCGGCGCGCTGAGCCTGAGTCCCGCGGACGACGTGTTGATCCGCGTGGAACGCGCGCTGGATATCGACAGCGATGCGCAGCTGGTGGCCTCAATCCTGTCGAAGAAGATTGCCGCCGGCTCCACCCACGTGCTGATCGACGTGCCGGTGGGGCCGACGGCCAAGATCCGCGAAGACAGCGATCTGGCGCGCCTGGATCTCGCCATGACCAAGGTCGCGGACGCGTTCGGGCTGAAGCTCCGGATTCTGCGCACCGACGGCTCGCAGCCGGTGGGCCGGGGCGTCGGCCCTGCGCTCGAGGCGCTCGACGTGCTGGCCGTGCTGCAGTGCCAGCCGACGGCGCCCGCCGACCTGCGCGAACGCTCGCTGCTGCTGGCGGGCGAGCTGCTGGAGTTCTGCGGTGCGATACCGCCCGGGCAGGGACGGCTGCTGGCCGGCAGCCTGCTCGACAGTGGTGCCGCCTGGGCCCGGTTCCAGGCGATCTGTGAAGCGCAAGGGGGGCTGCGCACCCCGGGGCAGGCGGTGTTCCGGCGCGACGTGGTCGCAGCCCGCAGCGGCATCGTGACGTCCGTCGACAACCGGCACGTCGCGCGCACGGCGAAGCTGGCCGGGGCGCCGCGCCGGCAGGTGGCCGGGCTGGAACTGCATGTGCGCGCCGGCGACGAGGTCGTAGCCGGCGCACCGCTCTGTACGCTGCATGCCCAGGCGTCCGGCGAACTGGAATATGCGTTCAGCTACGCCCTGGCGCATGACCCCTTCCGCATCGAATAGCTCCAGTGGGCGGCCGGCAGCGGCCGCCCGCACCAGCAGCACCGGCACCGTCGATCTGCACACCTCCCCCTCGGCCACGCTGCCCATCACCAGGTGCCGGAAGCGGTTCCCGGGTGCGGGAGCGCAGACATTGCTTCCGGCTTAGGCGGGGGGTAGGCCGGTTGATGCGGGTCAGCGGGCGGGCGGTCGGCCGGCCAAGGGGACTCTGGGCTTCGTTGACAGCCATCAACACGCATGCGCTTGCGACCGCTACTTTGGAAATAGCCCATAGCCGAAGCCGAGGTAGCTGGGGGGAGAGGCAAGACATGGGCCTGAACCAGCCATTGCTGTCGTGGAATGAAGAAGATGCGGGGCATTTGTCCAGGAACGTGCCGGCTGGAGATCGCTCCCCCGGCCGTGCCGGCCCCGTTGGTGTTGTTTGTACTGGCGTAACAGGTGACCAAATATGGACGAAGAGACCAGACAGAAGATCCTGACCTTGTTGAACCAACACAGGATCATGACGCTTGCCACCTTGAGGCCGGATGGCTGGCCTCAGGCTACCACTGTGGGTTATGTGAATGAGGGTCTCACGCTCTACTTCCTCTGTGGTCCGGGCAGCCAAAAGGCGGCCAATCTGGCATTGGATGACCGTGTCTCGCTGACAATTGATCACGACACGCCAGATCTCATGGCGATTACCGGCCTGTCCATGGCGGCGCACGCGCAACCGGTGGTCGATGTGGCCGTAGCGGAGAGAATCCTCCGGATGTTCCCATTGAAGTATCCGGAGCAGATTGCCTTGCCAGTGCCGATGCCAACCGCGGAGGACGTCCGAATATTCAGGGTGACCCCGACAGTCATTTCCGTGCTCGACTATTCCAAGGGCTTCGGACATACGGATCTTGTCAGCTGCTGACACCTGGGTCCGCTGAGGGAAGTCAAGAGACCTTTCGTTGCGGAGGTGTGCCGTGCGCAAGATGTGGGCGGTGCTCGTCATGCCAGCCATTAGTCTGTGCCGCTGCGGCCAGCGCCCTCGGTGGTGCCAGTTGAACCTGCGCACGGCCGCGCGAGGCCTGCTTCTGGTGCTGACTGCCTTCGTGTTTCCCGGAGCCATCGCCGAGGTTGCCGTTCCGTCATTGACGGCGCGAGTGACTGACCTGACTGGTACGCTAACGCGCGCACAGCAGGCGTCCCTGGACCAGACGCTGCAGGCCTTCGAAGCCAGGAAGGGAGCTCAGGTTGCAGTTCTCATGGTTCCCACTACCCGACCGGAAACCATCGAACAGTATTCGCTTCGCGTGGTCGAGCAATGGAAGCTGGGACGTAACCGCGTTGATGACGGCGCGCTGCTCATCATCGCCAAGGACGACCGCACGCTTCGTATTGAGGTGGGTTACGGGCTCGAAGGCGTCCTGACTGACGCCGCGAGCAAGCGCATCATCAGTGATGATATCGTGCCCCGATTCAAGCGGGGCGACTTCTATGGCGGTGTGTCTGCGGGCATCGACCGCATGCTTGGGGTCATCGAAGGGGAGCCACTGCCACCTCCGGAGGAAAGAGCAGGGGATACGGGTGACCCCGTCCGGCAACTGATGCCAATCCTGCTTGTGCTCACTCTGGTTCTGGGTGGGTTACTGCGTTCCATGCTGGGGCGCTTCCCGGGTGCAGTCGCGACGGGTGGGGCCGTTGGAGTGGTCGCGTGGATGCTTTCTGGCGCCATCTTTGCCGGCATCGTTGCAGGGGCAATCGCGCTCTTGTTCACGCTGATGGGTGGCCCGCACATGGGCTTGCTGGCTATCGGCGGCCGCTCGGGAAGATATGGCGGCCGGTCGGGCCCCGGGGGATTCGGCGGCGGTGGCGGCGGCTTTGGCGGTGGTGGTGCTTCCGGCAAGTGGTGATGGCAAACATCAATCACATCTTGCGGCGTCCGCCGAGGGGGCGAAAATGGCGATATTTGGATGTGAAATGGCTGGGCAGCTATGTAACCCTTGGGCCCTATAATTATTTCGATATCTGCCGACATCGAGGCTGCCATGCAGGTGTCGCCGTACGTGTGGCCACGGACAGGCCTCGGTGCATCCGGCCGTGGACTGAGGATTCAAGCACCTGGTGCGGAATCTGCCGGAATTACCACGCGCGTGAGCAAAGGCCATGTGGATCGGCGTGCCTAAAGAAGTCAAGGACAACGAGTACCGGGTTGGCCTGGCGCCTGCCTGCGTGCGCGAACTTGTCAGCCGCGGTCACCAGGTCATGGTCCAGGCCGGGGCCGGGGCCGCGCTTGGCCTTTCCGACGCGCAATACGAAGCGGCTGGCGCGAAGCTGGCTGCCGATGCGAAGGCCGTGTACGACCGGGCCCAGATGATTGTCAAGGTCAAGGAGCCACAACCACGCGAACTGGCGCTGCTCAGGCCCGGGCAGATCCTCTATGCATACCTGCACCTGGCCGCGGACCGTGAGCTGACTGCCGCGCTGCTGCAATCCGGCGCGGTCTGCATCGCCTATGAGACGGTTACGGGGCCTGACGGTGGTCTGCCGCTGCTGGCCCCCATGAGCGAGGTCGCCGGCCGCATGTCGGTCCAGGTGGCGGCAGCCTACCTCGAGAAGCCGAACGGCGGCATGGGACTGCTGCTCGGCGGCGTCCCGGGCGTCGCGCCGGCACATGTCGTGGTGATCGGCGCCGGCGTGGTGGGCGCCAATGCTGTCCAGATCGCGGTAGGCATGGGGGCGCGCGTGACGGTATTGGACAAGAATATCGAACGACTGCGGCATCTGGGCTCCGTGTACGGCAATCGAGTCGTGACGGTCTACTCCAGCGCTGACAGTATCGAGCGCGCGTTGCTCTCGGCCGATGCGGTCATCGGCGCGGTGCTGGTGCCTGGCGCCGAGGCGCCCAGGCTGGTCACGCGTGCGATGGTCGCGCGCATGAAAGCGGGTTCGGTGCTGGTGGATGTGGCGATAGACCAGGGAGGCTGCGCCGAGACATCGCGCCCGACCAGCCATACGGATCCGACCTATGTGGTGGACGGCGTGCTGCACTACTGCGTGACCAACATGCCGGCAGCGGTGGCGAGGACCTCCACCTTTGCCCTGAACAACGCCACGATCGGTCATGCGATGGCCCTTGCCGACAAGGGATGGTCCCGCGCGCTCTCAGACGACCCCTACCTGCGGGCCGGGCTGAATATCTGTCGCGGGAGTGTGACTTATGCGGCCGTCGCAAGCGCCCATGGCTACGCCCATGTACCCGCCGAGCAGGTGCTGACCTGAGCGCGGCCGCCAGTATCGGCCGACACGTTGCTGTCGGCCACCCCTGGTGCAGCAGCCCTGCCATGAGCCGAATCACAGCGGTGTGGCTGGCTTGGTTGACTGGCATCAACCCGCATGTCCTTGCGACCGCTAATTTGGGATGAACCACAGCCAAAGCCGAGGTCGCCATGTACCGCCGCATTCTCCTAGCCCTCGATGGCAGCCGTTCATCCTTGAATGCCCTGGAGCAGGCCGTGTCGATGGCGCTGACCACCGACGCCGAGGTCAGCGCCATGTTCGTCGTCGACGACAGCGACCTGTTCTTCGAGGTCAGCCCGGGTGACCGGCACTGGCTGATGGCCGACATCATTGCCTATGGCAAGCAGGTGCTGGCTCGTGCCGGCGAGCGCTTCAGTGCCGCCGGCGTGCGCTGGAGCAGCAGGTTGGCCGAGACGCCCGGCACCCCTGCGAAGATTGCCGAGGCGATCATCGCGGAAGCGGACCACTGGAGCGCGGACCTGATCGTCATGGGCACACACGGCCATCGCGGCGTGCGGCGCATGGTGCTGGGCTCGGTCTCGGAGCACGTGGTCAGCAAGACGGTTCGCCCCGTGCTGCTCGTTCGGCAGCAGTCGCGCGGCGATACGCCCTGACCGTTCGGTTCCGGCCTGCGAAAACCCCAATAATTCTTCCGGAGTGACGCAAATGCAGGTTTCAAGAAGCCTAGGCCTCGGCCTGTCGTCGCTGGCGATTGCCGTTGCGGCGGCGGGTTGCGCCACTCGCGCCGCGCCCGCTGGCGTGCAGATCATGGAGCAGCACGGCGTTTCCTACGTATCGGGTGGAGACGATGAGGCGGGCATGCAAAGCATGCTGGCCATCGCCGCGCGTTTCAATGTACGGCTGACGATGGTGGATGCCGGGCGCGGGAAGCCGCTGGGCGGTGCCACGGTGGTCGTGGCCAGCCAGGAGGGCCGCCCGGTGCTGCACACTACGGCTAGCGGGCCGCTGTTCTATATGCGACTCAGGCCGGGTGCCTATCGGCTCGCGGTCGGCTACCAGGGGCGGGACCAGATGCGCGACATCGTCGTCGCTGGCGAGCCGCTCGAGGTGACGTTCCGGCTGCCGGTCAATACGCTCGAGGACGACTGGCTGCTCTGCGCCACGACACCCTGTCCGCGTCGCTGAGCCTGCCGCTCGGACGTGTCGCCGCGGGCACGACACCGCGCAAGCAAGTTCGCGGCGGTTCAGGGACGATCCCGCGAAAGAGAAGCGACGGAACTGGAAGGGGAAGAAGAAGCGCTCAGGCTTCGTTCGGGGACAAGCAGGCGAGCCGCTCGGCGTGGGCAGGCCTGAATCCGCGAGCCGCAACCCCTGCGCGAAGACTGCCGATGCGCGCGCGACCAGCGGCGGTTGGAGCGCGGTACCGCGGCTTTGACACGTATCAACAGCAGTTGCGCCGGTTGCCCTACGCTGCATTTAACCAGTCCAGACCCGAGTCGCCACAGGCTCCCATCGCCGGAGAAACCGCTATGTACCAGCGCATCCTTGTCGCCATGGACGGCGGCGCCGCATCGGAACTTGCCCTGGAACAGGCCATGATCATCGCGCGCGCCGCCAACGCCGAAGTGGAGGTGGTCCATGTGGTCGATGACCGCAGCCCGTTTCTGGATGCCAGCAATCTGGATCCGGTGAGATTGATAGAGGACCTCACGACGGCGGGGCAAAGCGTTCTCGCTGCCGCCTCCGGCCGGCTTGCCGCAGCGGGTATTCGCCACGTAACGCGGCTGCTCGGTAAGCCTATGGTCGAGGGCGACGTTGCTGCCACGATCGCTGCCGAAGCCAATGGCTGGGGCGCTGATCTGGTTGTGATGGGTACGCACGGCCGCCGGGGAGTGCGGCGACTCGTCATGGGCAGCGTCGCGCGAAGCGTGATCAACCTGGCCGTCGCGCCCGTCCTGCTTCTCCGCGCCGAGGAAGCGTAAGCAGGCGAACAGATTTTGGAGGGCATTACGCCAGAAAGCTATGCATACGATCGACTTTTCCGGCGAGACGCCGGATTACTGCCCGACCGGGCCAAGCCTGCGGTGTGCCGTGAAGGTGGATGGCACACCGGCGACCTATGAGATCACTGCCGAGGCGCTTGAGGATCATTTCGGCGCACGCTCGTACCGCAGTGAAGATTTGCTGCCGGCATTCATGAGCAACCGCCAGGACATTGAACGCGTCGCGGGAGCGCTGTTCGAGATGACAGGTGCGCGGCACATCGTGCTGCACAGCGGCCATTTTCGCTTCGCGGTGTGAGGCGCACGTCCTGGCCGGCGGCAGCCGCCACCGGGCGGTGCGCGTCCTTACAAGGAGCTACCCATGAAGAATCGCTTGCAGTCATGCACACCGGAGAAACGGCCAGGATGGCGCAGGCTTGCCGCCTGCGCGTTGGTGCCGCTATGCACAGCGTGTACCGCCGTACCGGACCTGCTGCGGCCGCCGAAGCCACGCACCGCCGCGCTGGCGGCAGGCAGCCTGGGCCAACTCGTACCTGGTGCCAGCGGTATTGCCTGTAGCGCGGACACGAAGACGGCTTGATGCACGACAAATCCGGGGCGGGGTGGCGATATAGATTCAAGAAAAGCTCCGTCCGGGGCTGCCTGATGGAGTCAATCCATGGACTACGCAACGATCCTGGTTCATCTCGATGCCGGCCGCCGCGTGTACGACCGGCTGCACCTCGCCACCCGGCTGGCGCTGGAGTTTCATTCCACGCTGGTTGGCCTGCTAGCCGTCGGCAAGCCGGATCCCACCGCCGTGCGCTACCTGGTGGACGGTGACCGCAATCTTGCCTCTTACACCGAATGGCGGCATCAGGTCGGCGAGCGGGCCCGTCACGCCCTGATGGGCGCAACGGACGAGGTAACCGTCATTACGGAATGGCGGGCGCCGGACTGGGCCACGGCGGCAACGGTCCAGGCAGAGGCGCATCGGGCGGATCTTGTCATCCTCGGACAGCACGATCCCACTGATGAAGCCGCCTACGCCGAGCCCGGCTTTGTTGAATCCATTGTGCTGGGATGCGGGCGGCCGGTGCTGGTGGTTCCGTATGCGGGCCGGTTCCCGAGCGTTGGCAAGAACATCATGGTGGCGTGGAACGGCAGCCGCGAGTCGGCGCGGGCCATCCGCGATGCGCTTCCGCTCCTGCAGCGCGCGGGCACTGTGGAGGTGGTCTCGTGGACACCGTCTGGGGTTCTGAAGGGGACGTGGGTTTCGCCGCCTCAGCATGCCGTGGACTGGCTGGGTCGGCATGGCGTGGCGGTGCAGCTTTGCACGCTTGGAGCGGAAGACGGCGAAGACGTCGGCCAGATGTTACTCTCACACGCCGCGGACCGAAATGCTGACCTGATCGTCATGGGGGCCTACGGGCACAGCCGGGTGCACGAGCTGGTCCTTGGCGGTGTCACCCGCACGTTGCTTGAGTCGATGACAGTGCCGGTCCTGATGTCGCACTGATATTGCCGCAGCGCCTCGGCGATGCGATGAAGTGAGGTGCGGTGCGGTTCGGCTGCTGCCAGGGAGCGGGATGTGGGACACCGAACACTCCACCAGCTTGCGCGGGGTTTCTGGAATGAGTTCCTTAGGCGTCGGCCGGCATTTCCCGTGTCCGACGGCATGTTTCCATTCGATCCGGCTACCCGAAAGTTTGCCCGCTCGCAAGGTTGCCAGGCGCAGCACAGTGAACAAGAGGCTAGGGTTCCAGCACGTAGGTACCAGGAGCGTCCGCGAGCCCCTGGCCCGGCGCCTGTCGCGTGCAGCGCGCTGTCGAGTGGGCCACTAGCCAGTCATGCCACGCCGGCCACCAGGAACCGTCGCGGTACACAGCCACGTTGAGGAATTGCTCCGGGCTCAGGTAGGGCGCGGCGGGCAATCGCGTATGCACATGGTAGCGCCGGCCCGGGTGGCCCGGCTCGGACACGATGCCTGCGTTGTGGCCGCCCGAGGTCAGCAAGAAGGTCAGTTCAGCCTTGGTCAGTAAGTGCAGCTTGTACACGGAGCGCCAGGGCGAGACGTGGTCGTGTTCGGTGCCAACCACGAAAAGCGGGAGGTCGAGGTCCGACAGGGCGACGGGCTGTCCGCCCACGCACAGCTTGCCGGTGGCCAGCTCATTGCCCAGGAACAGCTTGTGCAGGCATTCCGAATGCAGGCGGTAAGGCAAGCGGGTGGTGTCGCGGTTCCAGGAGACCAGATCGTTGGCGCGCAAACGTTGGCCGAGCAAATACTCGCTCATTACGCGCGACCAGATCAGGTCCTGGGCGTTCAGCATCTGAAAGGCAGACTTCATCTGAGGCCCGTCCAGATATCCCTGACTCCACATGAGGGCGTCGAGCGTGGCGAGCGAGCTCTTGTCGATGAACAGGCCCAGTTCGCCCGGATCATGGAAATCGGTCTCTGCCGCAAAGAGCGTCATGCTGGCCAGTGGCCCGCCGGCGGCGTCGCGGGCCAGCATGGCGGCACCCGTGGCAAGCAGGGTGCCGCCCAGGCAATACCCGGCGGCGTGGACGTGCGCGCCGTCGCAGCGCGCGTGCACGGTGTTGAGCGCGGTCAGAAGCCCGGCCTCCAGATAGGTGTCAAGCCCGAAGTCGCGGGCCGAGGCGTCCGGGTTCTTCCATGAAATCATGAACACGGTATGGCCGCTCTCGACCAGGTAGCGCACCAGCGAATCCTCGGGCTTCAGGTCGAGGATGTAGTACCGCATGATCCAGGACGGCACGATCAGCACCGGCTCGCGCCAGACTGTATTGGCGCCAAGGGCGGGCGCATATTCGATCAGTTCAATTAGTGCGTTGCGGAACACCACCTTGCCAGGCGTGCGCGCCACGTCGCGCCCGGGTAGAAATTCCAGCGCGGGGCGCCCCGCAGGCAGTCCAGGCACCTTTGACAACAGCTCACTGGCGTCCTGCAGCCAGTGATGGGCGCCTTGCAGGAAGTTGGCGCCGAAGGTGCTCGAGGCGGTCCTGGCAATGGTCGGATTCATCCACCAAACATTGCCGGGCGCGAGCAGGTCAAGCCATTGCCGGGCGCAGAAGGCGACGATGTGCTGGTGATGACGCGACAGGCCGTCAATATCCTGCGTCAGCGACTCCCAGAAGGCTTCGTTGCGCATGAACGCATCGCGCCAGCAGCGATAAGGCCAGTCCTGCCAGCCGGCATCGGCAAAGCGCTGATCGCTGAGGTCAACGGACGGCGGCTCGGCCGCGGTCGGCAACAGCCGTGGCCAGTCCTCGATGCTGTGCTGCAGCCACACCTGCCATGCCTGCACAATCTTTGCCGGGGAGATGCCGAGCTGCAGCGCCCAGTCGAGTCCGGCCAGACTTGCCGAGATCACCGACAGGCCCCCGGTGGCACGGGCCAGGCCGGCGCGGATCTGCTTGTCCATCCAGACTTGCGCCGGTATGGCGGCCTGCGGCGCGCATTCCGGCATGGCCGACAGGCTGGGCGGTGACGTCCTGTCGTCGATCCTCATTGCAGGTGTTGCCCGCCGTTGATGGCAAAATTCGCGCCAGTGACGAAGGCCCCGTCGTCGCTGCACAGGTAAGAGATCAGCGCCGCGACCTCGGCCGGCTTGCCTAGCCGGCCGACCGGGATAGTCGGCAACACGTCCCGCTCGAGGATCTCGGCGGGCATGTCCGTCACCATGTGCGTATCCAGGTAGCCCGGCGAAACGGTGTTGACGGTGATGCCTTTGCGTGCGAGTTCCAGCGCCAGCGCCTTGGTGAAGCCATGTACCCCCGCCTTGGCGGCGGCATAGTTGGTCTGGCCAAAGGCGCCCCGCGAGGCATTGACCGAAGAAATATTGACGATCCGGCCCCAACCGCGCGCCAACATCGGCTCAACCAGCGGCCGCGTCATATGAAAGAGCGAGTCGAGGTCCGTGCGCAGCACGAAGTCCCAGTCAGCCTTATCCATCTTGCGCAGGGTCCGGTCGCGCGTGACCCCGGCATTGTTGATCAGAATATCGACGTCGCCGAGCTCGCTGCGCACTTGCGACACGCAGCGCTGGCAGGACGCGAAGTCCGTCACGTCGACCGGGAACGCCGTGAATTCACGGCCGGCGGAGCGTTGTGCGCCAAGCCACTGGGCCACGTGGTCATTGTGTACGGAGTGCGTCACGACGACGCGCGCGCCGTCGGCCAGCAGCCGCACGGCAATTGCTTCGCCGAGGCCACCCATGCCTCCCGTTACCAGGGCAATGCGTTGTCCGGCCATCTCGTCAGCTCCGTGCCGCGCCGGCCGGGCGCGCCGGGGCCTTCGCGCCTGGGGTAGGGACGGCCATCAGGCGGCCGACGTTGTCGAACATTTCGCGCGCCGATTCCGCAAAGGGCGCGTAGCCGCCTCCCTCCACCATGACCCTTTGCTGGTAGTCCTGCCAGGCTTCGGTCGACTCGCGCAGGTGCTCCATGAAGGCCGAGGCCATTTCTATGTAAAGACCGCCAATGTCGCGTGCATGTGCGGCGTTGCGCTCGACCTGCGCGGCCAGAATCTGAGCGGGCAGGCCATGGAAGGCGTTCCAGTCTGGCGCATCGTTGACGCGGGCGAGCGCCTGCCGGGTGCCTTTGATGTCCTCGTCCAGGGCCTTGAGGCGGAGCCTGAGCAACATCTGGCGCGATTCTTCCCAGCGCAGCCAAATGCGCAGGGCGGACTGCTCGGCGCAGCGCGCGAGTTCGAAGGCGGGATCGGTCTGGTCTGGCATGGAGGAACTCCTATAGTCAAGCGGCTGGCCTGCCCCGGGGCGCGCAGGTCTGGATAAGTCTAGGAGGGCAACCTTGGCGGGGCTTGACGTATCGCAAGGAGTGCGCAATGCGTCGGGCGGCGCGCGGCATCGCCAAGCCGCGCCGGGTTCGTCAGAGCGCAGGGGTCGCATGGCCGGCGGCCTGCGCATTGTGGCCGGACACCCGGAGAGGCAAGGCCGATCAGGAGCCGGGACCGAGCTGTCCTGCTACATGCCGCGAGCAAACGGGCTTTCCTTTGATCCATCCCAAATGGCAGGGCCGGCTTGCCGCCTACGTTAATCCCAGGGGGGCGTTGCCGACCCCATCGATCCGGAGCACGACGTGACACATCCCATCGTTTTATCCGAAGCCGGCGCGGAATACCTGAAGCTGCCGCCACCGCAGACCGAAGGCGGCATGCCGCTGCTGACGGCGCTGCTGCAGCGCCGCTCGACCCGACACTTTGCTGCGCGGAACCTGGATGACACACTGCTGTCGTCCCTGCTGTGGGCGGCTTTCGGCGTCAACCGCCCGGGCACCGGCCTGCGCACTGCGCCCTCGACCCGCAACTGGCAGGAAATCGACCTGTACGCGGCGCTGCGCGACGGACTGTACGTGCTTGAACCGGCGGACTGGCGCCTTCGGCTGGTCGTCGGCGCAGACCTGCGCGCGGCGACCGGCCTGCAGGACTATGTTGCCGAGGCGCCATTGAATCTCGTCTATGTCAGCCGGCTCTCCAGGCTCGATGAGACCGACAAGCCGCTGCGCCAGTTCTATACCGCGCTGGATACGGGGCATATCAGCCAGAACGTTTACCTCTTCTGCGCCGCGTCCGGGCTGGCCACGGTGGCGCGCGGGCTGCTGGACCGCCGCGCGCTGGCCACTGCCATGCGGCTGGCGCCCGACCAGCGCGTGATCCTGGCCCAGAGCGTGGGCTATCCGGCGTAAGCCGCCACCCAGGCAGCCAAAGGAGGGGGGTAATGCCATTCATTGACAGGGCCGATGCCGCCGCACAACTGGCGCGTGCGCTTGCTGGCCACGCAGGAAAACGGCCGCTGGTGCTGGCCGTGCCCCGCGGTGCGGTGCCGATGGGCGCCATCATTGCCGATGCGCTCGGCGCGGACCTTGACGTCGTGCTCGTGCGCAAACTCGGCGCACCGGGCAACCCGGAGTTCGCCATCGGCGCCGTAGACGAGAGCGGGTGGACCTATCTTACGCCCTATGCCGCCGCGGCAGGCGCCGACAGCGAATACATCGACCGCGAGCGCGCGGCCCAGCTTGAGGTGCTGCGGCGGCGCCGCGCCGCCTACACGCCGGGCCGGGAACCGGTCCGCGCCACCGGTCGACAGGTCATCATCGTGGACGACGGCCTGGCGACCGGGGCCTCGATGATCGCCGCGCTGCACGCCATCCGCGAGCAGAAGCCCGCGCGGCTCGTCTGCGCGGTGCCGGTGGCGCCGCCGCGGACGCTGGAGCTGTTGCAGCCCTATGTCGACGAGGTGGTATGCCTGGAGACGCCGGCCGGCTTCCGGGCAGTGGGGGAGTTCTACCGCGACTTCTCGCAGGTCGAGGATGCGGAGGTCGTGGCTTGCCTGAAAGGGCGGTAAAGACACGCACAAGCGGGGGCACCCATGAAGGGCGACAGGCAGCTGCAGCAGGACGTGACCGAGGCGCTGATCTGGGATCCTGCGGTCCATGGCAACGAGATCGGGGTCCAGGTCCAGGACGGCGTCGTCACGCTGACCGGGCACCTTGGAACCTTTGCCGAGAAGTACTCGGCGGAAGCGGCCGTCAGGCGCATTCCCGGCGTGCGGGCGCTGGCCGTGGAACTGGACGTTCACCTGCCCGACGATGCGCGCCGCACCGATGCCGACATTGCCCGGGCCGCTGCCAACGTGCTGTCCTGGGATGCGACGGTGCCGGCCGACCGTATCCGGATCCTGGTCGAACACGGCGTGGTGACCCTGAGCGGCGATGTCGACTGGTACTACCAGCGCACCGCCGCCGAGCACGCCGTGGCCGGACTGTTCGGCGTGGTCGGGGTCACCAATGCGCTCGCCATCCGGCCTCGTGCCGACAAGCAGGACGTGGCGGCACGGATCCAGGCGGCCATCGCACGCCAGGCTGCCAGCGACGCCGACCAGGTAACCGTGACGGTGAGGGATGGCGCGGTGACGCTGACCGGCACTCTGCGCACGCTGGCCGAGCGCGAGGCGGCATTCGAAGCGGCCTGGTCTGCACCGGGCGTCAGCGCGGTCGTCAACCAGATCGAAGTCAGGCCCGGTTAGCTCAGGCCTGCACCGTTGCTCAGTATTCTTCGCCGAACATCGACGACCCCGTGCGCATGCCGGCATCGCCCTGGCCGGCGGGGCTGCGCTGAATCGCGATCATGCAGTCCGTCGTCAGCAGCAGGGAGGCGATCGACACGGCATTTTGCAGGGCCGTGCGTACCACCTTGACGGGGTCGATCACGCCGAGTTCCAGCATGTCGCCATAGCGCTCGGTGCCGGCGTCGTAGCCGAGCGTGCCCGAGCCGACGCATACCTGGTGCACCACTGCGTCGGCATCCGCACCGGCGTTGGCGGCGATCTGCCGCATCGGCGCGGCCAGTGCCGCGTGGACGATGTGGCCGCCGGCGGCCTGCTCGGCGTTCGGTGCCTGCCAGGCTTCGAGGGCAGCGCGGGCGCGCAGCAGCGCCACGCCGCCGCCGGCGACGATGCCTTCGTCCACCGCGGCGCGGGTGGCGTGCAAAGCATCCTGGAAGCGGTTCTTGCGCTCGTGCAGCGCGCTCTCCGTGGCCGCACCCACCTTGATCACAGCCACGCCGCCGGCCAGCCGGGCCAGGCGCCGCTGCAGCGCCTCACGCTCATAGTCCGAGCGCACCTCGTCCAGGCGCAGGCGCAGGGCGGCAATGCGCTCGGCCACGCGCGGGCGTTCGTCACCGGAGCCGATCAGGGTGGTGGTGTCCTTGTTGACCTCCACGCGGCGGGCTTCGCCAAGCTGTTCCAGCGTGACGTGCTCGAGCGAGATGCCGGCCTGCGGTGAGACCACCGTGGCGCCGGTCAGCGCGGCCAGGTCGCCCAGCTGCTCGGTGCGCGAGTCGCCGAAACCCGGTGACTTGACTGCGCAGCTCTTCAGCGCGCCGCGCAGGTTGTTCACCACGAGCGTGGCCAGGGCCTCGCCCTCCACATCGTTGGCGATGACCAGCAAGGGCCGGCCAGCGTGGCTCACGGCCTCAAGGACCGGCAGCAGTTGCGCGATGGCGGCAATGTTCGCGTCGCACAGCAGCACCAGCGGCGAATCCAGCACGACGGCACGGCTCTCGTTGGTCGCGAACAAGGGCGAGAGGTAGCCGCGATCGATCAGCGCGCCGTCGGCGATGTCGAGTGCGTCGTCCAGCTTGGAGCCATCCTCCACGCTGATTGCGCCATCCTTGCCGACCCGCTCGACAGCCTGCGCCACCAGCGTGCCGACGGTCTGGTCGCCGCTGGCCGAGATCGTGGCGATCTGGCGCATCTCGCCGGTACTGCTGCAGGGCCGGGCGCTTTCCAGCAAGGCGCTGGCGACCAGCTTGCCGGCGGCCTCGATGCCGCGCTTGAGTTGCATGGGGTCGTGGCCGGCTTCGACGTATTTCACGCCCTCAGCCACGATCGCGTGGGCCAGCGTGGTCGCAGTGGTGGTGCCATCGCCAGCGATCTCGCTGGTGCGCACCGCGGCCTCGCAGAGCAGGCGGGCGCCCATGTCGGCGAACGGATTGGCCAGCGTCACCGACTTCGCCACGACCACGCCGGAATTGGCGACCAGCGGCACCATGTCGGGCCGCTCCACGATCACGTTGCGGCCTCCCGGGCCCAGCGTGACCTTGACCGCGTGGGCCAGTTGTTCCACGCCGCTCAGCATCATGCGGCGCGCGCCTTGGTGGAAGATAAGTGTTCTGGCAGGCATGAAAAACTCCGCATTGACAATCAGTGGGTCGGGCTTGCTACTACGGTAGTTGCCGTGCAGGTCCGCACGTTGATGCAACGCAAGCCCGGGGTGGCGCCCGCCGCCTGTGACAGGCGCGCTTCATTCCGGCCGGTCGCTGTCCAGTACGGGCACGGGATGCCCGGGCTCCAGCGGCTCCAGCGCCTTGGTCTCATCCAGGTGGAAGAGGGCATTGCGCGACCTGCTACGGCGGGTCATGTAGGCGGTGTCGCCTGCAGGTGTCTGGTCATTGTTTGATCCAGCCCAAGTCGATGGCCGCGCAGGCGCATAGCTTTAACAGTGTGAACGCGCCCCGTCGTCAGCACGACTAAGGAAATGCAACTGGCGCGGGACATCGGCAATCCCATTCAACATGCCTGCGGGGAGCGCTGACGATGGACCTCGGCATCGCCGAGACCGAACTGAACGTGCACTGGCACAGGACGCGACGGTGGCGCGGCCGTTGGCAAGGACAGGAAGAGGGGGGAAGGGAAGTCTCATGGAGCACATCACCATCGAACAGGTGCGGATCCATATCGGCGACATCGCGCTGCCAGGCGACCTTACCCTGCCGGAAGCGGCATCCGGCCTGGTCCTGTTCGCACATGGCAGCGGCAGTTCGCGCTACAGCGTGCGCAGCCGCGGGGTCGCAGCGACGCTGAATCGGGTGGGCCTGGGCACGCTACTGTTTGACCTGTTGGCGCCGGACGAGGACGCCGGGAGGTCGAAGCGATTCGACATCGCCCTGCTCGGGGAACGCCTCAAAGCTGCCACGGTCACGGTCGCGCACCTGACGCGCGATCGCCACCTGCGGCTCGGCTACTTCGCCGCCAGTATGGGGGCTGCCGCGGCCATCCGTGCCGCCGCTGAGCCGCCGCCGCGCATGCGGATCGACGCGGTGGTGGCGCGCGGAGGCCGCGTGGACCTGGCAGGCCACGAGGCGCTGCGCCAACTGCAGGCCCCGACGCTGATGATCGTAGGCGAAGCGGATCCGGTGGTGCTGAAGCTCAACGCGCGCGCCACCGCATGGATGCAATGCGAGAAGCGGCTGGAGGTGATTCCCGGCGCCACTCACCTGTTCGAGCAGCCGGGTGCGCTGGAACAGGTCGGCGAGCTCGCCGGAAAATGGTTCTGCCAGCATTTTGCAGCGGCTGGCGGGAACTTGTAGTTCGACAGGATTTCCATGGTGCCGTGCGATGCACGGCGATGACTCAGTGAAAAGGAGAATGAAATGAACGATACTCGCGCCGCGCTCTTGCCGCACAAGGAAGCACTAGCCCGTGATGCCAACACGCTGTTGGCGGATGTACAGGCATTGTTGCGGGATGTTGCCGACGAAGCCGGCGTAGAGACCGCGCAGGCACGCGCGCAGCTGAGCGCACGCCTGCACGCGCTCCAGGGCCGCCTCGCCGAGCAACGCCAGGCGGCGCGCATGCGTGTCTCGCAATGGGCCGACACCACGGATCGCTACGTCCACGCACATCCCTGGGAGAGCATGGGCTCCGTCGCCGCTGTCGCGGCCGTGGCTGGCGCCCTGGTCGCGCTGGCCGTCACCCGCCGTTAGCGCGGGCACGGCAGGCAGGCTGCTGCAGCCAGTGGCCGGTTGCGAAGCCATGGTCGTGTGCACGCTGGACCGTCCGGATGCCAGGCTGGTGCCGCTGCTGTGGCCCGCTGCCGCAGCCAGGGAAGGCGGCGCCGTGCGGGTCGGACTGGCGGCGCCATACCTCGCGTACATGCGCCAGGACAAGCTCTTCCGGACAGGCTGCAAGCGGTCGCGGCCGACATTGTCACGTGCGACACCGTTGCGCACCCATCCAGCCGCATTCCCGTAGCAGAGCGCCTGGCAGCCGGCATCCGGCTGGCACTCCAGGCGCCAGCGGGTTCAGGAGATCCGTCATGAACAAGCTCACAGCGCAGGAAACCGTCTCGCTGGCGACGCAGCTTGACGCGGACGAAGCGCGCATCCATGCCGCCGTTGGTTCCGCCGACACGCCGATGACACCATTGGCGCAGCGTGAGGCGCGGGACGAGGGCGACCTTGCCGACGAAGAAATCCTGCAGCGGCAGGACGATGCGATGCTGGAACACTACCGCATGCAACTGGCCGACATCGCCGCCGCGCGGGCGCGGATGCAGCACGGCCAGTACGGCACCTGCATCGATTGCCAGCAGCTGATCCCGTTCTCGCGCCTTCAGGCATATCCGACCGCGAAGCGCTGTACCGCATGCCAGCGCCGGCACGAGCAGCTTTATGCGTGACAGTCGGAGGATGCCGCCGAGGGCAACTGAGCGCCTGGCGGGCTGCCACCGCGAAAGCGACGGTCGCCCCCCGGCAGCGGCCGGGAGGCTGGCGCTGACCGGCTAGCGCAGGTCGTACTCGCGCATCATTTCGGTCGTGACTGCCTTGACCGTGGCCAGGCATGCCGGCGGGACAGCGGGGAAGGCGTCGATGGTCCAGTTGCAGCCGCCGTTGGCAGTTGCGTCGACACGCTGCGGCAACGGGATGTCGCAGTCGCGGCAGGTGTCGCCGAGGTCGGCGTTTTCCTGCAGACGCCGCAGAATTTCATTGCGGATCTGTTCCGCACTGCCGAGGTTCTTGATCATGTCGGTGTCTCCTGTTGTCAGGTGGTGGCGATCCGGCCAGGATGCCTAGACCGGCGCGCTGTCATGCGGAGCCGGACGCCCGATGGTCTGGGACAGGATCGGTTCCTCGTCCTCGTTCAGCGACATATGCTCGGCCAGCTGGCGCCGGTTAAGCCAGCCGCGCACCACCGCGCCCAGCCCGGCCGAGGCGCAGTAGAGATAGGCGTTCTGGACCATGGCGCCGGCCGCGGCGGCAGCGAAGGTCTCGTGCAGCTTGGGCGGGACGTCCTGCATCCGGCCATGGTTGGCGACGTAGACCAGGTCCAGCGGCGCCATGCCGACGAAGTCCTGGTAGCCGGTCATGCTGCGCACGTCTGCCGCGCGCTTCAGCACCAGGCAATGGTGGATCGGGTCGTAGCGGTAGAGGCCGGCGGGCAGCGCCGCGTAGACGTCGATCACCGCCTCGCCGTGCGGCGAAGGGGCTGTGCGGCCGCCGCCCTGGGAGCGGTTGACGCCCGCCGCGGCCCACAGCAGCTCGCTCAGCTGCTGCAATGGCAGCGGCTGCTCGTCGAACTCGCGGGTGCTCATGCGCTGCCACAGCGCCCCCATCAGCGGCAGGCCATTGGTGCGGTCCGGCTGTGGCAGGGCGATGACCCGCTCGCTCGTGCCGGAGGCGGGGCGTGGCAGCAGGTCCTTGATGGGCTGGTAGGGGATGCGCTTCAGTTCGTCCATGGGAGCTCGCATTTGTTGCAAAGAGCGGCGCGAGCGCTCTGCGCATGGCACCGGTATGGACGAATGTAGGCGCTGCCCCCGGCCGTGGATTGCGCTCCGTCAAGCAGCGTCGATGGGGCCTTCCCTGGTGTGAAAGCAAGGGGTGCTGGCGCTGCTTTAGATGGCGGCGCCGAGCTCTGGCGTCAGCCGCAGCCGGGTGCGGCGGGGCCCGTAACGCTGCCCGGCGAGGCGACGCAGGCACGCTCGGCTTCGGTCAGCGGCTCCTGGACACGCATCTGCCACGCCAGCACGCCGTCGTCGGCATCCGACAGGTCCCCGCCCGCCCGGGCACGCGCGGCGATGCGGGCGCGCAGTGTCTCAGGGCTGGCTTCGCAGGTGACGATGGCGAAGGGCACGCCAAGGCGGCGCGCCTGGGCAGCAAAGCGTTCGCGCTCGGCGCGGACCAGGAAAGTCGCGTCGGCAAGCATCGGGAACCCGGCCCGGCAGCCGAGCCGGCAGACCGCGAGCAGGCGTCGGTAGGTCCGTGCCGTTTCGCTCGCGGCATACCAGCCACCCGCGGGCATCACGCCGCGGTGCAGGCCCTTGCGTACCGCGTCGGAGCGTACGCGTACCATCGACCCGGCCTCGCTCATCTGTGCCGCAACCGTGGACTTGCCGCTGCCGGACAGCCCATGCATCAGCACCATCGGCCCGCGACGGCGGCTGAGGCATCGCCATGCCAGCGCCAGCAGCCTGCCTGCCTCGGCCTGCGCCGGCGCCATGGACGCGCCCGCGGCGTGCTTCTGGCAGCCGCGCTCCAGCAGCACGCGCGCGCGCACCAGGGCCCGCATGGCGAGATAGAAGGGCAACACGGCCAGCGCGCCGTAGTCTCCCGACTGCTCCAGGTAGCCGTTGAGCAGCCGGTAGGCCAGCGCCGGTCGGCCATGGTGCAGCAGGTCCATGACCGGGAAGGCCAGGTCGCTGATGGTGTCGGTCCAGCGCAGGGCGGCGTCGAACTCCAGGCAGTCGAATGGGGTCGGCACGCCGTTCAGCAGCACGATGTTGCCCAAATGCAGGTCGCCATGGCACTCGCGTACATGGCCGTTGCGCAGGCGTGCCCGGAACGCATCCGTCAGCCGGGTGGCCTCGCTGCGCGCCCGCAGGGCCACGCGGCTGGCCAGGTGCGTGGCCGACGTCAGCCGGCCAATGCCGCCCAGGCACTCCGCAAGCGTCGCGTCGATGCGGGCCGGCGTGCCAAAGCTATCGGAAGGGGCGGCAGGGGGCTGCGCCTGGTGAAAGGATGCAATGCTGCGCGCCAGCGCATCGATATGGCCCGGCTCCAGCCGGTCCGCAACGATTCTTGCGCTGAGCAGGTCTTGCTGGTCGAAGCGCCGCATCCGGACCGCATGCTCGATCGGTATGCCGCCGCCACCGATGCGCACCGAGCCGGGCGTGGGGCCCGCCAGGATCGGCACCACATCCAGATACAGGGCAGGTGCGAACCGGCGGTTCAGGCGCAGTTCGGTCTCACAGTCGTCGCGGCGTGCCTGCGCGGTGGAGAAGTCGACAAAGTCGAACCGCACCGGCTTGCGCACCTTGTAAGCAAAGTCCCCGGCCAGGAAGACACGGGAGATATGCGTCTCGATGACCTGTACTGCCGGCGCCGGGTGGGGGTAGGCGTCCGGCTGCTGCAAGGCGGCCATCAACGCCGCGTCGTCCCATTGACTTTCCATGTCCCTTGCCGCCTGCGCCCTTGCGCTGTTGTGAACTGCCACCTCAACTGCAGCCTCGGCACGCAGACTCCGGCTGCCAACTCGCCCCGCGGCGCCCTATGCCGTCACGTCGGCCAGATCCTGCCCCAGGATGCCCGCCGCGCTACAGAGTACGCCCACGATAGCCAGCAGTGCGCGCCACGGGTGGCTCAGCAGCGCCTCCACTTGCTCGCTGCGGCTCTCGCCAGACAGGCACCAGATGCAGAAGTGCTCGCAGTTGTTGGTAAGAAGGCGGTAATCGTCCTCTCCAAGCCGCGCAGTCGCGCGCCGTACGATCTCCGCCTCGACGTACCTCGCTTGCGTGGCCGGCTCGACGCGAAAGCCGTAGCCGCCGGCAAAGCCGGCGAGGGTGGTCTTTTCGACGGGGCCGCAACGCAGGAAACCTTTGAACCCGACATAGTGCACCACCTCGCCGTTGCCGACATAAATGCCGTGGTGGACATAACCACGGCGGTCCGTCTTCAGATGCGCGCCAAGAGGAATGTCCGCGGAGATTGCCGCAAGGCGCTGTGCGTGTCCGATGTGGTGATCGTCGCTCATCGCTTTTCCCCTTGTTGCCTTTGTTGTGCTGGTCGCTCCTGCCCCGGTGGTCCCGGTTTTCCTGCCGATGAGGGCAACCGTGTGCCCCGTGTATGCCTGCAGTATCGTTGCCGGCCGGCGACGCCGAAATCAGCCGGTTCCGAAAAACGTGTCGGCTTGCTGCCATGCAGCTTGTACGCGCATCGCGACGGCGCTTGTCCGCCGTTCGCACCGGGCTGTCAGCGGAACCTGACAAGGGCGCGGCGGTATAACCCGATATTTCCCAGCCATTATGGAGAGGAGGGACATTCACCCTGCGTTGGCCGGTGACTTCGGCGATCGTTGACAGGCATCAACCCGTATGTCCGGCCGGACGCTACCTTCCGGTAACCGAAGATCACCGCCACTACGGGCATTTCAATGCGTTGTCGGAGGGACGAAAATGGAGATTACGTGGAGCTTTGTACGCATGCTCTCGTCCCTGATGATTGCCGTAGCTGCTGCGGGTTGTGCGTTCCGCTATGGGCAAGCCGGATCATACTTGCAGCCAATGGCCGAATATGGCGTCTCGTATGTGTCGGGCGGGGACAGCGAAGCCGGCATGGACGCGATGCTCGCCATCGCGGACCGCTTCAACGTACGTCTGACCATGGTGGACGCCGCACGCGGGGACCCGCTGCCGGATGCTGCCATCCTCGTGTCCAGTCAGGACGGGCGCTCGATATTGCATGCGAGCGCAACCGGGCCGATGTTCTATCTCCGGCTTCCCACGGGCGTCTATTGGCTGGCAATTGGTTATCAGGGCTGGGTCCGGACCCGCGATATCGCCGTCGACGGCCAGGCACTCGACATGACGTTTCGCCTGCCCGTGAGGACGCTGGAGGACGACTGGCTGCTTTGCAGCTCGCCGCGCGGCAACGTCGCGGTTACCGCCGTCTGGTGACGCCATCTCAGCTTCGCCATCAATTACCACCGTCGGCGCAGAACGTCACTCCGTGGGCGCATCTTCGCGCAGCGCATGGAACAGCTCGTCCTCCTGCGCGCAGTGCAGCCGCAATACGGCCTCGAGCCCGTAGAGCAGCCGCTGGTACTCCCTGACCCTGCCGGCGTCTGGCCCATCCGGCGGTGAGTCGTCCGCCATCCGCTGCAGTAGCCGGATCACCCGGAAGATCTCGCGGTGCATCGCGCTCATCGCCGCCAGCGGATCATCGCCTCCGACCAGCAGCGCGAGTTGCGGATAGAGCTGCGCGTCATCGTGCTGTTCGTGGGGCAAAAGTGTTCCGCTGAGGGATGCGCACAAGCGGCGCAGTTCCGTGCCCGCGGCGTGGCCAGGCATGGCTGGCAACCTGTCCGCGAGGCTGCGGATCTGTTCCATCAGCGGCGCCAGCGCGGCGTGCTCCTGGTTCAGGCGCTCGGCGTCGGCCGTGGACAGGCGTTCCGCCGGCACCGACGGGTCGGCGCGCAGGGCGCGCAGCGCATTGGCAATGACCAGCACATCGATGACCTCCTGCAGCATGGCGCCGGCCAGTGGCGGCAGGTAGCCGAACGCGGCGACCGCCATCGCGACGAACGACAGGCCCATGCCGGCCATGGCGCTTTGCACGGCCAGCCGGCGCGACCGGCGGGCGATGCGCACCGCGTCCACCAGCCGGTCAAGCCGGTCCACCAGCAGCACGACATCCGCGGCTTCCGACGATGCCGCGGCACCTCGTGCGCCCATGGCCACGCCGACGTCCGCGGCGGCCAGCGCCGGTGCATCGTTCACGCCGTCGCCCACCATCAGCACAGTGCCGTCGTGGCGCGCCGCCTCGATCGCGGCAAGCTTCTGCGAGGGGGTGAGGTTGGCATGGACCTCGGTCACGCCCAGCATTGCGCCGACGGTCTCGGCGACGTCGAGCCGGTCTCCCGTGAGCATGGCCAGGCGCCGTATGCCCGCCTTGCGCAGCAAGCGCAACGCGCGCGGGGTGTCCATGCGAATCAGGTCCACGAACTGCAGTGCCCCGACCAGCACGCCGTCGACCGTGACCAGCGAGACCGAGGCGCCTTCGAAGGCCGCGCGCTGCAACATGGCCTGGCACCACGGTGGCCCGGCATCGCCGCCGCCGGCAAAGGCGGGCGATCCCACCGCCACCACGTGCTCGCCAACCCGCCCGGCAATGCCAGCACCGGCGGTCTCGGTCACGCCTGACGGCAGGTCCAGGGCCAGGCCTCGCTCGCGCGCCGCGGTCGTGATGGCTTCGGCGACAACATGCCCGGAGGCCTGGGACAGCGAAGCGGCGACGCGCAGCACGTCGGGCGCCGGCCATCCGGGCGCGCTCTCGATGGCCGCCAGGCGGGCCCTTCCGCCCGTCAGCGTCCCGGTCTTGTCGAAGAAGAGGATGCCCGCCTGCGACAACCTTTCAAGCGCGCCGCCGCCCTTGACCAGCACGCCGCGCCCGGCGCAACGCGACACCCCGGACACAATCGCCACCGGAACGGCCAGGATCAACGGACAAGGGGTGGCGACCACCAGCACCGCCAGCGCCCGCGCGAGTTCACCACTGGCAAGCCAGGCAAGCCCGGCGACGAGCAGGGTGACAGGCACCAGCCACAGTGCATAACGGTCGGCCAACCGCGCCGCGGGCGGGCGCTCCGCGCGGGCGGTGCGCACCAGCCTGGCGATGCCGGCGAAGGTGCTGTCTGCCGCGGTGGTCGCTGCCACCATCTCGAACGGGGTGCCGGCGTTCAGCACACTGCTGCGCACGGTCTCGCCAGGGAGTCGCTGCCGTGGCAGCGACTCGCCAGTCAGGGCAGATTCGTCCAGCGTCGCCTGGCCCAGCAATGCGCCGTCCACGGGTACGACTTCGCCATGCCGGACCAACAGGCGATCCCCCGGACTGACCACATCGAGGGAAACCGCGCGCCATTCTCCGTCCTCGAAGCGGTTGGCGGACTGCGGGGCGCGGCTGAGCAGGGCGGACATCTCCCGCTCGGAACGGGCCTGCGCATAGTTCTCAATGGCCCTGCCGCTCTCGATCATCAGGGCCAGTACGGCAGCCGCGAGGAATTCGCCAAGCGCCAGCGCCAGCCCGATCGCCAGCAGCGCCAGGACATCGACGCCCGCTTCCTTCCGGCGCAGCGACCGCACGATGGCGACGATCAGCGCGCCGGCGACGACCAGCGCGCCAACCGCCCAAGCGAGCCTCGCGGCGAGCGCTTCGCCGAAGGCAAAAAGCAGCAAGCCAGCGCCCAGCGTGCCGGCCGCGACTGGCAGCAAGCCGAGGTCAAACTTGCGAAACCCGATGTGCATGGCGAACCCGATCCCCTGCGTAACTGGCGCCGGTTGCTGGGATACTCCCGCTGATGCCTTCAGGCGATCGCAGATCCTGCCGCGCTGGCGGCTGCGCAATCCCGGCTGCACGCCGAATCAGGCACTGTGTAATGGTGATGTTAGTCCAACAGGCACCGGGCCGATAATAGCCTCGGCCGCAGGCAGGGCGCGCCAGCCAGCCCTGGAGATAGTCGATGGCTGCAGGGGCCGCGGTTCGCGGCGCCACGGAGATGATTCGGCACGGCGCGGACCCGCAGTGGCTGTCGGCGGTACTGCCGTATTCGCTCACTCCTTGATGCACGCGGCGATTACGGCGCATTTTCGGTTCAAATTGCGCTTTGGCCGGTGCCGCCCTATATATTTGGGGGGCGAGAAGCACTCTCAGACAATCATCGTCCATTCCATGAGCAACCCTTTGGCACCCGCGGGCAAGGTGCAGCCTTCGTCCGAACGTTCTCACTCCCTTGCCATGGCGATTGGCAGTGTGACGGCCGTTCTCCTCCTCGCGGGGGGATGCTTCTTGATGGCTACCGTCGAATGGTATCGGCAGTTCCTGGCGCCGTTGGTGTTCTTGACGGGCGCGGGCATCGGACTCGCCGTGGGACTTTACTGGAACCGGCTGAGGAAGCTTACAGGGAGTAGTGATATCCAACGCGTGGCGGATAGCGAAGCCCAGTTGGCGGGGATCATCCGATCTTCGATGGAAGCGATCATCACCGTGGACAGTGACCAGCGCGTCGTACTGTTCAATCCCATGGCAGAAACGCTATTCGCCTGGCCGGCCGAACTTGCAATCGGGCGCTCCCTGAGCGACTTCATTCCCCACCGCTTTCGGGCCGCCCATGCAGAGCATGTGCGCCGGTTTGGGATCACGGGCGTTTCGGACCGCGAGATGGGACTCCAACGGGCGCTGTGCGCCATGCGTCGGGACGGAAGCGAGTTCCCTATCGAAGCATCCATTTCACAGATCTCTGTCGGCGAGGCCAAGTTATACACTGTGATGCTGCGCGATATCACCGAACGCGTGCGTGCTGAGGAAGCCCTGCACCGAAGCCTTCAGCTTGTGAAGGAAAGCGAGGCGCGATTGGCGGGAATTATCCGCTCCTCCATGGAAGCGATCATCACCGTGGACAATGAACAACGCGTAGTGCTGTTCAATCCAATGGCGGAGACGCTGTTCGCCTGGCCCGCCGAACTCGCGATTGGCCGCCCCCTCGGCGACTTCATTCCCGAACGCTACCGGGCCGCTCATGAGGAGCACGTGCGTCGGTTTGGGATCACGGGCGTATCGGATCGTCAGATGGGACGTCAACGGGCACTCTACGCTCTGCGTCGTGACGGCACTGAATTCCCTATCGAAGCATCCATCTCGCAAACGGCCCACGAAGGCACGAAGCTATATACCGTGATGCTGCGTGATATCACGGAGCGGGCACGCGCGGAGGCGGCCCTGCGCCGCTCACGGGAAGAACTGCAACAGCTTTCAGATGGGATACTCGCTGCCCGCGAGGAGGAGAGGCGCCGCATTGCACGCGAGCTGCACGATGACCTGGGCCAGCGCCTGAGCGCGCTTAAGATGGACATGGCTATGCTCGGCGCGGACGTCGATGAGGGCCGTGACACAGCAGGACTGCTAGACGAGATTGGTGCCATAAACGGCGTCATCGACAATACTGTTGCCTCGGTCCGACGCATTGCCAGTGACCTACGGCCGGCCTTGCTGGACGAGTTGGGAATGATTCCTGCCATTGAGTGGTTGGCCGATGATTTTGCCAACCGGTACGGATTGGCGGTGAGCGTGGACGGTGCCGAGGCTGACGTCCCCGCGCAGACGGCAATCGCCATGTTCCGCATTGTCCAGGAGGCATTGAGCAATGTCGTCCGGCATGCCGACGCGACCACCGTGCATATTCAGCTCACCCAGTCAGAGGGCCAACTTGTGTTGCGGGTGCAAGACAATGGGGTGGGCTGGGACAAGGTCTCCTCCGCAAGCGGGCCACGCAAATCGCTGGGACTCCTTGGCATCCGGGAGCGGGCACGCCTTCTGGGTGGCAGCTTCACCATCGACAGCACTCCCGGCAAGGGCTTTTGCCTAATCGTGCAAATTCCCCACGAAAGGGTGGCCTGATGCGACATGCCTCATGATTGGGGATGGCATCGCAGTTGTCCGGAATCAAGCCCCCATGTGCCGGGGTAATTCTGGCGATTGTAATTGCGAACGCCGCGACCGGCTTCATTCAGGACGGCAAGGCGGAAAAAAGCCACGGACCGTTTCGGCACCGGCGACGCTACGCCGAAAGCTTTGCAGACACTCACTCCATTCTGCTGCTGCAGCGGAACTGCCGTCGCAAGCGCGCACGGCCGGACGGCAAGGGGCTGGCAGGTTTGCGGTCTGACGGGATTAGTCCGCACGAGGGCCAAACCTTACGGCCAGACCCATCATCCGCCTGGCGCCATCTTTCCACCCATGCCCGGACCCATTCCCGGACCCATGCCCGGACCCATGCCCATGCCCGGGCCCATGCCCGGGCCCATGCCTTGGTCGTTGGCCATCGTCTGCATCATTTCCTGCATGAACGCCATGTGACTACCCGCCATGTCTTGGCACATCTGCATTTGATTTGATGGGGCGTTTCCCTTGGCGACTCTCTTGCCAGGAGCCATACGAGCAGGGCCGCCCATTTTCATCATGTCCTTTTGCATGATGGCCATTGCATCTTGCATGACCTGATGGCGTTCAGCCAAGAGGGCCTGACGCTCCTCCGGCGTTTTGGCACGCGAAAGCCGCTCTCTGATGGCACGCAGGTGGGCAACCTGGGCGTCCAGCTTTGCATCGCTGGAAACTCCGGGAGTTACGACCGGAGCCTTATCTTGCCGCTTTTCAGGATGGTGCTGCTCATGCTCAATGCCGGTAGCCGGCGACGCCGGGAAAGCTGCTGGCGCCCACGCTAGCACGGCGGCCGCAGTGATAAGGGTAGAGAGGCGATGGTTGGTGGACATGGGAGATCCTCCTATGAAAACATGATGGTTCCTAGTCCAAGGTATGCGGCGGTCAGGGATTTGAGTTGATTGGGATCAACGAAGCGATGGGTGTACCGGGTGTTCAGTCCCATCGATGTGCTGGTCTGCGCAGGAGCAATCTGCGCAGACCATTTTGCGGATGCCCTCAGCAGCAATGCTCCGGTTGCCAGGAAACGGTCTGGCCAGGAACAAATCCGGCGGCGGAATACCTGGAAATCGACTATGAGGGCAGCAAGTCAGCGGGAACCGTGTAAAGCGCCACTTCGCCCGTCGGCGCCAGCCCTGCGGCGCATTGCTTGTTCCTCTGCCACGCCTCTATCCAACTGCACTTCGCTGCCAGTGCCGGCGTGCTTACGCCCGTTGCATGCTTGATTTGGCGCGCTCCGCGACCTCGAACACAAGCATGCCAGCCACCATTGCTGCCACAAAGCCAATGGCCTTCGGATAGCCAGCGCCCAGGGCAACCAGCGCGGGACCAGGGCAGAAGCCGGCCAGACCCCAGCCGACGCCGAAGGCGGCGCTGCCCAGTACCAGCCGCAGCGTTACGGCCGTGCTGGCCGGCAGTTGCACAGGCAGCCCCAGGAAGGAGCGTTTGCGGTGTTTGGCGATGAGGAAGGCGAGCGAGCCAATGGCAATGGCACCGGCCATCACAAAAGCGAGGGACGGGTCCCAGGTTCCTGCAAGGTCAAGAAAGCCCAGCACCTTGGCCGGGTTGGCCATGCCGGAGACCATCAGGCCAATGCCAAATAGCAGGCCTGCGACGAGTGCAGTCATGGCGGTCATATCAGCCTCCAATCAGGTGCCGTTGCACGAAGACAGTCAGGAATCCCGCCACCATGAAGGTGAGGGTGGCGACCAGCGAGCGGATGGAGCCGCGCGAGATGCCGCACACGCCATGGCCGCTGGTGCAGCCGCTGGCGTAGCGGGTGCCAAGGCCGACCAGGAAGCCGGCGGCCAGGATTTCGCCCCAGCTTGCCTGGATATCCGCAATGGCGGGCTTGCCGAGCATGCTCGCAATCACAGGAGCGCCAACCAGGCCAGCGAGGAAGGTCAGGCGCCAGGCCATGTCCTTTCGAGGCAGGCTAAGCAGGCCGCCGAAGATGCCGCTGATGCCGGCAATGCGGCCGTTGAACAGCAGCAGCACGGCGGCCGCCGCACCGATGATGAGCCCGCCGACCAGTGACAGGCCGGGCGTGAAGTTAGCGAGGTCAATCAGCATGTCGCCTCCTGATCGGGGTTGGCACAGAACTGTTCATAAAGGACCGCCATGACGGCAAGCGCCTGGGGGCTCGCCACCGAATAGAAGATGCTCTTGCCGTCACGGCGCGTGGCCACCAGGCTGTTCTCGCGCAGCACACCGAGCTGTTGAGACAGCGTCGGCTGCCGGATGCCGAGCTGTTCCTCCAGCTCACCGACAGACAGCTCGCCTTGGGACAGGCGGCACATCAGCAGCAGGCGGTCCGGATTGGCAAGCACCTTGAGCAGGGCACAGGCCTGCGCCGCAGCAGCTTGCATGCTGGCGAGGTCGATGGCGGCGTGGGGCTGGTCCATAGGTCGTTTACATTTTGCTTGTTAATATTATATTGAAAAATAGAATGTGTGTGAATAGAATGTACTGCATCCAAGGAGGCGAGCATGCACCCGACTATCCAGCCGTTCTTCGACCCTGCGACCTGGACTGTGACGTACGTGGTCTTTCAGGAGGGGCGCCCCGAGTGCGCCATCATCGACTCGGTGCTGGACTACGACCCCAAGGCGGGTCGGACATCGACGGCAAGTGCTGATAAGGTTGTTGCGTTTGTGCGCGCGCATGGACTGAGAGTCGAGTGGATTCTCGAGACGCACGCGCATGCCGACCACCTGTCTGCCGCGCCGTACCTGAAGCGACACCTGGGTGGCCAGACAGCAATAGGCCAGAACATCCGCAACGTACAGGGGGTCTTCAAGACGCTCTTTAACCTGGAGCCTGAGTTTCGGCTCGACGGGTCGCAGTTCGACCACCTGTTTGACGACGGAGCGACGTTTGCCATCGGCGGCCTGACCGGCAGGGCGATTCATGTGCCAGGGCATACACCCGCCGACATGGCTTACCAGATTGGGGACGCGGTCTTTGTCGGCGATACGCTGTTCATGCCGGACGTCGGCACGGCTCGCTGCGACTTCCCGGGCGGCGACGCACACGAGTTGTATCGCTCCATCCGCAAGCTGCTGGACCTGCCGAGCAATACACGGCTCTTTATGTGTCACGACTATCCGCCCGAGGGGCGCGGGCCTGCATGGGAAACGACGGTGCGCGCTCAGCGCGAAGGCAATATCCACGTGCATGACGGCGTGAGCGAGGAACAGTTCGTGGCCATGCGCCGGGCGCGCGATGCGACGCTGGCGATGCCGACGCTGCTTCTGCCGTCGGTGCAAGTCAATATACGAGCCGGGGAGTTGCCGCCGCCCGATGCGAATGGCGTTCGCTATCTAAAAATCCCTCTGGACGTCATCTGAGGCAGGTTGTTTTCAATTGTTGTTCCCATTGCGATGGCGACGAACCGGAATGCACTCTCGACGCGGCCACCGAGCGCCGCATCTGCGCCCAGGCAGAGCGCGCCGATGCCATACCCGAGGTCGCGCCAGAAGCGGTAGATGCCGATGGCGGACGCCCGCCAACTGGGGTGTGCGATGTCGGCTACCGCAGCGCTCAGATTGGGGTGCAACATCGCCATGCCCAGCCCGGTCATCCCTCGGGCTTGTTACGGCTTCGTCATACTTCACCGTAGTGCTGCCAGCGACCCAATTAGCCTCCGCCCCTGCTCAGAACGGACAGCAGGCCTCCAACTTCAATGATGCTGGTCTTCATCTCATCCATCCTCGCAGGTCACAAATTCGTGCTGCGCTACCGTCTCACTTCGAAATCGCCCCGCTCAGAAGATGTTCCTCTGCATAAGGAAACACAACTTCCGGATTAGGGCGAATCAGCTCAGCGTCCTTGTGCGCATAGTGAAGGCGGGTCAGTAGATCCTTGATGACGCTGAGGCGTGCGACATGCTTGTCGTCGGCGCGCACGACGTTCCATGGCACGATGTCGCTGGTTCGAGCAAACATCTCGTTCCGTGCCTTACTGTATTTCTTCCAAAGCGATACCGCTTGTTCGTCAATGGGGCTGACTTTCCACTGCTTTAGCGGGTCCCGACGGCGCTCTTCGATGCGCTTCTTCTGTTCGGCCTTGCTGATGTCAAGGTAGTACTTGATAAGACGAATTCCGGAACGCACGAGCATCCGTTCGAACTCTGGGACACTTGCCATGAACTCCTCATGCTCGTCCTTGGTGCAGAAGCCCATCACATGTTCCACACCGGCCCGGTTGTACCAACTGCGATTGAAAAGGGTGAACTCGCCGGCCGCAGGCAGCTCGGCCGCATAGCGGCGGAAGTACCAGGAGCCTCGGTCACGGTCGGATGGCTTCCCCAGTGCGACGACGCGCGTTTCACGCGGACTGAGGTGTTCGACAATGCGCTTGATGGTCCCATCCTTCCCAGACGCATCCCTTCCCTCAAAAATCACCAGAATCCGGTCGCTGCAGGAAATGAAGTGCTTCTGTAGTTTGACCAGCTCGATTTGAAGCAGGTGGAGATTCTCCTCATAGCTGTCATGGGAGAGGGCGCTTGCCTCGGATGGAGCCGTCTTGCTACTTGTCTTCATTTTCATGGTTCACCTCCCTTGAGTCGGGCGCATCGGGTGGGAAAGGGTGGGGCTTTCCAGGTGAAAGCGGGGTAACTTTTTCGTTGAGCAATAGCTCCAGCGAAGGTCGGTCTACGACCTCCTGTTCGAGCAGTAGCTTTGCCAGCGCGTCTGGCTTGTGCCGGTTTGCCAGCAATGTTTGGGAAGAGTCGAGGGCCGCCGCTATTCGCACCGGCCGCCGGTCCGGACATGACACGAGCTCGTAAAGAGCTGTGGCGCAAGGACTTGGAGTCATATCGCCATTCTTGGTATCAGGTCTCTCCTTGAAGGCTGTTGTGTAACCATGCAAAGAATGCCCCGGCAGCGAAGAACCACACCGCAAACACAAAGGCTGGATAGATGATGGACCACCAGGATACTGATTCGCCGGTCTGAAGGCGCCGGAAATCGAGCCCGTGAAAGAGCGCGTTCATGAAATTCATGAAGGGCTCAGGAAGAACCATCCAGACGAGCGTGCATAGAACGTAGAACAGCACGACCGTGGCGGATAGCGTCAAACCAGTCTTGAAGGGTTTCATGGCAGCCTCCGGGTGCAAGGAAGATGACGGTTGAATTCAATGAGGACGCGTCCGCGGAACATCTCGGGCTGAGATATGCGGAATGAACGCTGGTGTCTTTTGGCGATATTCCTCATATGCTTGCCCGAACTCGGCCAGTGCGTCCTGCTCCTCCGACTTGGCCAGCCGAACATACATCCAGACCAGGATGGGGAACATCACCAGAGTGACTATCGTCGGCCACTGCAGCAGGAAGCCGAACATGATCAGGACGAACGCGACATACTGGGGGTGCCTCATGCGCGCATAGAGACCCGTGGTCGCCAGGCGGTGCTGCTGCTGGGCCAGGTACAGCCTGCGCCAGGCGGAAGACAGCATGATGAAGCCGCCAAAAATCAAGATGTCGCTGGCGATGTGAAATGGCCCCAGGTGCGGGTTGCCCCTCCAGCCGAAAATCATCTCCGGAAGATGACCGGCATCATGCGAGAGGAAGTCGATTCCCGGGAACTTCGCCGAAAGCCACGGTAGCAGGAGATAGATACTCAGGGGGATGCCATACATCTCTGTAAAGAGCGCCACAATGAACGCGGAGAACGCGCCAAACGAGCGCCAGTCGCGCTGGGTCTTCGGCTTGGTGAAGCTGAAGGCGAAGATGATGAAGACAGCTGAGTTGATAATGACCAGCGACCAGAGACCGTAGCTGGATTGTGTTTCGGGTTGCATCATCGCTCTCCTTTGGCGTTCGTGTCCTTGGTGGCGTCATCCGGTCCGTGACCGTGTCCATGTCCATGTCCATGTCCACCGTGCATGAAGATGTGCATTAAGGGGCAGACGGCCAGCAGAAGAAATGGCAGGAACTGAATGACGTGTGCCCGGTGTTCAGTCCATAGGAAGTAGGCAATCACCAGCAGAAAGCCAATCATGACCAGCTTGGACCTGGTCACGGTGCGCAGTGCGTCGCCAGGCCGCTCATGACCGTTGTGGTCGTGGTTCATGTTTTCCTCCTATAAAGCGAACGCCGTACCGCCTGGCAGCAGCCATGGTGCCGATGACGTCGGTGTATGTATCTCGCTTGGTCTTGCTGAAAAACTGTTCGCCGTTCCGCCAAGCAGGAGCCAAGTGAGACTCTGTGATAACCAGTTCATAGACCGACCCTCTCTTCAACCTTTGTCTTGGCGTTCACGCTCAACTGCGTTTCGTATATCGCGCTCGCACTGTCGCGAAAGGCGAAGACTCAACCACACCACAACGACCGGACAGGACAGCAGGAGTAGGCCAACCAGTATGGTGAACGGTGTCAGCCCAAACCGGTAGACGATAGCTGCCGCGAGTAGCATTGCAAAGGCAGCGCAAATCCATGCCACCGGGTGTTTCATCTCGCCTCCGGGCTGGCAATTCTGGAGCCAAGTCGTACACGCTTCAGCAATGCGGAGTTGGCTACCACACTCAACGAGGACAGTGCCATTGCTGCTGCGGCAAAGATGGGGTTCAGGAGTCCAAGTGCGGCGATAGGGATGCCGATGGTGTTGTAGATGAACGCCCAGAAGAGGTTCTGTTTGATTTTGCGCATCGTCGCGCGGGACAGCTCAATGGCGGCAACCACGTCACGCACATCATCGCGAATGAGGATGATGCTCCCAGTTTCCTTCGCGACATCCGAGCCTGAGCCGATGGCAATGCCGATGTCCGCTGCGGCAAGCGCCGGTGCGTCATTGACGCCGTCTCCCACCATGGCCACGACCTCCCCTTGCTTCTGTAATGCGTGAATGGTCTCGACCTTGTCTTCCGGCATCACCTCGGCAATGACATGCTCAATGCCAACCTGCCGGCCGATTGCCTCGGCGGTGCGGCGGTTGTCACCGCTCAGTAGCACAACCTTGATGGCGCGCGCCTTCAATGCCGCGATTGCCTCGCTCGCTTCCGGTTTCACTGTGTCAGCCACGGCCACTACGCCGAGCAATTGTGTGCCGGCGCCGACCAGCATGGCTGTCTTGCCATCGGCCTCGAGCTTCCCGAGTACAGATTCGGCCGATTCGATTGGGATGCCTTGGCGTGCAAAGAGACGCCGGTTGCCCAGCCAGACTTGCTGACCGTCGACGAGGCCCTGAATGCCCATGCCAGACAATGCGCTGATGCTGGCTGCCTTGGGAATGGTGAGCGCGCGATACTGTGCGGCGCGCACGATGGCTTCGCCCAAAGGGTGCTCGGACCCGGCTTCCACAGCGGCAGCAAGAGTCAGCAGGTCAGATTTCTCTCGCCCAGAAAAGGGGATGACATCGGTCAAGGTCGGCTCTCCGCGCGTAATCGTCCCGGTCTTGTCAAAGACAACCGCGGTGAGCTTTTCGGCCCGCTCCAGCACTTCACCGCCGCGTATCAGGATGCCGTTGTCCGCGCCCTTGCCGACGCCGACCATCAGCGCTGCTGGCGTGGCGACGCCTAGCGCGCAGGGGCAGGAGATAATCAGAACAGCCACGAATGCGAGCAGTCCCTGCGGAAAATGACCGGCGACGGTCCATCCCACTAATGCCAGCATCGCGACCGAAACAACCGCAGGTACGAAGTAGCCGGTGACCTGGTCCGCCAGTCTCTGAATCTGCGCGGTGCTGGCCTGGGCGTCCTCGACCATCCTGATAATCTGAGCGAGAGCGGTGTCCGCTCCGATTTTTGTGGCCTGGAAGGTGAAGGCGCCACTGCGGTTTAGCGTGCCGCCAATGACAGCGGCACCAGGCTTCTTTTCCACGGGCATCGACTCGCCGGTCAGCATCGATTCATCGACACTGGATTGGCCATCGATAACCTTGCCATCAGTGGGAATCTTCTCGCCGGGGCGTACAACGACCGCTTCGCCCACCATGATGCTTTCAGCCGGGATTTCCACCTCCGTCCCGTCGCGAAGCACGTGAGCGACGGCGGGGCGCAGGTCGAGCAGGCGTCGAACAGCGGCGGAGGATTTCTTCTTGATGATTTCCTCCATGTATTTCCCCAGCAGCACGAAGGCGATAATGACCGCCGACACCTCAAAGTAGACGTCTCGCTCTTCGACCTTGACGGGCAGCCAGGACGGAAAGAACAGCACTACTACGCTGTAGAAGTAGGCGACGGATGTCCCCAGGGCGATGAGGAAGTCCATATTGATATTGCGCGTCCGGATGGCGTTCCATGCGCCCTTGTAGAAGCTCCAGCCGCCAATGAACTGGACCGGCGTGACGAGAAGGAATAGCCACATCCCCCACGTGAACCAAGGCAAGGCGGGAATCGGGGCCCAAGTCACGAGCGTCGCGCCGGCTGCCAGTGCCAGGAAGGCGCCAGCCCGCAGCACCGCCAGCGCGAGCACGCCCGTGAGCGCAATGGTCACGCGCGTCCTCATGGCTTTCAACTCGCTCTCTGGCGACTCGAAGGTCCGAAGGCAGCTCTCGCTGCAGAAGTAGTACTTGCGGTTGCCACGCTCGGCGGAGAGGGCCGTAGCCTTGTCCACCATCATTCCGCAAATAGGGTCCTTGGCGAGTTGCTTAGCGGCGTGGGAAGCAAGCGCGGGCGTCGCCGCAGGGATAGGAGCGACGCCGGGTGGGCTAGGACTGCGGGAGGGCCCAGCCGAGCTACGCCTATCAACGGGGTGAAGAACATATTTCGCCGGGTTGGCTAGGAAAACCTGCTCACAGTGTGGAGAGCAGAACCAGTATCGCTTCTGGTCGAGCTCCGTGCTGGTAGCGGCCTCCCGTGGGGAGATCTCCATGCCACAGACCGGGTCACGCACGAGCTGCTGCGAGGCGGCTGGGCCTGCGGCGGCCGTTGGAGCTGCCTGGGCTTCGGTGAGGCCGTAACTCCCCCCATTAGGGGTGGTGGACTTGGTCGGCATTCCATCCTCTCCTTGGGGCTCTTAAGAGGGGCTGCAGCGCATAAATTACATTTTCATTCTGGGTGACCAGTCGATTTGCTTCTTGATTTCAATCAAGCGTTCATGGGTGGTCGGGGGTGCGGTGGGTGCCGATTCAGGAATGAATGTCGAACGCCGCATGACGTATGTGTTTGAAGGCTGGGAAGCCGCTCGGCCAGCCGATGCCGGCGCCGAGGTTGCTGTGCTCCCCATACACCGGGCCTAGAAGACCGCTACCGTGCCATAGACCAGCTCATTGACCAAGGCAGGAAGCTGCGCCAGCTGTAGCGTCGCGAGTTCACGAACTTGCTGCTCCTGGGCGCTCGAGAGGCCGCGCTCGGCCACGACATCAATGGCAAACAGTTGGGGCTGGTCGATGGGGCGTCCAATTCCGGAGAGAAGCCGGACGACGACTTCATCCGCGCCATCCACGCTTGCCTGAATGTGAGAGGCTAACCGGTGGGCGAGCACGTTGTAGAGCTTGCCGACATGTGACGCCGGGTTCTTGCCCGCTGCGGCCTCCAGCGACATTGGCCGATAGGGGGTAATCAGGCCATTGACCCGGTTTCCGCGGCCGACCTGGCCGTCATCACCATGCTCAGCACTTAAGCCAGTGACCGTCAGGTAAATCCCGCTTTCGTCGCAAGCATCCCGGCGATCGAGGGTATTGATTGCAATCTCACAGTCGGTGCCGATGTGCTCGGCCAGATACGACCCAATCCGGCCCTTGAGGATGAAGTACTCATCGACGCCTTGGACGCATCGGTCGACAAACGCCAGCGCAAGAGTGAGACGGTGATGCGCACCCAGCCGACTCCCCATCACCTTGTAATCGAGGCCCGCCGCCTCAAACATTCCCCTGTCGGCACGTGAGCGCAGAAGGTCGGCAATCAACAGCACCGCTCTTTCAAGCGATGAGAGTGGCGCATAGCCGACGCCAAAGGATGTGTCATTGGACAGCGAAAGAGACGCTGCACTGGTCACGCGCCGGAGGTTCGGGGCCGAGGGGCGGAGGATTGGCTCGATCCGGATGTCATTGCCAATATCGCCCAAGGATGTCGCCAGGTACTCACGAATGGCCTGCTCGACAACTAGCTCGGCCTTGGCCGACGGAAGTTCGGTAACAGGGCCGGATACTATCAACCGCGTTGAGCGCAGCACTTTGCCACCGCCGAACTTTGGCGCGCTCATGCCGCCGATGAGTAGCGCCTTGTCCAGATTGAAGTGCTGGACTGCGCCATAGGCTTCGAAGTATGCGCGGCACAAGGCGCGAGCCGCAGCTTCGACAGCCCCATCGCATAGGCTATCGGGATGTCCGATGCCCTTGTGCTCGCACATTTCCGTGTGCTCACCTCGCCATGACGGCCCACGCGAGATGGCAATCGCTATGTTCTCCATGATGGTCATCTCGAGCCCCCTTCACGCCGTCGCCCTGTAGCCATTCTATGTAGCCGCGGTAGGTCAAGTCGCGAAGGTTCGGTTCCCGACTCGGGTTGCCAGGAGTTGTTGACGCGAATCAAGCACGGTTTTTCGCGTTGCCTAGCATCAGTGCTGAAAATATGACTTTCGATTGCCAACTAAGTCGCGGCAGGGCCGCTGGTGCACTATTAGGCTCATGTGGCCTGGCATTTGAAGGTTGCGAAATCGCCGAGCGGGTGCAAACCGTCGGGGTGGCCAAGGCGCGCCTGCCGCTGCTGCAAATGGCGATGCTTGGGCATACTGGCCGGTGCTTTCATCGGGCGGGGAGCGCTGTATTCCGTACGGGTTGCCAGCGACCCAAGTTTAGGGTTCGCCACCAGCTGCGTGATTGGTAGCTAGCCTGGTGTTTTCATTAGGGCTGCTGCTGGTAGTGCCCGGCGCCAAGCTATTCACTGCCAACAACCTATTAGTGATGGCCTGGGCCGACCGGCGAATCAGCAGCTACGAGCTGCTGCGCAATTTTGGGGTGGTGAGCTTGACCAACTTTGCCGAAGCGGCTGGACTCGCATTGCTGGTTGGTTGCCAGGGTATCCGGTGCTGAACAACGGACTAGTGGCTGAGCGCTTGGAGCGCATTGCCGTTGCCAATTGCGCCCCAAGCCCCCAGCCGTTCATTGGTGTGCGCATCCGTACAGATGCTAGTTACACCCTGGAACTGTCAATGGTGCTGCCGCCGGGGATGGATCCGTGGCCACCCGCTGCAAGGGCTGATCGGCTTTCAGTCTTTGCCCCGACAATCGCTCTATCTCCGGCGCCTGCCTCGGTCAGCTGGTCGATCAATGCGACCTTGATCTCGGTCGGCACTAACGCCTTCTCGTTCTGGAGGCCATCGCGTGGACCGACTTCCACGATCTTGACTTTGTCTGGTTGCATTGCCGGAAACCTCCCCACGATATCAGGCTTCAAACGCCAGGAGCTGCGACCCTTCAGCCACTTGCTCGCCAACCCCATAGAGCACTTCACTGACCACACCATCCACCGGTGCGCTGATGGTGTGCTCCATCTTCATGGCCTCCATCACCAGCAGCGGGGCCCCGCGCGTCACGATGCTGCCCGCCTCGACCATCACGGCAATGACCTTGCCGGGCATCGGCGCGGTCAGCTTGCCGTCTTCGCTTTCAGCCTCGCCAGCGTGCGCCAGTGGATCGAGCCAGGTCAGGCTTACGTGACCACCGGCATGGAAGGCATGAAACACCTCGCCGTCGGCATGCACTTGGCCGTGCGCGTGGCGCGTACCGAGGTCGACGCGGATCTCATCTCCCTGGCAGTTGCAGGCGAAGGACACAACCTGGTTCGCGTAGATCAGCGTGCTGCCGCGTGCATCGGTATTCAGCGTCACCTCCAGCACCTGCTCGCCATAGCCGAAGCGCAGCGTGCGCGACACGCCGCCGTTCAGCCGCCACGCGCCGCCATGGGTCCACGGCGAATGCTGGTCGGCGGCGTCGACGCGGCGCTCGCGCGTCTCGCGGTCGAGCAGCGCGGCCACCGCCAGCGCAATGACTTCCAGGCCGACCGGGGCGGCGGGCGGGAACAGCGTGGCTTCGTTGCGCTCGATCAGGCCGGTATCGAGATCGGCGGTGCGGAACGCCTGCGACGACACCAGCCGTTGCAGGAAGGCCACGTTGGTCGACAGCCCCACCACGTGATACGACGCCAGCGCCTGGCGCATGCGCGCCAGCGCCTCGTCGCGGTCCTTGCCCCAGACGATCAGCTTGGCGATCATCGGGTCGTAGAAGGGGCTGATGGTGTCGCCTTCGCGCACGCCGGCGTCGATGCGGATGCCGGCCGGGCCATGCACATCACCACCGCGCATGAACTGCACCGCCGGCGGCGTGCGCAGGTAGCGCAGCGTGCCGGTGGACGGCAGGAACTGTTTGTCGGGGTTCTCGGCGTAGATGCGTGCTTCCAGCGCATGGCCGTCGATGCGCAGCTGCTCCTGCGTGAGCGGCAGCGCTTCGCCGGCGGCGACGCGCAGCTGCCATTCGACCAGGTCCTGCCCGGTGATCATCTCGGTAACGGGGTGCTCCACCTGCAGGCGCGTGTTCATCTCCATGAAGTAGAACGAGCCGTCCTGGTTGGCGATGAACTCGACCGTGCCGGCGCCGACATAGCCGACCGCCTTGGCCGCGGCCACCGCCGCTTCGCCCATGGCGCGGCGACGCGCCTCGGTCATGCCTGGCGCGGGGGCTTCTTCCAGCACCTTCTGGTGGCGGCGCTGCACCGAGCAGTCGCGCTCGAACAGGTAGACGCAGTTGCCGTGGGTATCGGCAAACACCTGGATCTCGATATGGCGGGGGCGCGTCAGGTACTTCTCCACCAGTACCTTGTCATCGCCAAAGCTGGCGCTGGCCTCGCGCTTGACCGAGGCCAGCGCGGCCTCGAAGGCGTCGCCCGACTCGACCACGCGCATGCCCTTGCCGCCGCCGCCTGCGCTGGCCTTGAGCAGCACCGGGTAGCCGATGCGGTCGGCCTCGCGGCGCAGCAGCGCCGGACCCTGGTCCTCGCCGTGGTAGCCGGGCACCAGCGGCACCGCGGCCTTCTCCATCAATTGCTTGGCCGCGCTCTTGCTGCCCATCGCGTGGATGGCAGACGCCGGCGGGCCGATGAAGACCAGTCCCGCCGCGGCGCAGGCCTCGGCAAAGGCCTCGTTCTCGGACAGGAAGCCGTAGCCGGGGTGGATGGCCTGGGCGCCGGCCTCCTTCGCCATCTCGATGATGTGGTCCGCGCGCAGGTAGCTGTCGCGCGCGGCCGCGCCGCCGATATGCACGGCCTCGTCGCAGAAGGCGACGTGGCGCGCGTCGGCGTCGGCATCCGAGTACACCGCGACGGTGCGGATGCCGAGCCGGCGGCAGGTGGCGGCCACGCGGCAGGCGATTTCCCCGCGGTTGGCGATCAGGATCTTGTTGAACATCGGTCTTCCTTGTCGTGATTACATGCGGAACACGCCGAACTTCATGTCCTCGATCGGCGCATTCAGGCTCGCGGACAGTCCCAGGCCCAGCACGGTGCGGGTCTGCGCGGGATCGATCACGCCGTCGTCCCACAGGCGCGCGCTGGCGTAGTACGGATGGCCCTGGTGCTCGTACTGGTCGCGGATCGGCTGCTTGAACGCCTCTTCCTCTTGCGCGCTCCACTTGCCGCCCTTGCCCTCGATGCCGTCGCGGCGCACCGTGGCCAGCACGCTGGCGGCCTGCTCGCCGCCCATCACCGAGATGCGCGCGTTCGGCCACATCCACAGGAAGCGCGGCGAATAGGCGCGCCCGCACATGCCGTAGTTGCCGGCGCCGAACGAGCCGCCGATGATCACCGTGAACTTGGGCACCTGCGCGGTGGCCACCGCGGTCACCATCTTGGCGCCGTTGCGCGCGATGCCTTCGTTCTCGTACTTGCGCCCGACCATGAAGCCAGTGATGTTCTGCAGGAACACCAGCGGGATCTTGCGCTGGCAGCACAGCTCGATGAAGTGCGCGCCCTTGAGCGCGGACTCGGAGAACAGGATGCCGTTGTTGGCGATGATGCCGACCGGGTAGCCCCAGATGCGCGCGAAGCCGCACACCAGCGTGGTGCCGTAGCGCGCCTTGAACTCGTCGAACTCGGAGCCGTCGACCAGGCGCGCGATCACCTCGCGCACGTCATAGGGCTTGCGCGTGTCGGTCGGGATCACGCCGTACAGCTCTTGCACCGGGTACAGCGGCTCGACCGGCTCGTGCAGGCGGATCTGGTCCGGCTTGCGGCGGTTCAGGTGCTGCACGATATTGCGCGCCAGCGACAGCGCGTGGTGGTCGTTCTGCGCGAAGTAGTCGGCCACGCCCGACAGGCGCGTATGCACGTCGGCGCCGCCCAGGTCTTCGGCGCTGACCTCCTCGCCGGTGGCGGCCTTCACCAGCGGCGGGCCGCCCAGGAAGATGGTGCCCTGGTTCTTGACGATGATGGACTCGTCGCTCATCGCGGGCACATAGGCGCCGCCGGCGGTGCACGAGCCCATCACCACCGCGATCTGCGGGATGCCCCGCTTGGACAGGTTGGCCTGGTTGTAGAAGATGCGGCCGAAGTGGTCGCGGTCGGGGAACACGTCGTCCTGGTTGGGCAGGTTGGCGCCGCCGGAATCGACCAGGTAGATGCACGGCAGGTTGTTCTCCTCGGCGATCTCCTGCGCGCGCACATGCTTCTTGACCGTCATCGGGTAGTAGGTGCCGCCCTTGACGGTGGCGTCATTGCAGACGATCACGCACTCCTGCCCGGCCACGCGGCCGATGCCGGTGATGATGCCCGCGCCCGGCGCGGCATTGTCGTACATGTCGTACGCGGCCAGCTGCGACAGCTCCAGGAACGGGGTGCCCGGATCCAGCAGTTGCTGCACGCGGTCGCGCGGCAGCAGCTTGCCGCGCGACAGGTGCTTGTCGCGCGCGTCCTTGCCGCCGCCTTCGGCGAGCTTCGCGATCCTGGCCTCCAGGTCGGCTACCAGGGCCTGCATGGCTTCGGCGTTGGCCTTGAAGGACTCGGAGCGGGCGTTCAGTTTGGTTTCGATGATTGGCATATCGTGCTTCTGGGTGTGCCGCGAGATGGTGCTGTCGGTCGGCAGATGGCGAAGGTAGGCGCGCTTACATGGTTTCCGCGAACAGCTCGCGGCCGATCAGCATGCGGCGGATTTCCGAGGTGCCGGCGCCGATCTCGTACAGCTTGGCATCGCGCCACAGGCGGCCGGCCGGGTATTCGTTGATATAGCCGTTGCCGCCCAGGATCTGCACGGTCTCGCCCGCCATCCAGGTGGCCTTCTCGGCGGTGTACAGGATCACCGCGGCGCAGTCCTTGCGCACCTGGCGCACGTGCCCGCTGCCCAGCGCGTCCAGGTTCTTGCCGACCGTGTACAGGTAGCTGCGCGCGGCCTGCAGCGTGGTGTACATATCGGCCACCTTGCCCTGGATCAGCTGGAATTCGCCGATGCTCTGGCCGAACTGCTTGCGGTCGTGGATATACGGCGTGACCACGTCCATGCACGCCTGCATGATCCCGACCGGGCCGCCGGACAGCACCGCGCGCTCGTAGTCCAGCCCGCTCATCAGCACCTTGGCGCCGCCGTTCTCGGCGCCAAGGATGTTCTCGACCGGCACTTCCACGTCCTGGAACACCAGTTCGCCGGTGTGCGAGCCGCGCATGCCCAGCTTGTCCAGCTTCTGCGCCACCGAGAAGCCCTTCATGCCCTTTTCGACGATAAAGGCAGTCATGCCGCGCGCGCCCAGCTCAGGCTCGGTCTTGGCATAGACCACCAGCACGTCGCAGTCCGGGCCGTTGGTGAT
>NZ_JBYSZW010000020.1:0-109801 GCF_058787575.1 Cupriavidus sp. FW305-3-2-15-C-LB2
CCGCCGCCCCGCCCTTGCGCCGACGCATCGCCTGCATGCTCTATGAGGGCGTGCTGCTGTTCGGCGTGCTGAGCGCCTCGACCGCTGCCTACCTGCTGGTGCAACCGCTGCTGCAGAAGCTTGGTGTGGACGGGCCGCTCGTGATCCAGGTGTGGAGCTTCCTGGTGATGGGCCTGTATTTCACCTGGTTCTGGCAACGCAACGGCCAGACCCTGGCCATGCAGACCTGGCGCATGCGCGTCGAGAACGCCGCCGGCGTGCCGCCGCGCTGGCGGCAGGCGGCGCTGCGCTACGTGCTGGCATGGCTGTGGCTGCCGCCATCGGCGGCAGTCGGCCATATGCTGGGGCTGGTCAAGGGGCCGTTTGTAGCGGTGCTGTGCGCCGGCCTGCTGGTCTGGGTCCTGCTGGCGTGGCTGGATCCGCGCCGCCAGTTCCTGCATGACCGCCTGGCCGGCACGCGGCTGACCGACCTGCGCCCGCCCAAGCCATGAGCCTGTCGGCCGCCGGCATCCGCCGCCTTGCGGTGACCTTGCAGGCAGCCGCCGCGCTGGGCATCGCCGCCGGGCTGGTGCAACTGGCCGGATGGCCATGGCCCGGCGCGGTCGCCGCCGGTGTGGCGGCCATCCTCGGCAGCTTCGCCAGCGGCATTGCCTTCGCTTTCGCCCTGAGCGGGCGCGGCCTGTGGGTCGGGCGCGGCAATCACCCGCCCGCACCACCGCTTGAACTCGCCGCCACGCGCCGTCCGCTGCGCCTGCCTGAGGCGTTGCGCTGCTTTGCGGCCGAGTGCGTGGCCGTGCTGCGCATGTTCGACTGGCTGCAGCCATTCCGCGCGCACGCGCCCTTTGCCGCACCGCTCGATGCCCTGCCCGGCCGCGACGCCCCGCCGGTGCTGCTGGTGCACGGCTACGCCTGCGGGCAGGCCATCTGGCTCGACATGCAGCCGGCACTGGCCGCCGCTGGCTACCGCTGCGAGGGGATCGAGCTCAAGCCGGTGTTCGGCGACATCGACGACTACGCGCGCACGCTGCTGGCCGCCATGCGGCGCATCACAGCCGAGGCCGGACGCCCGCCGCTGCTGGTCTGCCACAGCATGGGCGGGCTGGCCGCGCGCGCCGCGCTGCAGCTGGCGGGCGACGAAGACGTCTGCGCCGGCGTGGTGACGCTGGGCAGCCCCCACCACGGCAGCGCGCTGGCGCGCTTTGGCGGCGGCCCCAATGCGCGCCAGATGCGTTGCGGCAGCCCCTGGCTGCGCGCGCTGGCCGCCGCGGAAACCCCGCGCCGCCGCGCGCGCATGATCTCGATCTTCAGCTGGCATGACTCGATCGCCGGGCCGCCCTGCACCGGCTGGCTCGATGGCGCCGGGCATATCCCGCTGGCCGGCATCGGCCACGTCACGCTGCTGCGCCATCCCGCCGCCGTGCGTGCGGTACTCGACGCCCTTGCGGAGCTGTCCGCTCGCGGGCACTGACACCGGCGCCAGCCCGGGCTGTTCCACTTCCGCCACGTTTCATATGTCAGTCATTTCTCCGTCACGGCACCGTCATCGCGGGCTGGCTGAATGCAGCCATCGCCGCAACCGGGACTGCCATGGTGCAAGCAATCCGATCTGCCCGCGGGTATTTGTCGAAGACCGCGCAACTGACGCAATGGCTGCGCCGCAGCCCTGACAGCGACAGCGCCGCGCCGCTGACCGCCTTCATGGCGCCGGCCCTGGATGCCGCGCTGGCACCCCAGCGCGAACAGCAGCAGACCTACCCGCCCGAGCCGCACCCGATCCAGCGCTACCGCGCCATCTGGCTGTCGGACATCCACCTGGGCACGCCCGGCTGCCAGGCCAACTACCTGCTGGACTTCCTCAAGCACAACGAATCCGACCAGCTCTACCTGGTCGGCGACATCATCGACGGCTGGCAGCTGCGCCGCGGCTGGTACTGGCCGCAAAGCCACAACGACGTGGTGCAGAAGCTGCTGCGCAAGGCGCGCAAGGGCACTGAAGTGATCTACGTTCCCGGCAACCACGACGAGGCCGCGCGCCAGTTCGACGGCATGGCCTTCGGCGACATCACCGTGCGCGAAGAGGCGGTGCATGTCACCGCCTCCGGGCGCCGGCTGTGGGTGGTGCACGGCGACCTGTTCGACGGCGTGGTGCAGCACGCGCGCTGGCTGGCCTACCTCGGCGATTCGCTGTACACGGTGATCCTGGCGCTGAACCGCCACTTCAACCGGCTGCGCGCGCGCCTGGGCTTCCCGTACTGGTCGCTGTCGCAGTTCCTCAAGCACCAGGTCAAGAACGCCGTCAACTACATCGGCGCCTTCGAGAGCGCGATGGTCGATGAAGCGCGCCGCCGCGGCTGCGATGGCGTGGTCTGCGGCCATATCCACAAGGCCGAGATCCGCGAGGTCAATGGCCAGCTCTACTGCAACGACGGCGACTGGGTCGAAAGCCTGTCGGCACTGGTCGAGACCATGGAAGGCGAGCTGAAGATCGTCTACTGGACCACGCTGCTGGACGCGCCGGCCCCGGCCACGCGCCGCCGTCGCCGCGCCGCCGTGGCGGGCTGATCCCGGCCTGCCACCGTTTGCCCCAACCACATTGCCCTTCCACCGCGCCCGAGGAGGCTGCATGAAGATCCTGATCGTCACCGATGCCTGGGAACCGCAGGTCAACGGCGTGGTGCGCACGCTCAAGTCCACGCGCCGCGAACTCGAGGCCATGGGCCACACGGTCGACATGATCACGCCGCTGGAATTCCGCACCGTGCCGTGCCCGACCTACCCCGAGATCCGCCTGTCGCTGTTCCCGGCGGCGCGCGTGCAGCGCCGCATCGAGGCCTTCGCTCCGGACGCCCTGCATATCGCCACCGAAGGGCCGCTGGGCCTGGCCGCGCGGCGCCACGCGCTCCGCCGCCGGCTGCCCTTCACCACCGCCTACCACACGCGCTTTCCGGAATACGTGCAGGCGCGCTTCGGCATCCCGCTGGCATGGACGTACCGCTTCCTGCGCTGGTTCCACGGCCCGGCCCAGGCGGTGATGGCGCCCACCCCGGTGGTGCTGGACGACCTGCGGCGCTATGGCATCACCAACGCCGTGCTGTGGACGCGCGGCGTGGACCTGGACGTGTTCACGCTGCAGCGCCCCAACGTGCTCAACACCGCCCACCCGATCTTCCTGTACGTGGGCCGCGTGGCGGTGGAAAAGAACGTCGAGGCCTTCCTGGCGCTGGACCTGCCCGGCTCCAAGTGGGTGGTCGGCGACGGCCCGGCGCTGCCGGCGCTGCGCGCGCGCTATCCGGGCGCCAACTACCTGGGCGTGCTGAGCCAGCCCGAGCTGGCCCGGGTGTATGCTTCGGCTGATGTGTTCGTGTTCCCGAGCCGTACCGACACCTTCGGGCTGGTGCTGCTGGAAGCGCTGGCCAGCGGGCTGCCCGTGGCCGCCTATCCGGTCACCGGCCCGATCGATGTGCTGGGCGACAGCCCCGCCGGCGCGATGCACGAAGACCTGCGCGAAGCCTGCCTGGAAGCGCTGCGCATCGACCGCGCCACGGCACGTGCCCACGCCGAGCGGTTCTCGTGGCGCGCCGCCTCCGAGCAGTTCCTGGCCCATCTTCGGCCGTTCGCTGCCGGCAAGCCAGGCCGCGACAGCGCAGCGGCCCAACCCGCCCCGCAAAACCATGCCCAAACCCCATCCGGAACTGCCGTCCGACCCGCCTCTGCAGAGGCCGCCGCAGGCAGTCCAGAGCGCTGACTATTCGATCGAGCAGAACCCCCACAAGGCCAACCGCGGCCTGACGCGCGCCTGGCATGCGGCCATCAATTCGCTGTCGGGGCTGCGCTATGCGGTGCTCGAGGAAAGCGCGTTCCGCCAGGAGCTGACGCTGGTGGCAATCCTGGCGCCGTGGGCATTCCTGCTGCCGGTGGACGTGGTCGAGCGCATCCTGCTGCTGGGCACGCTGCTGGTGGTGCTGATCGTCGAGTTGCTCAATTCCAGCGTCGAGGCGGCAATCGACCGCATTTCGCTGGAGCGGCACAGCCTGTCCAAGCGTGCCAAGGATTTCGGCAGCGCCGCGGTAATGCTGGCGCTGGTGCTGTGCGGCGGCACCTGGGTCGCCATCGCCGGGCCGCACGTGGTGCGCTGGGTGCGGACGCTGGCGGGCTGATCCGTCACTCGCCGGGGATGCCGGATGGGGTGGCCGGGCCGATTGCTTATAATCGCTACCCTGCCCCCGACTTACTGATCGCACCGATCGCCCGGACGCCCATGGAACCGAAACCGCAAACCGGCCCCCGCCGCACCAGGGACCGCATCCTCGACGTCTCGCTGCGCCTGTTCAACGAAGTCGGCGAACCCAACGTCACCACCACGACGATTGCGGAAGCCATGGAGATCAGCCCCGGCAATCTCTACTACCACTTCCGCAACAAGGACGACATCATCAACTCCATCTTCGTGCGCTTCGAGCAGGAGATGGAGCGGCGCCTGAAGATGCCGGACGACCACAAGGCCACGCTGGACGAAAGCTGGGGCTACCTGCAGTACATGTCCGAGTTCCTGTGGAACTACCGCTTCCTGTACCGCGACATCAACGACCTGCTGGCGCGCAACCGGATGCTGGAGACCAACTTCAAGCGCATCGTCGAGCAGAAGAAGCGCTTTGCGCACGAGATCTGCCGCCAGTTCATCGACGACGGCGAGATGGAAGCCACGGCCGAGCAGGTCGAGGCCATCTGCACCAACATGGTGGTGATCGCCACCTACTGGCTGTCGTTCCAGTTCGTGCAGCATCCGCGCCAGTACAACGACCCCGAGCAGATTCGCGGCTACCTGCACGGATCGAGCTACCACATCTTCTCGATCCTGGCGCCCTACCTGCGCGGCCGGGCCCGGGACGCATTCGACCAGCTGGCGCGCGACTACGCGGCAGCCAAGGCCGCAGCCGACGCGGCAAAGGAAGCAAAGTGAAATCGGTCTGCGTGTATTGCGGCTCCAGCCCCGGCAACCGTCCTGAATACGCCGAAGGCGCGCGCCTGCTAGGCCGCACGCTGGCCGAAAGCGGCCTGGCGCTGGTGTACGGCGGCGGCAAGGTGGGCCTGATGGGCATCGTCGCCGACGCCGTGATGGAACATGGCGGCAGCGCCATCGGCATCATCCCCGACGCGCTGATGCAGAAGGAAGTGGGCCACCGCGGCCTGACCGAGCTGCACGTGGTGCGCAACATGCACGAGCGCAAGCAGATGATGGCGGACCGTGCCGACGCCTTTATCGCCATGCCGGGCGGCGTGGGCACCTTCGAAGAGCTGTTCGAGACCTTCACCTGGCTGCAGCTGGGCTACCACGACAAGCCGGTGGGCCTGCTGAATGTCAACGGGTTCTACGACGGCCTGCTGGGTTTCCTTGCGCACGCAGTGCGGGAAGGCTTCATGAAGCAGGTGCATGCCGACCTGCTGCATGTGGCAGACACGCCCGCCGGCCTGCTGGGCCAGCTGGCGGCCGCTCCGCGCGTGCGCGTCGACAAGTGGCAACAGGCGCGCGACAAGACCTGAGCGCGCCCCTGCTGCCGGCCCGGTTCAGAACGACGAGCCCGGCTGCCGCAGGAACGCCAGTTCCTGCTCTGTGCTCTGCCTGCCCAGCACCGCATTGCGGTGCGGGAAGCGGCCGAAGCGCGCGATGATCGCGCGGTGCTTTTCGGCCCACTCCACCACATCCACCACGCCGCCGCTGGCCTCGCGCAGCTGCGTCATCAGACGCACTGCCTCGTCCTGGTCCTCCAGCGCCTCGGAATGCTCGAACGGCATGTAGCAGAACATGCGGTGGTAGTCCGTCGGCAGCTTGCGGTCCATGCCGGTGGCGACGATGCGCCTGGCCAGTGCCAGCGCCAGCGTATCGCTGCCGAAGCTGCGCGGATCGTTGCGGAACATGTTGCGCGGGAACTGGTCCAGCAGCACCACGCGCGCGCAGGCGCCTTCGGGCGTGACCGACCAGTCGTCCGGGGCCCCGTCGCAGGCGACCTGCCAGTCGGACAGGAAGTTGGTGCGGATCTGCGCATCGAAGGCGTCCGACTTGGTGAACCATTGCGGGCGCTCGGTATTCCAGGCGGCAGAACCGGGCTGGCCGAACCACAAATCGAGCAAACGCACGGCGTCTTCAGGCAGTTGGTCTGTCATGAACTTGCGAAACCTTTCGGTTGAAAGAAGGGAGCGGCGGCGCCTCAGCGCGCCACGTTGCGCATCCAGTCGGCGGTCTGGAAGAACGCCTGCATCAGGCGCAGCTGCAGGTCTTCGGACAGGCCGATGTCCTGCATTGCCAGCGCCATGCAGCGCATCCACTGGTCGCGCTCGCTCACGCCGATCTCGAACGGCATATGGCGCGCGCGCAGGCGCGGGTGGCCGAAGCGCTCGATAAAGTGGTTGGGACCGCCCAGCCAGCCGCACAGGAACCAGAACAGCTTGTCGCGCGAGCCCTCCAGCGAGGGCGGGTGCAGCGCGCGCAGCCCGGCGAACTGGGTCTCCAGGTCCATCAGGTCGTAGAAGCGGTCGACCAGCTCGCGCACGCGCGCTTCGCCGCCCACCAGCTCAAATGCAGTCACCTCGGCCGTGCCGGGCTTGTCGTTGGATTCAGTACTCATCACACACTCAAACAGCGCAGCCACTCAGGCATCACGCAAGGTCGCCAGCGCGGGCTGGCGCAGCACTTCGCGCAGGCCCAGCCAGCCGCCGGCAAAAGCGCACAGCATGCCAGAAACCACGCCCACCGGCACGATCCAGGCATTGAAGCGGTACGGGAAATCGAAGACGAACTGCGACAGGCCCCAGCCCACCGCGATCGCGCCCAGGCTGGCCAGGAATCCGGCCAGGCCGCCCACCACCAGGAACTCGGCGTACTGGGTCTGGCGCACCAGCGCGGCCGAGGCGCCCAGCGCCTTGAGCAGGCCCGCGTCGCGCATGCGCTCGTCACGCGCGCCGGACAGCGCCGCGTACAGCACGGTCACGCCGGCGGCCAGCGTGAACACGAAGAGGAACTCCACCGCCGCGATCACCTGGTCCAGGATGTCCTGGATCTGGCGCAGGATCAGGTCGGTATTGACCACGGTGATGTTGGGGAAGGCCGCGATCAGCCGGTTGCCCAGCGCCGTGCTGGCGGGCGGCAGGTGGAACGACGTGATGTAGGTCTCGGGCAGCCCCTGCATCGCCTGCGGCGGCAGGATCACGAAGAAATTGACCCGCATCGAGCCCCAGTCCAGCTTGCGCAGCGAGGTCACGCGGGCCTGCACCGCCTGGCCGGCCACGTCAAAACGCAGCGTGTCGCCAAGCCGGATGCCCAGCGTCTTGGCGATGCCCTCTTCCACCGAGGCGCCGGCGTCCGGGCCGTTGGACCAGCGCCCGGCAATCACGCGGTTGCCCTCGGGCAGCGCATCGGTATAGGACAGGTTGAATTCGCGCTCGACCAGGTTGCGCGCGCGCCCGTCCTCGAAGCTGTCGCCGCGGATGGCGCGCTCGCCGATATGGGTCAGGCGCCCGCGCACCATCGGGTAGAGCAGGTCGTTGATGCCGGCGCCGGCCAGCATCTGGCGCAACGGTTCGCGCTGGTCCGGCTGGATATTGATGATGAAGCGGTTGGGCGCGTCGGCCGGCGTGGCCTGGCGCCACGAATCGACCAGGTCGTTGCGGGTCATGCCGAGCAGCAGCAGCGCCATCAGCCCCACCGCCAGCGCCACGGTCTGCAGCACCGTGACCGCGCGGCGGCGTTCCAGCACCGCCAGCGCAAAGCGCCAGCCCATCGCCGCGCGCCCGCGCAGGCGCCCGCGCAGCAGGCGCGACAGCAGCGTCAGCAGCCCCAGCGCCAGCACCGCGAAGACCACGCCCGCGGCGACAAAGCCGCCCGCGGTGGTCAGCCCCAGCCGCAGGTCGCGCGCCGCCACCAGCAGCAGCGCGACAAAGGCGCCCAGGCCCAGTGCATAGGCCACCCAGGCCGACACCGGCGGCAACCCGATATCGCGGCGCAGCACCCGCAGCGGCGCCACCCGTGTCAGCGCCAGCAGCGGCGGCAGCGCGAACCCGGCCAGCAGCACCAGCCCCGCCAGCACGCCCACCAGTGCCGGCAGCAGCGACGGCTGCGGCAGCGACACCCGCAGCAGCCCGCCCAGCGACAGCAGCAGGCCATAGTGCGCCAGGTACCCGAGCAGCACCCCGGCGAGCGCGCCCGCGGCCCCCACCAGCAGGAACTCCAGGCCGAAGGCGCGCAGGATCTGCCCGCGCGACAGCCCCAGGCACTTGTAGACCGCGCAGGCATCGGTGTGGCGCTGCATATAGCGGCGCGCCGACATGGCGATGGCCACCGCCGCGATCATCGACGACAGCACTGCCACCAGCGACAGGAAGCGCTCGGCGCGGTCCAGCGTGGCACGCATCTGCGGCTGGCCCGACTCCAGCGACTCGACCCGGGTATTGCGCAGCTTGCGGCGTCCGATCTCGTCCTGCGCCCATTTCTGGAAGGCAGCGCCGGCGGCGTCGGGGCCGGCCACCAGCAGCCGGTAGGTCACGCGGCTGCCCCAGCCGATCAGCCCGGTGCTGTCCAGGTCCGACAGCGGCATCAGCACGCGCGGCGCGAAGTTCATGAAGCCGGTGCCGCGATCAAGCTCCTGCGTGATGATGCGGTCGATGCGGAAGCTGCGGCTGCCCAGTTGCAGGGTGTCGCCCACGGCAACCCCCAGGGCGCCCAGCAGCGCCTCGTCGACCCATACCGTGCCCGGCGCGGGAATGCCTTCGGCGGGCGCATCCGGCGCCCCCGCCGCACTGGCCACCTTGAGCTTGCCCCGCAGCGGATAGCCGTCGGTCACCGCCTTGAGCGCGGCCAGCTGGCTGGGCGCGTCGCCGCCGGCCGGCGCCTTGCCGTTGGCAGTCGCCATGCTCGGGAAGGTGACGGTCTGGGCCACGGCCAGCCCCGCCGCTTGCGCACGCTGCGCGAAGGCGGCATCGAAAGGCTGGTCAGCCACCAGCAGTACGTCGGACGCGATCATCTGGCGCGCGTCGCGCTCCAGGCCCAGCCGCATGCGGTCGGCCATGAAGCCCACGCTGGTCAGCGCGGCCACGGCCAGCACCAGCGCAAACAGCAGCAGGTAGAGCTCGCCGGCAATCCAGTCGCGCCGCGCCATGCGCAGCGCCTGGCCCCAGGCGGAGAAGCGACCGCCATGCGCGGGGCGCGTGCCGGCGGGGTTGGCGGCCGTGGCCGGGGCTTCGATGGCGGACTCGGGAGGCATCGGTTGCTTTGGTTCTTGGTTTCTGGCGGCGGCGCGCCTCGGGTCAGTCGAAAAAAAACGGGAATGGCCGGGAAGCTAGCGGGGTGTGCCAGGCCGCTCGGTCCTGCCGCGCAGGCTCGCATGCAGCCGGCGCACGCCGCGCCACAATTTCGGCAGCAGCCACACCGACACCAGCAGGAAGACCACCAGCAAGACCAGGAACACCACCGGCAGGAAGAACGCCAGCAGCAGGCTGCCGGTCGCGGTCAGGTCTTCAGTGAATGAGGCCGTCCAATTGGAGAACGGTTCCGGCGACACATTGATCAGCGCGCGCGTGCCCGCCTTGACCGCATGCGCGGTGCCGGCCAGCGTGCCGCCGATCAGCCCTGCCGCCACCATCCACTGCGGATCCAGCTGGCCGAAGGCGGCGGCGGCCAGGATCGCGCCGGCGGGAATGCGGATAAAGGTATGGATGCCGTCCCAGACGGTATCGAACGCGGGCACCTTGTCGGCGACGAATTCGGCCACGGCCAGCACGGCGGCCACGCTGATGACCCACCAGGATTCCAGCGGCTGCAGCCCGGGCGGCAGGTCCAGCCAGCCCAGGCGCGCCAGCACGCCGGCGGCCAGCACCGCAAGGTAGAGGCGAAAGCCGCTGGCCCAGGACATGCCCGCGGCCAGCGCGGCGGTTTCCAGCATGGCGCTCCTTGCAAGGGTCTGGCGCAAGCCGATGCAAAACCGCGGTGCGCCTGGCAGGGAGTGTAATACGGACCGGGCCGCGCAGCCGCGCGCCCGTCGGCGTCATGCCGCCCGGCTCGCCCTCAGGCGTCCTCCTTGCCGCCCGGCCCGAACCACGGCAACGCCTCCTGCGGGGTCAGGATGCCGGCCGGCTCGGCCATGTTGTAGCCGGGCAGCGTTTCGATGCGCCGGGCAAAGGCCGGGTCGGCCAGCAGCGCCAGCAGTGCTGCCATCCAGCCGGCGGTCTGGTCGTTCTTGCGCAGCGCCAGGTAGTAGGCCTCGCGCGTCAACGGCACAAAGGCCAGCCCATGGGCCTCGGCATTCATGCGCAGCCCGAAGCCCACCTGCGCGCGGCCGCCGTGCACGGCCTCGGCCACCTTCTCGTTGCTGAACTCGGTCTCGTCGTAGCCGGCGATCTGGTCGGGGTACAGGCCCTGCGCGGCCAGCAGCTGGTCGAACAGCATGCGCGTGCCCGAACTGCGCTGCCGGTTGACGAAGCGCGCCTGGGTGCGCGCCAGATCGCGCAGGTCATGCACCTCGCGCGCCACCTCCGGCGCCAGGATCAGGCCCTGCTCGCGCCAAGCCAGCCGCAGCAGCCGCACCGCGGCCGGCCGCAGCCACTTGCGCAGCGTCACATGCGCGACCGAGCCCGCGGTCTGCACCGGCGAGACATAGAAGCCGGCCAGTTCCGACTGCCGCTCCTGCAGGCAAATCAGCCCCTCCACGCTGCCGCAAAACACCGTATCGAGCTGCAGCGAGGTTCCTGCCTCGCCCAGTGCGGCGGCCAGCACCTCCACCGCCGGGTCATGGCTGCCGGTGAAATGCACCTGCGACTGCGGCTGCTGGGCATCGTCCAGCTCGGCAATGAAGTCCGCCATGGCCTTCTGCACCACCGGGTCGACCGATTCGCGCAGGCGCAGCTCGGCGCGCAGCAGGCGTTCGCCGAAGCGGGTCAGCGAGGCACCGCGGCCGCGCTCCATATCGAGCACGCTGCGCCCGAGCATTTCCTCCCAGGTCCGCATCACGCCCCAGGCATGGCGGTACGACAAGCCGATCTCGCGCGCGGCGCGGTGCAGCGACCCGGTTTCGCGCACGGCCTTGAGCAGCTGGAACACCTTGCCATTCGCGCGCGGATTGTCGTCTGGCGCGATCACCGGAAACAGGTCAAAGCGGAAGATCATATGTCCTCCGCAGCATATTTACTTGTCGATCTCGGCTGGACCACAATGAATACCCCATTCTTATGTTCTTTTGCCGCATTCTCCATGAGATCGAAAGGCAAAAGCAATTATGTCTGGAAAAACATAATACAAAGGAGCCACCGCATGTCGCCTCGCCTTGCCCAACGCCTGCGCCGCCCAGCGCGCCATCTCGTTGCGATGGCCTGCGCAGGCCTGCTGTCGGCGGCCCATGCCGGGGAACTGAAGCTGGCCACCACCACCAGCACCGAGAACTCGGGCCTGCTGAAATACCTGCTGCCGCGCTTCGAGCAAAAGGCGGGCGTCACCGTGAAGGTGATCGCGGTCGGCTCGGGCAAGGCCATGAAGATGGGCGAGATGGGCGACGTCGACGTGCTGCTGGTGCACGCGCGCAAGGTGGAAGACGCCTTTGTCGCGGCCGGCTACGGCGTGAACCGCCGCGACGTGATGTACAACGACTTCATCGTGGTCGGCCCGGCCAGCGACCCGGCAGGCGTCAAGGGCGGCAAGGACGTGCTGGCGGGGTTCCGCAAGCTCGCAGGCAGCAGCAGCAAGTTCATCTCGCGCGGCGACAACTCCGGCACCGACGTGATGGAGAAGGACTACTGGAAGCAGCTCGGCATCGAGCCCAAGGGCCAGCCGTGGTACGTCAACGCCGGCCTGGGCATGGGCGAGGTGCTGACCATGGCCGCGCAGATGCCGGCCTATACGCTGTCGGACCGCGCCACCTACGGCGCCTATCGCGCCAAGACCGGCCTGGCCATCGCCATCGAAGGCGATCCGAAGATGTTCAACCCGTACGGAATCATCGCGGTCAACCCCGCCAGGCATGCGGGTATCAACCACACGGATGCGATCAAGCTGGTGGAGTGGATCACGTCAAAGGAAGGACAGGACGCGATTGCCGGGTACAAGGTGGAAGGCGAGCAGTTGTTCTTCCCGAGCTACAAGGCAAAGTAAGCCCCCTCGCCTGCTGCCCGGCCCGCTCAGCCGGCCTCTGCCTCCAGCCGCGGCAACTGCGGCAGGTCCGCCGCCACCTCGGCGATCATGCGCCGGATCCACATCACATCCGGCGCCGCATGGCAGCGCTCGTGCCACAGCTGGTAGAAGCGCATGCGCGGGAACGACACCGGCGAGGGCACCATGCGGATCGGCAGGTACTGCGCGTAGTGCGCAGCAAACTGGCGGCCGGTGGTAAAGACCATATCCGTCTTCATCAGCACATACGGCACCAGGCCGAAATACGGCAGCGTGACCTGGATATTGCGCTTGTAGCCCTGCTCGGCCAGCGCCTGGTCGATCATGCTGCGCTGCATCGACGCATACGGCGCCGGGGCCAGGTGCGGCATCTCCAGGTAGTGCTTGAGCGTCAGCCCCTTGCGCGCCAGCGGATGCTGCGCGCCCAGCATGCACACCACCTCGTCGTCGAACAGCGGCGAGATATGCAGGTGCTCAGGCGGCGACAGCCAGTTGCCGACCACGATATCGAGCTGCCCCTGCTCCAGGTCGTCCAGGAAGTCCGACGACGACGTCATCGGATGCACGAACAGCTTGGCGCCCGGCGCCAGCCGGCGCACGCGCTCGACGATATTGGGCAGGAAGAACGCGTCCAGGTAGTCCGGCGCGCCCAGGTGGAAGGTGCGCGTGGTGGTGGCCGGGTCGAACTGCTGCGGCGGGCGCGCGATGCGGTCCATCGCCGCCAGGCTCTGCTCGGCCAGCGCCAGCAGTTCGCGGCCGCGCTCGGTCGGCACCATGCCGTTTTTGCCCCGCACCAAAATGGCATCGCCGGTGATCTCCCGCAGGCGCTTCAGGGTATTGCTGATGGCGGGCTGGGACTGGCCCAGGCGCACGGCCGTGCGGGTCACGCTCTGCTCGGTCAGCAGGGTGTGAAGCACCCGCAGCAAATATGTATCGAGATGGTCGCGTCCGTGCATGGCGATGGCGGCCCTCCGGCGGGGGCCAGATGGGTGGCGTGGGGGATGGGAACGGCGCATAGTGTATGACAGGCGCCCCACAAACGGTCAAATCACCTCCTCCAGGGGGGCGCCTGGCGGTGCGGCGGGGCACCAATCGGGCCGCCCGCTGATGGGGCATATCACCTGGGCCGAATATTGCATGAAAGGCCAGGGTGCTATGTTTCCGCCATCACCAAGAGAGAGAAGACCATGGAGACGCAAACCATCCGCTTTTTCCACCGCGGCCAGGTCAAGGAAGTATCCGACGCCCCCATTACCCGCACCGTGCTGCAGTACCTGCGTGAAGACGCGCGCTGCACCGGCACCAAGGAAGGCTGCGCCGAAGGCGACTGCGGCGCCTGCACCGTCGTGGTCGGCGAGCTGCAGGACGGCGGCGATGTCGAATTCAAGGCGGTCAACGCCTGCATCCAGTTCCTGCCCACGCTCGACGGCAAGGCCCTGATCACCGTCGAGGACCTGCGCCAGGCCGACGGCAACCTGCACCCGGTGCAGGAAGCCATGGTCGAGTGCCACGGCTCGCAGTGCGGCTTCTGCACTCCCGGCTTCGTGATGTCGCTGTGGGCGCTGTACCAGCAGCACACCCCGGGCGGCGAAGCGCCCTCGCGCCAGACCATCTGCGACGCGCTGACCGGCAACCTGTGCCGCTGCACCGGCTACCGCCCGATCATCGACGCCGGCGAGCGCATGATGGCCCTGCCCGCCCCTACGGCGGACAAGCTCAACCCCAAGCAGATCGCCGACACCCTGCGCAACCTCAAGCGCGGCGAGACCTTCCGCTACCGCGCCCAGGGCCAGGAGTTCTTTGCCCCGCGCAGCGCGGCCGAGTTCGGCGCGATCAAGGCGGCACAGCCCGATATCCGCATCCTGGCCGGCAGCACCGACGTGGGCCTGTGGGTCACCAAGCAGTTCCGCGAGCTGGGCAACCTGCTCTACGTGGGCCAGGTGGAAGACCTGAACCACATTGAGGAACGCGACGGCATGGTCGAGATCGGCGCCGCCGTGACGCTGGAAAAGGCCTACGCCGCACTCAACGCCGCACACCCCGAGCTGGAAGAGATGTGGAAGCGCTTTGCCTCGCTGCCGATCCGCAATGCCGGCACGCTGGGCGGCAATATCGCCAACGGTTCGCCCATCGGCGACTCGATGCCGGCGCTGATCGCGCTGGGCACGGAAGTGGTGCTGCAGCACGGCGAGACGCGCCGCACGCTGCCGCTGGAAGACCTGTACCTGGCCTACCAGAAGACCGCGATGCAGCCGGGCGAATTCGTCGCCGCGCTGCGCGTGCCGGTGGCCGGCCCGCAGCACTTCCGCACCTACAAGCTGTCCAAACGCTTTGATGAGGATATTTCCGCCGTGTGTGCCGCATTCGGCATCACCGTGCAGGACGGCCTCGTCACGCAGGCGCGCATCGCCTTCGGCGGCATGGCCGCCACGCCCAAGCGCGCCGCCGCCACCGAGGCGGCCCTGACCGGCCAGCCGTGGGATGAAGCCACCGCCCGCGCCGGCATGGCCGCGCTGGCGCAGGACTACACGCCGCTGTCCGACATGCGCGCGACCGCGTCTTACCGCAGCCGCGGTGCCGCCAACCTGCTGTACCGCTTCTGGCTGGAGACCCGCGCCGAAGCGCTGTCCGCGGCAGCCGTCAACGTCCGCGCCATCGGCGCCGGCGCCACTGAAATCGCCACGGCCTGAGCCAGAGAAAAAGGAAAGCATCGGCATGAACAAGCAAACCGAACCCTTTCTGCTCGACGCCACCGCCGAACAGGTCTCGCAGGTCGGCATCTCGCGTCCGCATGAATCCGCCCACCTGCACGTGGCCGGCACCGCCACCTACACGGACGACATCCCCGAGCTGGCCGGCACGCTGCACGCCGCGCTCGGCATGAGCACCCGCGCGCACGCCCGCATCAAGTCGATCTCGCTCGACAAGGTGCGCGCCGCGCCCGGCGTGGTCGACGTGCTGACGGTGGACGACATCCCCGGCACCAACGACTGCGGCCCGATCATCCACGACGACCCGATCCTGGCGCGCGACGTGGTCCAGTTCATCGGCCAGCCGGTCTTTATCGTGGTGGCGACCTCGCATGACGCCGCGCGCCGCGCCGCCCGCCTGGGCACCATCGACTACGAAGACCTGCCCCCGGTGCTGTCGCCACAAGCCGCGCACGAGGCCGGCAGCTATGTGCTGCCGCCGATGCACCTGACGCGCGGCGAGCCCGCTGCGCGCATCGCAAGCGCGGCCCACCAGGACAGCGGCAAGATCCACCTGGGCGGCCAGGAGCAGTTCTACCTGGAAGGCCAGATCTCGTACGCCGCGCCGCGCGAGAACGACGGCATGCAAGTGTGGTGCTCGACCCAGCACCCGACCGAAATGCAGCACGCGGTGTGCCATATGCTCGGCTGGCAGGCGCACCAGGTGCTGGTCGAATGCCGCCGCATGGGCGGCGGCTTCGGCGGCAAGGAGTCGCAGTCGGCGCTGTTCGCCTGCTGCGCCGCGCTGGCCGCCTGGAAGCTGATGTGCCCGGTCAAGCTGCGCCCGGACCGCGACGACGACATGATGATCACCGGCAAGCGCCATGACTTCGTGTTCGACTACACCGTGGGCCACGACGATGAAGGCCATATCGAGGGCGTCAAGGTCGAGATGGTGTCGCGCGCCGGCTTCTCGGCCGACCTGTCGGGCCCGGTGATGACCCGCGCCATCTGCCACTTCGACAATGCCTACTGGCTGCCGAACGTGCAGATCGACGGCTACTGCGGCAAGACCAACACGCAGAGCAATACCGCCTTCCGCGGTTTCGGCGGCCCGCAGGGCGCGTTCGCGGTCGAGTACATCCTGGACAATGTCGCCCGCACGGTCGGCAAGGATTCGCTGGACGTGCGCCGCGCCAACTTCTACGGCAAGACCGAGAACAACGTCACGCCCTACGGCCAGACCGTGGAAGACAACGTCATCCACGAGCTGATCGACGAACTGGTGGCCAGCAGCGAATACCGCGCCCGCCGCGAGGCCACGCGCGCGTTCAACGCCACCAGCCCGGTGCTGAAGAAGGGCATCGCCATCACCCCGGTGAAGTTCGGCATCTCGTTCAACGTGGCCCACTTCAACCAGGCCGGCGCGCTGGTGCACGTCTACAACGACGGCTCGGTGCTGGTGAACCACGGCGGCACCGAGATGGGCCAGGGCCTGAACACCAAGGTGGCGATGGTGGTGGCGCATGAGCTCGGCATCCGCATGGAACGCGTGCGCGTGACCGCGACCGATACCAGCAAGGTGGCCAATACCTCGGCCACCGCAGCTTCCACCGGTGCCGACCTGAACGGCAAGGCCGCGCAGGACGCCGCGCGCCAGATCCGCGAGCGCCTGGCCGTGTTTGCCGCGCGCAAGGCCGGCGTGGAGCCGTCCGAGGTGCGCTTCAACGATGACCTGGTCAGCGCCGGCGAGCTGCGCGTGTCGTTCGGCGAGCTGGCGCGCGAAGCCTACGTGGCGCGCGTGCAGCTGTGGTCCGACGGCTTCTACACCACGCCCAAGCTGCACTGGGACCAGAGCAAGCTGCAGGGCCGCCCGTTCTACTACTTCGCCTACGGTGCCGCGTGCTCTGAGGTCCTGGTCGACACGCTCACCGGCGAATGGAAGCTGCTGCGCGCCGACGCGCTGCACGACGCCGGCCGCTCGCTGAACCCGGCGATCGACATCGGCCAGGTCGAGGGCGCTTTTATCCAGGGAATGGGCTGGCTGACCACCGAGGAATTGTGGTGGAACAAGGACGGCAAGCTGATGACGCACGCCCCGTCCACGTACAAGATCCCGACGGTCAACGACTGCCCGGAGGAATTCAACGTGCGCCTGTTCCAGAACCGCAACGTCGAGGACAGCATCCACCGCTCCAAGGCCGTGGGCGAGCCGCCGCTGCTGCTGCCGTTCTCGGTGTTCTTCGCGATCCGCGACGCCGTGGCTGCCGTTGGCGACTACCGCATCAACCCGCCGCTGAAGGCCCCGGCCACCAGCGAGGCGATCCTGGACGCCGTCGACGCCGTGCGCGAAGCCGCGGCGCAGCCAGCCTGAGCTGGCGGAACGATCGCAGGAAGCGCGCGCCTGCGGGCGCCCCCGGACTTTCCCCCCTTGGCCGCGTTGACGGGCATGGGGCCGGTGGAAGAAGCAGGCGCGCGCCACCCTTGCGATGACACAGCGCAGGCAGCACCACAGCATCAAGCAGCAACCAGGCAACACCGACAAGGCCCCCGACATGCAGGACGCACCGCTCAAACCCTTCCGCTTCGCCGACGCCGCCCGCATGGTGCGCGCCGGCGTGCCGGCGGCGATGGTCACCATCGTCGAGGTCAAGGGCTCGGCCCCGCGCGAGGCCGGCATCCGCATGCTGGTCAGCGCCGACGACCTGGTCGGCACCATCGGCGGCGGCCACCTGGAGTGGCGCGGCATGGATATCGCGCGCGAGATGCTGGTGCGCGGTGAACAACGCCGGATCGAGCGCATCCCGCTCGGGCCGGCACTGGGCCAGTGCTGCGGCGGCGTGGTGCAGCTCGCATTCGAGGTGCTGGGCGAAGCCGACCTGCACTGGCTTGACGCGGTCGAACGCAATTTCACCGCCGGCAAGGCACTGCAGCGCCAGGTGCCGGCCAGCGGCGCGATCACCCATGGCGACAGCCATGCCGTGACCCCCGGCGTAACGCTGCACGCCGACGGCAGCTGGACCGATACGCTGGTGCCCGACACCATGCACGTGGTGCTGTTTGGCGCGGGCCATGTCGGCCATGCACTGGTCAAGGTGCTGGCCACGCTGCCGTGCCGCGTGCACTGGGTCGACGAGCGCGACACGCTGTTCCCCGGCGGGCTGCCCGACAATGTCGAGGCCGAGGCCAGCGACACGCCCGAAGCGGTAGTGGCGCAGGCGCCCGCGGGCAGCTACTTCCTGGTCATGACGCACAGCCATGCGCTGGACCAGACCCTGTGCGAAGAAATCCTCAAGCGCACCGATTTCGCCTACTTCGGCCTGATCGGCTCCAAGACCAAGCGCGCGCGCTTTGAACACCGCATGGCCGAGCACGGCATCGACCCGGCCCGGTTTGCGGAAATGACATGCCCCATGGGGGTTCCCGGGATTACCGACAAGGCTCCGGCTATGATTGCGGTAGCCATCGTCGCCCAGCTGCTCCAGGTCCGCGAACAGCGCCTTGCCGCGCTGCGTCTGGGCCGCCCGGAGGCGGTGCATCCCTGAACCCGTGCCGCCGGCCCCGCCGGCAGGCACAGAAAAGCCCAGAAACGAGGCCCCCATGACCATCGATGCCGCGCTCGCGGAACAGATCCGCCGCACTCCCAAGGCCGAACTGCATGTGCATATCGAAGGCACGCTTGAGCCGGAACTGATCTTCCGGCTCGCGCAGCGCAACCAGGTGGCGCTGCCCTATCCCAGCGTCGAGGCGCTGCGCGCCGCCTACGCCTTCACCGACCTGCAGTCGTTCCTGGACATCTACTACGCCGGCGCCAGCGTGCTGCTGACCGAGGAAGATTTCTTCGACATGACCATGGACTACGTCAAGCGCGCCGTCGCCGACAACGTCCGCCACGCCGAGATCTTCTTCGATCCGCAGACCCATACCGCGCGCGGCGTGCCCATCGGCGTGGTGATCGACGGCATCGCCGATGCCCTGGCCCAGGCGCGCACCGAATATGACTTCTCCAGCAGCCTGATCCTGTGCTTCCTGCGCCATCTGCCGGAGGAAGACGCCTTCGCCACGCTGGAGGCCGCGCTGCCCTACCGCGACCGCTTTGTCGGCGTGGGCCTGGATTCGTCCGAGCGAGGCAACCCGCCCGAGAAGTTCGCGCGCGTGTTCGCCAGGGCGCGCGAGCTGGGCCTGCACCTGGTGGCCCACGCGGGCGAGGAAGGTCCGGCGCAATACGTCACCGACGCGCTCGACATCCTCAAGGCGCAGCGTATCGACCACGGCGTGCGCGCCATCGACGATCCGGCGCTGGTGGAACGCCTGGCGCGCGAGCGCGTGGCGCTGACCGTGTGCCCGCTGTCGAACGTCAAGCTCAAGGTCTACCCGGACCTGCGCGACCACCCGCTCAAGCGCATGCTCGATGCCGGCGTGGTGATCACGCTGCATTCGGACGATCCTGCCTACTTCGGCGGCTATATGAACGCCAACTGGGAAGCCACCTTCGAGGCGCTGCCGCTGGACGCGGCCGATGCCCACAAGCTTGCCCGCAACAGCTTTGAAGCGGCCTTCCTGCCTGCCATGCAGAAGGCCGAATTCCTGGCGGAAGTCGACCACTTCTGGTCGAGCCCGCCCAAGTCCCCGCCCGCAACGGCCCCAGCGGCCTGAGCGCGGCGCATGCCAATAGCCCGGCCCGCTGCTTGAACCATGCCGTTCCGCGCGGGCCGGCCACAAGAGACACACCATGACGACCAACCCCAAGACTGACTCCCTCACCCGTGCCATTCGCGGCCGCGTGCTGCATTTCCTGCGCGATCCGCAATTCCATGAGGATGCATATCAGTATTGGGACGACGGGGTGCTGATCGTCACCAACGGGCGCATCGCCGCTGCCGGCGACTATACGCAGCTGGCTGCGCGCATTCCGGCCGACGCCGAGATCGTCGACCACCGCGGCAAGCTGATCGTGCCCGGCTTTATCGACACCCACGTGCACTACCCGCAGACCGACATGATCGCGTCGCCGTCGCCGGGCCTGCTGCACTGGCTCGAGACCTACACCTTCCCCGAAGAGCGCCGCTTTGCCGATCCCGACTACGCGCGCGGCGTGGCCGGCTTCTTCACCGAGGAACTGCTGCGCAACGGCACCACCAGCGCGGTGGTCTGGAGCACGGTGCACAAGGCCTCGGCCGAGGCCCTCTTTGCCGAAAGCGAGGCGCGCAACCTGCGCATGGTCACGGGCAAGGTGATGATGGACCGCAACTGCCCGGAATTCCTGCGCGATACGGCCGAGACCGGTGCCCGGGACTCCGCCGACCTGCTCTCGCGCTGGCATAACAAGGGACGCCTGGCCTACGCCATCACACCGCGCTTTGCCCCGACCTCGACCGAGGCGCAGCTGGCCGCCTGCGGCGAACTGGCGCGCGCCTACCCGGACGCCTTTATCCAGACCCACGTGGCCGAGAACCGCGACGAGGTCAAATGGGTGGCCGAGCTGTTCCCGGACGCGCGCAGCTACCTGGACGTGTACGACCGCTACGGCCTGCTGCGCCCGGGCGCGATGTACGGCCACGCCATCTACCTGGACCAGGACGACCGCCGGCGCCTGGCCGACAGCGGCGCCGCGGTGGCGCATTGCCCCACCTCCAACCTGTTCCTGGGCAGCGGCTTCTATGACTTCCACCAGTCCGACGCCAACCGCCTGAACGTGACGCTGGCCACCGACGTCGGCGGCGGCACCTCGTTCTCGATGTTCCGCACCATGAACGCGGCGCACAAGGTGGCGCGCATGGGCGGCTACTACCTGACCGCGCTGCGCATGTTCTACCTGGCCACCCGTGCCGCGGCCGAGGCGCTGGGCTGGACCGACCGCGTCGGCAGCTTCAGCGTTGGCTGCGAGGCCGATTTCATCGTGCTGGACCCCAAGGCCACGCCGCTGATCGCCCGCCGCAGCAACCGCTCGGAAACGCTGGAAGAAGAGCTGTTCGCCTTTGCCATGCTGGGCGACGACCGCGTCATCGACAGCGTCTATGTGATGGGCGAGGCCGCCCACGTGCCGGCCGCCTGATCCGTCACCTGGCCAGCAGCCGCCCGCCGTCATGCGGCGGGCGCGCTTTTACCGCTTCGCCCCCGCCTCCGGCTTGACGACCGTCAAGGCCGTCTTCGACAAAGCCTTCTAACCTTGCGGTTCCGCCGCGGCCGTTCTGCGCGCCGTGCGCCCTTACCCATCCGACCGCAATCAGAAGGTTCCGCATGACCGCTTTCCAATCCGCCGCTCACGCCCCTGAGCGCGCCAGTGGCCCGCATGACGTGCCCCATGCCGCGCGCAAGGGCGCGCCCAACCACGCCCCGCTGCCGGAGCCGATTGCGCCGGACGCCCCGCTGCCCTCGCGCAAGATCATCCGCGGCTGGCTGATCCCGCTGGGCCAGCGCAGCACGCCGCGCGCACTGCTGCTGTTCGCCTTCGACTACCTGTTGTTCGGCGCCGTGCTGGCCGGCGTGGTGCTGGCGCAGCACTGGGCCGCCAAGCTGGCGCTGGGCGTGCTGGCCGGGCTGATCATCGCGCGCCTGTTTATCATCGGCCACGATGCCTGCCACCAGAGCCTGACCCCGCGCCGCGGCCTGAACAAGTGGCTGGGCCGGCTCACCTTCCTGCCCTCGCTGACGCCGTACAGCCTGTGGGAAGTCGGCCACAACGTGGTGCACCATGGCTATACCAACCTGAAGGGCTTCGACTTCGTCTGGGCGCCCTACTCACTGGAAGAATTCAACGCGCTGCCGCGCTGGCGCCGCGTGATGGAGCGCATCTACCGCACCGGCTTCGGCCCGGGCCTGTACTACCTGGTGGAAATCTGGTGGTGCAAGATGTTCTTCCCCAGCAAGCGCCAGATGGCTACGCGCCGCCCGATCTTCACCGGCGACTGTGTGCTGGTAGCCGCCTTCGGGCTGGCCTGGATCGGCGCGCTGGCGGGCCTGGCGCTGGCCACGGAGCAATCGGTGTGGTTGCTGACCGGCGCGGGCTTTGTGCTGCCATTCCTGGTCTGGAACGTCACCGTCGGCTTCGTGCTGTATGTGCACCACACCCACACCAGCGTCGCCTGGTATGACACCAAGGCCATGTGGGCCAAGGCACAGCCCTTTGTCTCGACCACCGTGCACCTGCGCTTCCGCCACGGCATCGGCGCGGCGCTGCACCACATCATGGAACACACCGCGCACCACGTCGACATGAGCGTGCCGCTGTACCGCCTCAAGCGCGCCCAGGCACTGCTGGAGCACGCGCTGCCGGGCCGCATCATCATCGAGAACTTCTCCTGGCGCTGGTATTTCGATACCGCGCGCCGCTGCAAGCTCTATGACTTCAAGGCCCTGTGCTGGACCGATTTCCGCGGCCGCCAGACCAGCGACAACGCGCCTGTACCCGGCTGAGGGTGCAGGCCTTGTGGCGGGGGGAGGTGGCCCCCCCCCCCCCCCCCGCCGCTATAATTGCCGCTTCCATTGGGGAGTAGCCGCCCTGCTCTCACCGCGCCGCGCAATGCGGACTCCGGGGGACAGGGGCGTACGTCAACAGACTTGACCGCTTGCGGTTATGGCGTGCGCAGCTCCGGACCCGCCCGGCCGTACTGATACGGACCCGGCAGCGTCCAGCCTGGCGAGACCGATGACCATACCTTTCTGGCCGGGCCGGGAAAGGTGTGCGTCATTGGCATCTCGCGATGCATTGCGGCCCGGTTACCCCACAAGACCAATATGGAAGCCTTCCTCGTCTCCACAGGCATCGTCGCCCTCGCTGAAATGGGCGACAAGACGCAATTGCTGTCGCTGGTGCTGGCCGCGCGCTACCGCAAGCCCGTTCCCATCATCCTTGGCATCCTGATCGCCACGCTGTTCAACCACGGCTTTGCCGGTGCGCTCGGCGGCTGGATCACGCATGTGCTGGGCGAAAGCCTGCTGCGCTGGATCCTGGGCCTGGGCTTTATCGCAATGGCGGCATGGATGCTGATCCCCGACAAGCTCGACGACGCCGAACAAGCCAGGCCGGTCAAGGGCGCCCTTGGCATCCTCGGCACCACCATCGTGGCCTTCTTCTTTGCCGAGATGGGCGACAAGACCCAGATCGCCACCGTGGCGCTGGCCGCGCGCTTCAGCGATGCGGTGATTGCCGTGGTGGCCGGCACCACCTTCGGCATGATGGTCGCCAATGCGCCGGCGGTCCTGCTTGGCGACAAGTTTGCCAACAAGATGCCGATCGGACTGGTGCACAAGATCGCGGCGGGGATTTTCCTGGTGCTGGGGGTGCTGGCGTTGCTGAATATCGGCGGATAAGTCGCCGAAAAAAAACGGGGCACAAGGCCCCGTTCAAACCCTCGCCGGTCCGGTACTGACGGTTGCCAACTGCACAACCCTCCGGACCGTCGATCACCGATGCTCGGAATTCGCGGGCCGGCGGCACGCGCCGGCCCTGATGCTTTTCAGATCAGGCCACCCTCAGTTGGTGGTCTTGGCACCGCCTTCGAACCACTGGCCCAGCAGGGCGCGTTCGTCGTCGGTGATCTGCGTCACGTTGCCCAGCGGCATCGCCTTCTGCTGCACGGCCTGCTGGTAGATCAGCTGCGCGTGGGCCTTGATGTCTTCCGCGGTATCGAGCTTGATGCCCTTGGCTGCGGTCGGCATCATCTTCGGCTGCTCGGCGTGGCACTGCACGCAGCGTGCGTTCATCACTTCCTGCACCTTGGCAAAGCTGACGGCGGTGGCGGCTTCACCACCTTCTGCCTTGGCCACGGCCGGGCGCGGTTGCGGCGCGATCAGCACGGCGACCACGGCCAGCACGGCAACGCCGGCTGCGGGCCAGGCCACGTTGATCTTGCCCTTGTGCTTGAGGATGAAGAACTGGCGGATCAGCACACCGGCGAGCATGATCAGGATCAGCGCGGCCCAGTTGTACTTGTAGCTGTAGGTCATGCTGTAGTGGTTCGACAGCATCGCGAACAGCACCGGCAGCGTGAAGTACGTGTTGTGCACGCTGCGCTGCTTGGCGTTCTTGCCATGGACCGGATCGACCGGCTGGCCCGCGCGCAGCGCGGCAACCACCTTGCGCTGGCCCGGGATGATCCACACCAGCACGTTGGCGCTCATGATGGTGGCGATCATCGCACCGGTCAGCAGGAACGCCGCACGGCCCGAGAACAGGTGGCACGCCACGTAGGCAGCCACGGCCACGTAGATCGCCACCAGCACGCCCACGGTCTTGTCGCTCTTGCCGAACACGCGGCAGATCACGTCATAGACCACCCAGCCCGCGGCCAGGTAGGACAGCGCCAGGCCGACCGCCGCGCCGGGCGACATGTCGTAGACGTTCTTGTCGATCAGGAACGTGCTGGCGTTGAACAGGTACAGCACCACCAGCAGGCCGAAGCCGGTCATCCACGTGGAATACGACTCCCAGTAGAACCAGTGCAGGTTCTCAGGCAGCGTCTTGGGTGCGGTCAGGTATTTCTGCGGGTTGTAGAAACCGCCGCCGTGCACGGCCCACAGCTCGCCGCCGACACCCTTCTCCTGCAGGTCAGGATCGGTGGGACGGGTCAGGCTGTTGTCGAGCCAGACGAAATAGAACGAGGAGCCGATCCACGCGATCGCCGTGATGACGTGCACCCAGCGCAGCAGCAGATTGGCCCAGTCGAGAATGTAGCCTTCCATGTCTTGTCTCCTGTTTCCCTATGCCACCGCTTCAGCTGCCGCGGTAGGTCGAGTACGACCAGGGCGAGACCAGGAGGGGCACGTGGTAGTGCGCGTTGACATCGGCAATGCCGAAGCGCAGGGGCACCACGTCCAGGAAAGCCGGCTCGGGCAGCTGCGTGCCTTGCGCGCGGAAGTAGTCGCCCGCGGCGAATTCCAGCTCATACACGCCAACGGCGAAGTCCGCACCTTCCAGCAGCGGCTGGTCGCAACGGCCGTCGTGGTTCGTCACGACTGTCTTCAGGGTTTCGCGGCGATTGTCGACAATTTTATGAAGAGTAACCGACATGCCCTTGCCGGGCGTGCCGGCAGCGGTGTCGAGTACGTGTGTGGTCAAGCGTCCCATCGTGTTTTTCCTTAGGCGATTGGGTTGTGAGGGGCGCCGCTGCCTTCACTAGCACCATTTGTGGGAATGGTGCCCGCTCGGTACGTCTGGTAACGCATCCCGGCGCTGGGTGGTGCGTGGCGACAATGCGCCTGCACTACCCGGTTGGCAATTCAGGGATTTCCCTGAGTTGTCGAAAACCTGAGTCGGTTTTGTTGACAATATTGGAGCAGCAACCAAATAATTGTCAACAATTTTTGGATCACCGCTGCCTGATGTCCAGGATTTGCGGTGCCCCGCCTGACTGCTGGTGCCACGATGTCCAAGAGCCTGAAGCTGATTGCCGCCAACGCCGAAACCAAGGCCGACGCCGAGCCGACCGAAATCCAGGCGGGCAAGCCCGCCAGGCCCGCACGCAAGGGCTCGGTCGAAGAGCGCATGTATCACGAGATCTACGACGCGATCATGGAGCACCGGCTGCCGCCGCGCACCAAGCTGACCGAGCATTCCCTTTGCGAGATCTATGCCACCGCGCGACACACTGTGCGCAAGGTGCTGTCGCACCTGGCCGCCGACGGCATGGTCGACCTCGAGCCCAACCGCGGCGCCTTTATCGCCAGCCCCTCCACCGACGAAGCGCACGACATGTTCGAGCTGCGCCAGATGCTGGAACGCGCGGTGCTGGAAAAGCTTGCCGGCATGCCCGACGTCAAGGCCGTGATCGCGCCGCTGCGCCAGATGGTGGCCAGCGAGCGCCAGGCCTTCCTCACGCATGACCGGCCCAAATGGATCCGCCTGTCCGCCGAGTTCCATACGGCGCTGGCGGAACTGTCGGGCAATGCGCTGCTGGTCAACATGATGCGCCGGCTGGTGTCGCGCACCACGCTGATGATCGCCAGCGTGGAAGCCCCGGGCAACAACGCCTGCTCGTTCGATGAACACGAAGAGATCCTCGACGCACTCGAACAGGGCAATGCCGCGCTGGCCCAGTCGCGCATGGCGCACCACCTTGGCGCCTGCGCCGACCGCGTGCAGCCGGACGAGCCGGGCAACTTTGATCTTCGCAGCGTGCTAGGCCGCTCCACCTAGCACGGTGTTCCCGCCCCTGCCCCCAACTACAAGGCCAGACCTGATCGGCAAACAGCACCCGGCTCACCGACGAGAGTGCTGAGACGACAGGCAGATAACGGTCCGGAGACCCTCCGGGATCCAGGACCGGGGCCATGGCAGTGGTGTTCCCATCAAACCAAAGGAGAGGAGACGCACCCATGAATTCCGCAAGCACCACGGTCCCGACGGACCTCACCAACGAGCGTTTGCCTTCCGGGCGCCTGCTCGCGCTCGGGTTGCAGCACGTTCTGGTGATGTACGCCGGCACGGTTGCCGTGCCCTTGATCGTTGGTGGCGCGCTCAAGCTGCCCAAGGACCAGCTGGCGTTCCTGATCAACGCCGACCTGTTCGCCGCGGGCCTGGCCACGCTGATCCAGGCCTTTGGTTTCTGGAAGTTCGGCATCCGCCTGCCGGTGATGATGGGCGTGACTTTCGCCTCGGTGGCGCCGATGATCGCCATCGGCACCGATCCCAATGTCGGCCTGCTCGGCATCTATGGCGCGGTGATCGCATCGGGGATATTCGGCATCCTGATCGCGCCGATGATGGGGCGCATGCTGGGACTGTTCCCGCCGGTGGTGACCGGCACGGTGATCACGCTGATCGGCGTGTCGCTGATGCGCGTGGGCATCAACTGGGCGGCCGGCGGCCAGCCCACCACCCGTGCCGTGATCGACGGCGTGGTCAAGGAGGTGCCCAACCTCGCCTACGGCGACCTGGCCAACCTCGGCATTGCCGGCCTGACGCTGCTGATCATCCTGCTGCTGACCAAGTACGGCCGTGGCCTGGTGGCCAACTGCGCAGTGCTGCTGGGCATCATCGCCGGCACGCTGGTGGCGATGGCGATGGGCAAGGTGTCCTTCGAAGGCCTGGATGAAGCCAGCTTCGTTGCCGTCATCACGCCGCTGCACTTCGGCATGCCGACCTTCGAAGTGACCGCTATCCTGTCGATGTGCATCGTCATGCTGATTACGCTGGTGGAGTCCACCGGCATGTTCCTGGCGCTGTCCGACATCACCGGCAAGAAGCTGAGCAACGAGGACCTGACCCGCGGCCTGCGCGCTGACGGCCTGGGCACCGTGATCGGCGGCATCTTCAACACCTTCCCGTATACCTCGTTCTCGCAGAACGTGGGCCTGGTGACGGTGACCGGCGTACGCTCGCGCTACGTGGCGGCTGCCGGCGGCATCATCCTGATCGCCTTCGGCCTGTTCCCCAAGATGGCCCACGTGGTGGCCTCGGTGCCGCAGTTCGTGCTGGGCGGCGCCGGCATCGTGATGTTCGGCATGGTGGCCGCCACCGGCATCCGCATCCTGGGTTCGTGCGATTTCAACCGCAACCGCCACAACCTGTTCATCGTCGCCATCTCGATCGGCGCCGGCATGATCCCGACGCTGGCACCGACCTTCTTCCAGTACCTGCCGAAGTGGACCGGGCCGTTCACCCACAGCGGCATCGTGCTGGGCACGATCGTGGCCGTGGCGCTGAACCTGTTCTACAACGGCATCCAGTCGCGCGAGGAGGCCATGCGCAACGCCGCCGCCAACTCGCACGGCACCGAGTAACTGAAGCAACGGTATCGAAGTATCCGACACCGCCGCCGGCACGACTGGCACGTTCATTGCGTGATGGTCGGCGCTTGCGGGCGGCGCGGCGGTGCCGGGCGTTTTCCTGAAGCAAGCAAAGACACATGACAAAAGATAACTATCCACGCGATCTCATCGGATATGGTGCCCGGCCGCCGCACGCCCGCTGGCCGGGCGGTGCGCGCGTTGCGCTGCAGTTCGTCCTCAACTACGAAGAAGGCGGCGAAAACTGCGTGCTGCACGGCGACGCCGCCTCCGAGCAGTTCCTCTCCGAGATCGTCGGCGCCGCGGCCTACCCCGACCGCCACATGAGCATGGAGGGCATCTACGAATACGGCTCGCGCGCCGGCGTCTGGCGCCTGCTGCGCGAGTTCGAGAAGCGCGGCCTGCCGCTGACCATCTTCGGCGTATCGATGGCGCTGCAACGCCATCCTGAACTGACCCGCGCCTTTGTCGAACTGGGCCACGAGATCGCCTGCCACGGCTGGCGCTGGATCCACTACCAGGGCATCGACGAAGCCACCGAGCGCGAGCACATGCGCATCGGCATGCAGATCATCAAGGACCTGACCGGCGAACTGCCGCTGGGCTGGTACACCGGCCGCGACAGCCCCAACACGCGCCGCCTGGTGGTGGAGCACGGCGGCCTCCTGTACGACTCGGACTACTACGGTGACGACCTGCCCTTCTGGACCGAGGTGGAAGTCACCGGCGGCGAGAAGAAGCCGCACCTGGTGGTGCCGTACACGCTCGACTCCAACGACATGCGCTTTGCCACGCCGCAGGGCTTCAATACCGGCGAACAGTTCTTCCAGTACTTGAAGGATGCGTTCGACGTCTTGTATGAGGAAGGCGACCCGAGCGGCCAGGACAGCCCCAAGATGCTGTCGATCGGCATGCACTGCCGCCTGCTCGGCCGCCCGGGCCGCTTCCGCGCGCTGCAGCGCTTTCTCGACTATGTGCAGGGACACGACAAGGTGTGGATCTGCCGCCGTGTCGACATCGCCCGCCACTGGGCCGATACCCACCCCTACACCCCCCGGAACCAAGCATGAGCCAGACCTGCACCATCGCCCAACTCAACACCATGCCTGTCGCGGAGTTCGTGCAGGTGCTGGGCGGCATCTACGAACACTCGCCGTGGTTTGCCGAGACCGCAGCCGCGCAGCGGCCCTTCGCCGACGGCGCAGCGCTGGCGCAGGCACTGCGCAAGGCGGTCGATGAAGCGGGCGAGGCGGCCCAGCTCAAGCTGGTGCGCGCCCACCCGGAGCTGGCCGGCAAGGCCGCCGTGCGCGGCGAGCTGACCGCCGAATCCACGCGCGAACAAAGCGGCGCCGGCCTGAACCTGTGCACGCCCGAGGAGTTCGACCGCCTGCAGTCGCTCAACGCGGCCTACAACCAGAAGTTCGGCTTCCCGTTCATCCTGGCCGTGCGCGGCTACGACCGCCACGGGATCATCGCGGAGTTCGCGCGCCGACTGGAAAACACGCCGCAGCAAGAGTTGCAAACTTGCATCAACCAGATCCATCGCATTGCGCAGTTCCGGCTTGACGACTTAGTATCCGCCTGAGCAAAAAAGCGTCACCTGTATAACAAAAAACGCTGTACCCGATGCCGCCGGCACCCATGCACCACCCTCACCGAGCCAAGCCAGGCGGCACGAATAAAAGCACCAAGACATTAGAAGAACCCGACAGGGACCCAGTACACAACGTTCCAAGCAGGATCAAAAACCACGGAGGTCTAACAATGCAGAAGCAGTACAAGCCGGCACTAAAGCTGGCGGCAGTAGCGGCTACCCTTTTTTCCGGTGCGGCCATGGCCCAGTCCAGCGTCACGCTGTACGGCCAGGCTGACATGTTCATCGGCGGCGTCAAGAGCCCGGGTTCGGGCGAGCGCGCATGGGTGGCCAACTCGGGCGGTATGCAGACGTCCTACTGGGGCATCAAGGGCACCGAAGACCTGGGCGGCGGCACCAAGGCCATCTTCGACCTGAACGGGTTCTTCCGCACGGACAGCGGCAACAGCGGCCGCTTCACCGGCGACTCGATGTTCAGCCGCAACGCGTACGTCGGCCTGCAGAATGACAAGCTGGGTACGTTGAAGCTGGGCCGCAACACCACCCCGTACTTCATCTCGACCATCCTGTTCAACCCGCTGGTCGACTCGTACGTGTTCTCGCCGACCATCTTCCACACCTACTTCGGTGCGGCCAGCAACGGCGTGGTGGATCCGGGCATCATCGGCGACTCGGGCTGGAGCAACTCGGTGCTGTACTCCACCCCGAACTTCGGCGGCCTGAGCGCGAACCTGATCTACTCGGCAGGCGAGAAGGCAGGTGCCGCGGGCCAGAACAAATGGGGCGGCAACCTGATGTACTTCAACGGGCCGTTCGCCGCGACCGTCGCGTTCCAGCAGGTCCGCTTCAACGCGGTTCCGGACGACCTGTCGGTAGCAGGCCTGAGCCGCCAGGACGCTGTGCTGGGCGGCATCACGTACGACTTCAAGGTGGTCAAGCTGTTCGCCCAGGGCCAGTACATCAAGACCAAGGCCAGCACGGCCGCCAGCGGCGACATCAAGCACACCAACGGTCAGGTCGGGGCCTCGGTGCCGGTCGGTGCCGGCAGCGTACTGGCGTCCTACGCCTATGGCAAGACCGAGAACGCGATCGGTGACTTCAAGCGCAACACGTTTGCCGTCGCCTACGACTACAACCTGTCCAAGCGCACCGACGTCTACGCCGCCTACTACTACGACAAGATCACCGGCATCGAGCACGGCGATACCTTCGGCGTGGGCATGCGTCACAAGTTCTGATGACGTAACCGCCTCACCGGCAGTCCTGGAGCCCGCCCTTCCGGCGGGCTTTTTCATTGCCGCGTTGACATCACACTGCGCCGAGATTAGCCGCCAGAATGCTGCGCCGCGCCATCCCATGCCGTCGGGCAGTATGGATCGGAAGCCGGTATTTCATAGGTGGATTCAATTGGAAGCGCTCTTTGACGCTTCCTAGATTGGTGATCCGGACCTCAAAAACGACATTGAGAGAGGTGATTCATGCGGCGATACCCGAAGACCCGTTCCGAACTGATGGCCATCCTGAACCAGTGCCTCGACAACAACCCCGAGTGCGGCGAATGCGAACTGCACGCGGTGCGAATGCACCAGCCTGACCATACCGGATGCAACTGGAGCGCCGAGGTCGATTTCCCGCAAGAATCCGTCGACAACCTGGGCACGCAGCTCGCCGCGGCCAAGTCGATCATTGTCGTGATGCGCGAGCAGTACAACGTGCTGCAATAGCCACCGATCCCGCAACGCGCCGTGCGCGCTTGCCGCGGGGCAGCATCAAAGAAAAAGCCGGGTCACCAGACCCGGCTTTTTGCATTGGCTCACGCCCGTCGGGACATCAGCGCACCGCGTTGCTCTCCGCCACGGCCACGGCCGTCATGTTGACGATGCGGCGCGTAGTGGCTTGCGGGTTCAGGATGTGCACCGGCTTGGCCGCGCCCAGCAGGATCGGGCCCACCGTGACGCCCTGACCGCCCGTGATCTTGAGCAGGTTGAAGGCGATATTGGCGGCGTCCAGCGTCGGCATCACCAGCAGGTTGGCGCTGCCGGCCAGCTTGGTCGACGGCAGGAAGTGGCGGCGCACGTCTTCGTCCAGGGCAGCGTCGCCCTGCATCTCGCCTTCCACTTCCAGGTGCGGAGCCACCTTGGCAAGGATCCCCGCGGCCTCGCGCATCTTGCGCGCCGACGGACGGGTAGAGGAGCCGAACATCGAGTGCGACATCAGCGCGACCTTGGGAACGAGGCCGAAACGCGCAATTTCCTCAGCGGCCAGTTGCGTGATCGCGGCCAGTTCATCGGCGGTGGGATCGTCGTTGACGAAGGTGTCGGTGATGAACAGCGTATGCTTTTCCAGCATCAGCGCGTTCATCGCGGCGAACACCTTGGCGCCCGGCGCCAGGCCGATAACGTCGCGCACGTGCTCGAGGTGTGCCTCGAAGCGGCCCACCGTGCCGCACAGCAGCGCATCGGCATCGCCCATATGCATCAGCATGGCGCCGATCAGCGTGTTGGAGCGGCGCAGTGCCACCTTGGCCATGTCCGGCGTCACGCCGTCGCGGCCGCGCAGCGCGTGGTAGGCCTCGTGGTAGGCGCGATAGCGTGGGTCTTCTTCCGGATTGACCAGATCGAAGTCCACCCCGGCCTTGAGGCGCAGGCCGGCCTTCTCGATGCGCATCTGGATCACGTGCGGGCGGCCGATCAGGGTGGGGCGGGCCAGCCCTTCGTCGACCACGGTCTGCACGGCACGCAGCACGCGCTCTTCCTCGCCCTCGGCGTAGGCAACGCGCTTGGGCGCAGCCTTGGCGGCCGAGAATACCGGCTTCATGATCAGGCCGGTGTGATAGACATAGGTGGACAGCTGCTGGCGATACGCCTCGAGATCCTTGATCGGGCGCGTGGCCACGCCGGATTCTTCCGCGGCCTTGGCCACCGCCGGCGCGATCTTCTCGATCAGGCGCTGGTCGAACGGCGTCGGGATGATGTAGTCCGGGCCGAACTTCAGCTCGCGGCCGCCGTAGGCGGCGGCAACGGCGTCGTTGAGTTCGGCCTCGGCCAGCTCGGCGATGGCCTTGACGCAGGCCAGCTTCATCGCTTCCGTGATCTTGGTCGCGCCGCAATCCAGCGCGCCGCGGAAGATGTACGGGAAGCACAGCACGTTGTTGACCTGGTTCGGGTAGTCCGAACGGCCAGTGGCGATGATGCAGTCCGGGCGCGCGGCCTTGGCCACTTCCGGGCGGATTTCCGGCTCGGGGTTGGCCAGCGCCAGGATGATGGGCTTGTCGGCCATGGTCTTGACCATCTCGGCGGTCAGCACGCCGGCGGTCGAGCAACCCAGGAAGACGTCGGCGTCCTTGACGATGTCAGCCAGCGTGCGCGCCGAGGTGTCCTGCGCGTAGCGCGCCTTGTTGGCTTCCATGTTGGCGTCGCGGCCAACATAGATCACGCCCTTGGAGTCCACCACCGAGATGTTCTCGCGCTTCACGCCGAGGCTGACCATGGTGTCCAGGCAGGCAATGGCAGCCGCGCCGGCGCCGGACACGGCCAGCTTCACCTTGGCCACGTCCTTGCCGACCACCTTCAGGCCATTGAGCAGCGCCGCGGTGGAAATGATGGCGGTGCCGTGCTGGTCGTCGTGGAAGACGGGGATGTTCATGCGCTCGCGCAGCTTCTGCTCGATGTAGAAGCACTCCGGCGCCTTGATGTCTTCCAGGTTCACGCCGCCCAGCGTGGGCTCGAGCGCGGCAACGATCTCGACGATCTTGTCCGGGTCGCGCGCGTCGAGCTCGATGTCGAACACATCGATGCCGGCGAACTTCTTGAACAGGCAGCCCTTGCCCTCCATCACCGGCTTGCCGGCCAGCGGGCCGATATCGCCCAGGCCCAGCACGGCGGTGCCGTTGGTGACCACGGCCACCAGGTTGGCGCGCGAGGTGTACTCGGCGGCGGTGGCGGGATCCTTGGCGATTTCCTCGCAGGCATAGGCCACGCCCGGCGAATAGGCCAGCGACAGGTCGCGCTGGTTGGACAGCGCCTTGGTCGCGGTTACCTGGATCTTTCCCTTGGTGGGGCTGCGGTGGTATTCCAGCGCGGCGAGGCGCAATTGCGCTTCAGGACTGTTCGGGGCATGTTGCGGTGCATCACCGCTATTCTTGCTGCTCATTGGCTCGTCCGGAAAATGGCCCGGACCGGAAGCGCCCCTCTCCCCGCCAAGATCCGGCTCAGCCCCGATCGAGAAATCTCAGGATACGGGCCGGCAGCGAAGGACAACGCCTGGCAGCGATACTGGCGATCCCGGCAGACAGGCCGGAAAAATCGAGCAACCATTCTAGCCCACGTGTCCGCGCAAAGTACCACCAGAGCCCGCCTGCAGGCCGCTTTTTGGGTGGATTATTCCAGTTAAACAGCTTTTACCATTGCGTATGCAATACAGGTGCAGACGCATGCCCGTGCATGCATCCGCACGCATCGTCTGGCCGGGACCGCGCGGCCGGCCCCGGCGGCCCTACTTTGCGTTCTTCTCGACCTCGAGCGTCACCCGGCGCGGACGGCCGCTCTCGGCCGGGAAGTCGGTAAAGGCGCTGCGGATCAGGTAGGGCATGACCGCAGGCAGGCTGCCGTTCTCGGTCTGGTTCTGCGCGGTGACCTGGTAGACCCGCTTGCCGCTGGCCGCATCCCTGAAATACACCCGCAGGCTGGAGAACGTCACCGAAATGTCGCGCACCACGGTCTGCGGCGGCCAGTAGCCCGGGCCCCATGGGCCCCACGGACCCCAGGGCCCGTACGGGCGGTAGTAGCCAGGCCCCCAGTACGGGCCCCACGGGCCGTACCACGGGTCCGGGTAGACGGTCTCGGCCACGCGCACGATGCCGGGCGCGGCATCGAAATCCATGCTGACGCGATAGCGCGCCTGTTTCGCCGGCACCTGCTCGAAGCCGATCCCCGCCAGCGCCGTGGCCAGCCACTGCTCATAGGTCTGGCGGTCCAGCTGCGCCGCCTGCTCGGCGCTGCGCTCGAAGCTGTAGGTGCGCGGCGCATCGTTCTGCCAACCGGGCTGGCGGAACGCCGTGACATCGGTCACCACGGTGCTGGCGCACCCCGACAGCAGCAGCGCCGCCAGCAACGCCATCGCCCCCCACCACCCGCGCGGCCCCGGCCACGCGCCTGCCGCTCCCGCATTGCCGACACCGCCTGCGCGCTGCCACATAGTGCTACCTCGCTTTCCTCTGAATACCCACGTGTCTCTGAGACCACGCCGCCGGCGCGGAATTCCCCGCAGCATGCCGATGCCGTGCCGCGCCGGGCCGCGCCCCGACCCCTTGGCTACAATGAGGACTTCAGCGCCATGCTTCGCTGCCGCGCGCATGGCCCGCCCCCTTTCCTAACGGTCTTCCGAAGACAGGATCTTTCCATGCTGCGCACCGACACGCCCGTTACCGTCTATCGCAAAGACTATACCCCGCCGCCGTTCGCCATCGACCACGCCGAACTGGTGCTGGACCTCGATCCCCAGCGCACCGTGGTCACCAGCACGCTGCGCTTCGCGCGCCAGGCCGGCGCGCCCGACGCACCGCTGGTGCTGGCCGGCGAGGAACTCGAACTGATCGGCGTCAGCCTGGACGGCAAGCCGGTCGCCGACGCGACCCAGGATGCCGGCACGCTGACCATCCCCGGCCTGCCGGCGCAGGGCACGCTGGAGATCACCACCGCTTGCCAGCCCGCGGCCAATACCACGCTGTCGGGCCTGTATGTGTCCAACGGCAACTTCTTCACCCAGTGCGAAGCCGAGGGCTTCCGCCGCATCACCTACTTCCTGGACCGCCCCGACGTGATGGCGACCTACCGCGTCACGCTGCGCGCCGACCGCGCCGCCTATCCGGTGCTGCTGTCCAACGGCAACCTGGTGGGCCAGCGCGAACTGCCCGACGGCCGCCATGAAGCCGTATGGGAAGACCCGTTCCGCAAGCCGGCCTACCTGTTCGCGCTGGTCGCGGGCAAGCTCGAATGCATCGAGGAACGGATCCAGTCCGCCTCCGGCAAGGACAAGCTGCTGCAGGTCTGGGTCGAGGCGCGCGACCTCGACAAGACCCGCCACGCCATGGATTCGCTGATCCATTCGATCCGCTGGGACGAGCGCCGCTTCGGGCTGGAACTGGACCTGGACCGCTTCATGATCGTCGCCGTGGGCGACTTCAACATGGGCGCGATGGAGAACAAGGGCCTGAACATCTTCAACACCAAGTACGTGCTGGCCAACGCGCAGACCGCCACCGACACCGACTTCGCCAATATCGAGGCGGTGGTCGGCCACGAGTACTTCCACAACTGGACCGGCAACCGCGTGACCTGCCGCGACTGGTTCCAGCTTTCGCTCAAGGAAGGCCTGACGGTGTTCCGCGACCAGGAGTTCTCGGCCGACATGATGGGCTCGGAATCCGGCCGCGCGGTCAAGCGCATCGAGGACGTGCGCGTGCTGCGCCAGGTGCAGTTCCCCGAGGACGCCGGCCCGATGGCGCACCCGGTGCGCCCCGACAGCTACGAAGAGATCAACAACTTCTACACGGTCACCGTGTACGAGAAAGGCGCCGAAGTCGTGCGCATGTACCAGACCCTGCTCGGCCGCGAGGGCTTCCGCAAGGGCATGGACCTGTACTTCCAGCGCCATGACGGCCAGGCTGTCACCTGCGACGACTTCCGCGCGGCCATGGCCGATGCCAACGGCCGCGACCTGACGCAGTTCGGCCTGTGGTACAGCCAGGCCGGCACCCCGGTGGTGACGGCGCGCACGGACTGGAACGGCGACGACGGCAGCCTGACCCTGACGCTGTCGCAGCGCTGCCCCAAGGTCGGCATCGAGACCCGCGCCGGCACGCCCGAGAAGCAGCCCTTCCATATCCCGTTCGCGCTCGGACTGCTTGGCGCAGACGGCAAGGACCTGCCGCTGCAGCTCGAAGGCGAAAGCACGCCCGGGGCGACCACGCGCGTGCTCGACTTCACGCAGGCCGAGCAGAGCTTCCGCTTCATCAACCTGCCGCGCGGCGCCAGTGCCCCGCTGCCCTCGCTGCTGCGCAACTTCTCGGCGCCGGTGATCGTCGATGCCGAGTACACCGACGCGCAGCTGACCTTCCAGCTGTCGCACGACAGCGATGCCTTCAACCGCTGGGAAGCCGGCCAGCGCCTGGCCACGCGCGCGCTGCTGCAGCTGGTGGCCGAGGTCCAGGCCGGGCGCGAGCTCAAGCTCGATCCCGCGCTGGTGCAGGCCATGCGCGCCGTGCTCACCGACGACACGCTCAACCCCGCCTTCCGCGAACAGGCGCTGGTGCTGCCCGCCGAGGCCTACCTGGCCGAGCGCATGGGCGTGGCCGATCCCGCCGCCATCCACCGCGCCCGCCAGTTCATGCGCGAAGGCCTGGCGCGCGCGCTGCAGGCCGACTGGCTCGCCGCCTACGAGGGCAACGCCACGCCGGGCGCCTACTCGCCCGATGCCACCTCCGCCGCCAGGCGCGCACTGCGCAACCTGGCGCTCGGCTACCTGGCCGACGGCGGCGATGCCGCAATGCAGGCGCTGGCCGAGCAGCAGTACCAGAACGCCGACAACATGACCGACCGCTTCGCCGCGCTGTCGGCGCTGGTCAACAGCTTCGCCCCCGGCCGCGAGCACGCGCTGGCGGACTTCTACGAGCGCTTCGAGGACGACCCGCTGGTGATCGACAAATGGTTCTCGCTGCAAGGCATGCAGCGCGGTGAAGTCGGCCCGCACGCCGGCAAGCGCACCATCGACACCGTGCTCGCGCTGATGGAGCACCCCGCCTTCAACCTGCGCAACCCCAACCGCGCGCGTTCGCTGATCTTCAGCTTCTGCTCCGGCAACCCGGCCCAGTTCCACGCCCAGGACGGCTCAGGCTACCGCTTCTGGGCCGACCAGGTGCTGGCGCTCGACGCCATCAACCCGCAAGTGGCGGCGCGCCTGGCGCGGGTGATGGACCGCTGGCAGAAGTACGAACTGGCGCTGCGCGACCGCATGCGCGCCGAACTGGAACGCGTCGCCGCCAGCAGCACGCTGTCGCGCGACGTGCGCGAGATCGTGGGCAAGGCGCTGGCCGCCTGAGCGGCGGGAACGACACAAGGAGGCCCGCCAACGCCCCCTTTGCCCGGCCAAGCGCGGCCGGGCATGTAGAATTGCGGCCATCCAAGGAGAACCAACCATGACTCGCATCAGCCTCACCCGCTACCTGGTCGAGGAGCAGCGCAAGCACAACACGATCCAGCCCGAACTGCGGCTGCTGATCGAAGTGGTCGCGCGCGCCTGCAAGGCCATTTCCAACGCTGTCAGCAAGGGCGCCCTCGCCGGCGTGCTGGGCTCGGCCGGCACCGGCAATGTCCAGGGCGAAACCCAGCAGAAGCTGGACGTGATCGCCAATGAAGTGCTGCTCGACGCCAACGAATGGGGCGGCCACCTCGCCGCGATGGCGTCGGAAGAAATGGAATCGTTCTACGAGATTCCCAACCGCTACCCGAAGGGCGAATACCTGCTGATGTTCGACCCGCTGGACGGCTCGTCGAACATTGACGTCAACGTCTCGATCGGCACCATCTTCTCGGTGCTGCACATGCCCAAGCCGGGCCAGACCGTGACCGAGGCCGACTTCATGCAGCCCGGCACCCACCAGGTCGCCGCCGGCTACGCTGTCTACGGCCCGCAGACCACCCTGGTGCTGACCGTCGGCAACGGCGTGCACATGTTCACGCTCGACCGCGAGGCAGGCAGCTTCGTGCTGACGCACTCCAATGTGACGATCCCGGACGACACCAAGGAATTCGCCATCAACATGTCGAACATGCGCCACTGGGCCCCGCCCGTGCGCCGCTATATCGACGAATGCCTGGCCGGCGAAGAAGGCCCGCGCGGCAAGAACTTCAACATGCGCTGGGTCGCCTCGATGGTCGCCGACGTGCACCGCATCCTGACCCGCGGCGGCGTCTTCATGTACCCGTGGGACAAGCGCGAGCCGGAAAAACCCGGCAAGCTGCGCCTGATGTACGAAGCCAACCCGATGGCCATGCTGGTTGAACAGGCCGGCGGCGCCGCCACCAACGGCCACCAGCGCATCATGGACGTGCAGCCCGAAAAACTGCACCAGCGCGTCTCCGTGATCCTGGGCTCCAAGAACGAAGTGGAACGCGTCACCCGCTACCACCTGGAAGCCGAAGACAAGGCCTGATTCCGGCCGAGCGGCAACAGGACGGGGCGCCCAGGTGGCGCCCCGTTTTCTTTTGGCCCCGGCCGGATGGCACGGGCGACACACAAGGGGTTCACAAGGCGGAAAAACGCTGCTACTATTGCGGGCTGTTCCAGTTCACCGGAACATGTTGCCGAAGTAGCTCAGTCGGTAGAGCAGCTCATTCGTAATGAGAAGGTCGGGGGTTCGATTCCTCTCTTCGGCACCAAAGCCAATACCGGCGCGGTTTTCCGGTTCGTCACACCTTACAACGAATGAGGTGCTCTATGACGATCCAGACTTCCACCCAAAGCCGTAAAGTTGTGCTGCCGGCTGCCCATCCGGCATATCCCACCGCCAAGGTGCACGCCCTACGCGATGCCCCTTCGCGCCAACGCCTGACGGTCCGCGAACTTGCGGACGCGTACATGGCGGCCTACGCCGGTCGTGACGCGACCCGCGCCCCCGTACTTGCCCGCTGGACCAGTTACCTAGGCGACGAAATTGCCTCGGAATTGGATGCCGACGTCATCCACAACGTGCTGGACGACATCGCCGCCACGCCGGTGATGAAATACCTTGGCAAGCACGAAGACGGCACGCCCCGATACAAGGAATGCGGCTTGCCCAAGCCCGCCACCGTCAACCGGGCCAAGGTCGTGTTGTCTGCCCTGCTGACGTGGGCACAACAGCGCCGCATGATGCCACGCGGCTGGACCAATCCATGCCGTGAAATCCCGGGCCTGCCGACCAACAACGCTCGCACCCGGTTCCTGTCCGAAGACGAACGCCGCCGCTTGCTCGCCATGTGCCGCGCTTCGACATGGCCGCGCCTCTATCTGCTGGTCCTGCTGGCCCTGACCACGGGGGCGCGCAAGTCCGAAATGCTCAATCTGCGCTACCGGGACTTGGACTTGGATGCCGGCACCGCCCACCTGCACGCGACTAAGAACGGGCACCAACGCGTCTTGCCGTTAGTGCCTGCTGTCATCACCGAAATCAAACGTTTCGGCAAGGGCAAGCCGGATGCCTACCTGTTCCCCGCCACCACAGGGGACGGCGCAAAGCCGTTCCAGCCCAACAAGGCGTGGGCCGTGACCATGAAATCCGCTCGCATCGAGAACTTCCGCTTCCATGATCTGCGGCATTCCTGCGCATCGTATTTGGCGCAGTCCGGCGCGTCTTTATTGGAAATCGCGGACGTGCTAGGCCACAAGACTTTGGACGTGACGCGGAGATACAGCCACCTGACGACAGACACGAAGGCCGCACTGGTTGGCCGCGTACTCGGAAATATCGCATGACAACGAATAAGCCAAAGCGGGGGGCGGATGGACACTATCACCTAGTCAATGTGCTGGCGAATGACGCTACGGTGGTAGTAGGCGAACCCATCCAACAAATGCATCGAGGACTGGAATGCGCGTTGCATCTTGCCGCCGCTGACGCGCTGCACCGTTCTGCAGGCCTACCGGAAGACACACGCCGAGGACTTCTGCGCGTTGCAATTTCCGAAGAACTGGCATCGTTTTTTCGAGGGCCGGCCGGCGAGTTGATGCGGCAAGGATTGGACAAGCGCGTGGATGCACGCAAGACGCGCAACGACAAGGCAGCTAGCGAGGACGAAAAGCGCCGGATCGCCAGCTTGTTTGATCAACTATACGGCCGGGAATTGCTCATTGCACCAGACAGACAGCCGAAGGTGACGGCACTGTATGCAGATGTCATGGCGCAACATGTACCCAAACGCGGCCTTACCGTCATCAAACAGGCTGTAGCCGCCTACAGCCAGCGTCGCCCATCACCCTAAAATTGATATAGCCGAGTTTTCGAGGTCGCCACATTGTGGCGACCTTTTTTGTTTCCTTTGATGGATTGCAGGCGCACCGGGCCGCGCCGGTACTGGCAACCATCAACAGGGACATACACCATGGAGAACAACGGCAAGGTAACACCCCCTCCCCAAGTCAAGCCCGTCATGGGTGACGGCGAAACGTGGCGCAATACCACGGGCAGCGTTCTATTTGCGTCTGACCACGGATTCGAATGGCACCTGCGGGACCGCGAATTCAAGACGGAACTATTGGAGCGCGGACTGATTTTCCGCATCCGACAACGCTACTACACCACCGACGAATCCGGCCTGTTTGCGGCAGTCGTTGAACAGATTCGGCGCCGCTCGCAGAAACAGGCTACGCGCGAAGCCGCCTACCGCGCAGCGCGCGAACAAGCCAACGCGTAGCGACACCACACTGAGCGCGACCCAGAACGCGCCAGCGCAGCAACACGAAAACGGAACGAACCAAGTGCGATAGACCCGCCCGGCATTGGCCGGGCGGAATGGGCGGAGCTTTGCCCAAAACTCTTTACATGGTTCTAGACATGGCACAACCGGACATCTTGAACAAGGTACGCAATGCAGTGCGGCGCAACTACTGCGAATGGGTGGCGGACTGTCCCGTGTGTGAGTCCGATATGTTGATCCGCACGAATGGCGACGGCCAGACGGGATTGCACTGCATTAAGTGTTGCCCGTTATCCGACATCCTGCACGCGCTTGGCCTGACCCATGCCGCACTGTTCCCGGCGCACGGGAAGGCCGCGCCCCTCGCGCCGGGGTGGTGGAAGGTAGAACCACGCTATGCCCATGGCCCGGTGCGGCCTGTTGGGGAGCAGTGATGAACTACTACCTGTGGTTCCACCGTGACTATGCGGCCACCACGCGCGGCCTGTCATGGACCGAAGACCTTGCCCTAAGACGCCTACTAGAAATTCACTACGACACCGAACACCCGCTGGAACTAGACATACGTAGTTTGTGCAAGCGCATTGGCGCCACAACCAACTTGCAGCGCCGCGCGGTGGCGGATGTCCTTGAACGGTACTTCGTCCAGACCCCGGAAGGATGGGTCAATCCGCGTGTCATCGACCAAGTTGCGACCCAGCGCGCCTACCGGGAAACCAAGCGGGCCAACGGAAAGAAGGGTGGCCGGCCACGCAAGGAAAAAAACCTACAGGTTTTCGATGGCAACGGCGCGGACGGCGGCGCGGGAAAAGCTACCGGTTTTGATGACGCCGGGTTTGAGGAAAACCTACAGCAAACCTATAGCTTTCCGCCTGAAAAACCTACAGCAAAGCTAACTACAAACTACAAACAAAACATAGGGGTTTCAGATACGTCTGTGGTCGCGCGCGAGGCCGCGACCGTTGCAAATTCCGCTTCACCGCCAACCCCTGGCGCGCCGGGCGACGATAGGCACAAGCGGCTTGCAGAGAAGGGTTCGCCTGCCGCATCGCAGGACGACGCGGCGCCGCAGTCGGGCGGCATGGTGGGCTGACCATGGACCGCCTACCTCCCCCCGAAGACGTGCGCCTGTGGCTGTCGCAGTGCCAGCAGTGGGCCAGCGAACTGGCGGACCTTGAAGCATGGCCGGCTGACCTGCGGTCGGACATTCTCGACCGATTGCGCCGCGCACCCGCTGTTTCCCTGCAAGCCCAAGCCGAGCATTTCGGTGCGCGCATCCACGAAGCGCGGGCGCGTGCCGGGATCGTTCCCGAAGTCCAGCGCATGGAACGCCCACCCCCACCAGTACCACCGCGACCACCACCGAAGTGGCAGCGCGAGTGGCAAGCAACACGCGGCATTGCCAAGGCACTAACGGGCGTGGCGACACCCGCGAAGCCTCACAAGCGCAGTACTCGCAAATCGCTATCCGATTTCCCCGAAGACCGTGCGCGATACGAACGCCTTGTAGCTGGCGAAGCCGACCACCCCCCAAAGGAGAACCAACCATGACGCATCAAAGCGAAGCCGCGCGCGCGCCAGCGTGGCCCAACACTGGCGGCGAATTGTTGCGGCACATCGAACAGGCCGGGCAAGCCGGGCAATGGGTCGTATCGACCGATCCTGCGGACGTGCGCGACCTGTGCTGCCCGCTGCGCCGCACCTTTCGACTGGCCGCACTTGGCGATGCCGAAGCCGGCTTGGTTTGCGAATACGGCCACGTCTTCGTGGTGCTTGGCCAGGATTTCCATTGCCTGTTGCCGGACCTGTGGCGGCCGGTGCCGCTGTCGGAAGTCCTTGCAGAGAAGCAATGGTGCGATCCGTCCACCATGGTTTTCATGCAGGCAATCGAAGCCTTGTTCCCGCGCGGAGTGTTCGCACCCACCACCAGAGTTTGACCACTACCGGAGACACCACCATGACGATGACCACATTCCCCGTCCCCCCCGAGGCCAAGCCGCACATTGATGCCATCGTTTCGATGGTGCGCAAGTGGCTGGAAAAAGGGCAAGAGATTGACCCGGTGGCGTTCCTTTTCTCGGACAACGGAATGCACATCTTTCCCGTGCCCGAGGACGATGGCGATGCGACACGCGGCCATATCCAACATGCAGCACGCATCGTTGGGGCGCACTTCGTCTTCTTCGTGTCCGAAGCATGGCACGCAACAGCGGAGTCCGGCACCCCATATTCTGGCAGCGTCAAAGACATGCCGGGAAGCTGTGAAGTCGTGGCCATGGTGTTGGAGACGCAGCAAGGGTGCTGGCTTGCGACGCCGGAGATTCGCAAACATCCGATTTCGAAGTTTCGCCGCACGATGGCGGAACCTGTCTTTGAGTTTGAAGAATCGGTGGGAGGCCGGTTGGCCGGCATGTTGCCAACCGCGAGCGATGGGCCTGCCAGCTAGGTTTTCCATGGCCGACTTGTAAACGGTAAACCGACCCCCTACGCTGAATTACAGACACGGAGACATGCGCATGGCAACACAAACAACATTTGGCGGGCTGACGCAACAAGACCGCGATTGGTTCGCGGTGTACGAGTCCGCCAACCCCGCGCAAGCCGCAGACATAGCGACCGCATTTGATGCGCTGGTAATCGTGATGCAGGTAGCCGGCTACACCTGCCCCATGGACGACCGGGCAGACAAACTGCGTGCCGCGATTGCGCGCTACATGGTGGAGGGCCAGCAATGACGGTCAGCACTCACGACGACGAAGAGGCCCCGCGCATCGTGGTCTATCCCTGTGGCCGTGACGCTTACTGGCTCCATGTTGAAGCCGGGCGCTATCGGTGGGACGCGGAAGCACTGACGGAACAACAGCTAATGGTTATCGCGCAGGTGGCCGGTATGGCGCTGTTCTCAGAAGGCTGCACGCCCTGCCCTGTGGAAGTGCTGATGCCGGAAGACTTCGAGGACGCAGCGGAGGAAATGCAATTGCGTATCGGCGTGGCAGTGCGCGCCGGCTTTGACCAAGCGTGCCGCGAGGCCAAGCAATAAAACCAAATCAATTTTGGAGTACGGAAAATGCAACTCAACATCACCAAAGGCCGCAACGGTTCCCCCTTCGCTGTCGTGTTGGCCGCCACCGTGCGCGCATACGCTGCGGGTGACACCGGATGTACCGATGTGGGCGCGATGCTCAAGGCCGCGCAGGCGCCGGCCGATACCGTGACGCCGGGATGGGCGCAAGAACTGGTGCGCGAAGCCGTGGCCGCATACGTGACATCGTTGCCCGATAGCGTCCTTGGCCAACTGCTGGCCAACGCCATCAAGATAGACGCAGGTCCAGGCATCCGGGTGCCCACTCGCACCGATGACACGGCGGCCGCGTTCGTCGGTGAAGGCCAACCCATTCCCGTGATGGCCGGCGCCTTCGGTGGCCCGAATTTCCGCACACAGAAATTGGCTGTCATCGCGGCCTACTCGCAGGAACTGGCCAACGTCCCCGGTGCCTCGCCGCTGGTGGAAGCCATCACGCGCGAGGTCATTAGCGCGGGCGGTGATCTGGTGTTGCTGTCCGACGATGCCGGCACCGATGCCGCACCGGGCGGCCTGTTCGCAGGCGTGACCGCAATTGCCGGCAGTGCAGACGCAGCGGCCGACCTTGCCAAATTGGTGGGCAACGTGCCCAACGCAATCCGGCCGGTGTTCCTGATAAACGATGTGCAAAGCATTGGCGCGGCGGCGGCCAACATCCTGCAAGGCGGCGTCATCGGGCGCGCGCAAGTCATCTTGAGCGGGCACGTGCCAGCCGGCACTGTCGCGTATCTGGACGGGCAAGACCTTGTGTTCTCTGTTGGCGATGCCGTGGAAATCAGCCGCACGGAAGAAGGCGTGGTGCATATGAACGATGCCCCGACCGCCACCGTGGATGGTGCCGGCGCTGCGGCATCGCCTGTCACATCCCTGTGGCAAATCGGCGCCTTCGGTGTCCGCATGGTGCTGCCGCTGTCGTGGATGCAGCGCCGCGCCGGCCGCGTGGCCCTGCTGACTGGCGCCACGTGGTGATGCGATAGGTATGTCCGCAAAGGAAAAGGAAGCTATCGCTGGCTTGATGGCGTCCTATGCCGAACGACTGCGCGAAGTAGAGGCCCGTCAGAAGCAACTGGCGGACCTACTCGCGCAGCAAGGCAAGGCACTGCGCGAAGTCGTGGGCCATGTCACGGAAGTCATGACCATACTGCGCAGTGCCGCCGAACGCGGCCATCCAACTGGGGAAATTCCCCAACTGGAATTTAAGGGGTACGGAAAATGTCCTTCGAAACTGACACCTTTAAAACTGACAAGATTCTTTCCGGCCTGACGCCAAAGCAATGGCGTGCATTGGGACCGCTAATTGACGTGTTGGTGGAACGCATCACGGACGCGGAAGACCGCATCGCCGCCTTGGAGACAGCGGCCAAATCAGTCAAGCCGCGCGTGCGCGCCGCTGGTGTGGTTGGCGCGGTGGAGTCCTGAGCCATGGAAATGTTCACCGCTGCCGCTACAAGCGGCGATGGCCCGGCATCGCGCATGGACGCCAAGAACGGCCGCGCGTTGCAATGGCGCGAGTACGAACGGCGCGGCCCCGGCCTGTTTGTGTGCGTGGCCGAGCGGCACGGCCACAGGGGCTTCCAATTGAGCGTGGAGCAACGCCACACCACGCTGGCGGGTCGGGTGAAGTGCGTTCGGTGCCGCGATGCCTGCGCGCTGCTAGCCGCTGTTGCCGACCTCGCGCAGCGCATCGCCGCCACGCCGCCGCCGTCCCTGCGCATCACGATGGCCAACCACCTGGACAACGGTGTGACATGCCGCTGCGCGCTGGTGCTGCTGGCCGCCATGCAATCCGACGACGAACAACAGGAGGCCGCCTGACATGACACCCGATGCCGATTTCTACCAGTCCGAGGCGTGGCGCAAGGTACGGCGCGCCGTCATGAGGCGCGATGCGTTCACGTGTCTGTGCTGCGGCGCGGACGTGCGGCACGCTGGCGGCAGGCTGATCCACGTCAAGCCGCGCGCCACCCACCCGGAACTTGGGTTGGTCATGTCCAACCTGCGGTTGCTGTGCTGGCACTGCTACAGCACGAGCAAGCGCCCGGCCGATGTTGCGACCCATGCGGCTGCCGCTTGAATCCTACCCCGTGGCGCCACGAACGCCGCAAGCCAGTGGCTACCGGTCAACGACAGAAAAATCGCCCACAGCGCGTTCTGGCGCGTCCTGCGAGTCGCGCGGGCATCACGCGGCGGGGGGGGCGGTGGCGAAAGCGCCACGCAAGTGCGCCAGCGGGCCTCGCTCAGCAACGCGAAAAAAGTCCGAAAAATCGCCCCCCAAATCGGCCGACCATGCAATCTTCGTGAACTATCGCTATGGATCGCGCAATTTATACTAACTATCCTTGATAGTCGTTTGCAGAGTCTGCGAACGTATCCGATTTTTGAACAATTTTCTGCATTACTGAGGCAAGTCCGGTCTGAATCCGGGTAATTCTCCTGTTCGTCATTGAAACAATCTTCTTGCGGCAACAGTGTAGACACTATGGCGGATGCTTATCCAGGGACCATCGTCCAGCATGGAATACGCGGGGAGCTGATGTTCGCCCCGCATTTACAGCCCCCGGGGTATCCCCCGGTCCCCGGGGGCTTTTTTTTATGGTGACTGTCCAACGTACCGCAGTAATGACGGGTAAGCCTAGGCGCCGCCCACACGTGGAATATCGGCGCCGGCATCCATTGCCACCACGGCAACCAGCACCACCGCCGCAACAGCCGCTAACCCTAATCCGTGAACGTGGATGGGCCGGTAGAATCGGCCGTGCATCCTGACGAAGCCCGGCACCCCGTCGGGCGGGTACGCGGCAAGGCTTGGCACGGGGCGCATCTGCGCCACGATGCGAAGGCAACGGCTCGGGATGTGTTGCCCTTCGCGTCCTTCAATCGGTTCAATCGAATGGAGGATTTATGCGAGCCATCACGTTGTTTGTGGAAGACGGTTTTCCGCTGTCGCGCAAAGCTGCCAAGCATGTGGCAGGGGCAGTGCTGGACATGCTCGAAGCGCAGAAGCGGCAAGGGCTGGAAATCGAAGACCCGGTACAGGTCCAGTTCTACGCCAAGGCGTCCAAGCTGTTGTGCGGCGTCATGGCGGACGATGCCTTATGCCTTGGTGTCTTTGAATTGCAGCAAGTGCCGGGCGGGCATCGGCTCCGGCCGTTGTCCGAAGCGGAATTCTGGATGATTCACCGCGACAGCGGAACCATGCAATAACGGGAAGGGGCGACGGCTTGGGGCCGTCGCCCCTTTTTTCATGACATCGGGATTGCATGACGAAGGACGAACGCCGCGCCCCTGAACGCGAGCGTCACGCTACGACCACTTAGAGAAATCGAGATACTTTCCGAACACGCCCTTTGCGTCAGTCAATTGAGCACGAAGCCATTCGTCTTTCTTCGTGATTTCCTTTACCGCCCCGTCGGGATCGCCGGGTGTCAATTTTCGCTGCATTTGAGCCATTTCCAAGTAGGTCTTGCGTACCGTCTCAACATACGTCGCAACTTCAGGGCCAAACAGAAATCTTGCCGCCGCCGTGTCGTTGTTGAACGTGACGCAGTAGGGCGCCGGGTTGTGGAGGTTCTGGCCCCCTTTCTCAATGAAGAAAATCACCGCGTCGTAGATGGCAAGTCGTCTTTCGAAGAGATCGAAGTTCAGTTTCGCCTTGGCGACTCGGTACTGGCGCCATGCGATGAACCCGGCAACGCCACCGATGACCAGCGTAATGAACGCGACCGGCGCCCCTTTCAAAAGCTCGAAACACAGCGAATTTGGCTCGCACACGTTCTTTCCCCGGAATATTTGGTGTTCAAGACGCAAAGCCGGCAACGATCCACCCAAGCCCCCAAACAAAACCAAATCCTATAAGCCCTGCCGCGAGGAAAACGCCAGCCGCAACCCAGTCGGCTTCCCGCATTTCTGGCTTTGTTCCGCCGAAGTGTTTTTCCAGAATCTGAGTCTTTTGCTCCTCTGCTGCCAGGACGCGGCTTCCACCCATAAACCGTGTAAAAGCATCGTCTTTGTCTGTTGCGGTCGGCAGATTGCGCAGGTCATTTTCGATGCTATGGCCGACCTGCCTTTCATAGAGTGCGATTTGTTCGTCGCGGGTCAACGACCGTCGCTCCCCGCCCCAAGCGAATATCGCAGCGCCGACAATGCAGAACAACATCCAGACAACACCAAGCCCCCGCAGCGCCTTTGCAACGCGTGACAACCCTTCGTGCTTGCTCATGCTTATCTTTGGCTATTTTCGTAGTACAGATATTCTAAGGCTGGTGGCGAGCATGGGGGAGCGACACCGCAGGACCGCCGCTCGGCAAGCGGCCCGTGATGCCGGCGCCCGGCGCGCTGCTAAATCACAAGACCCCGATACAGCGCCCACACCGCGCAAAACGTGATGGCCGACTGCACCAGCGTGAGAACTGATTGAAGCTGCAAGGCTTTGCCGGCAAGCCGTCCGGTGCAAGCGAAATCCCCTTGGCGCATCCGCTTGACCGCCCACCGGATACCCCATTTGTTCAAGCCCCACGCGGACTTTTCCAACTCTGCCAGCAACACGTCTAGGTTAAGGGGCACACCGCCCATTGATTTAACGGCGCTGTCCCCTGCTTCGGCGCCGCCGTTCAGGGAACTTATAAACAGGGACACAAACTTTGTGACGATGGCGCAGACCATCGCGGCGAGGAACAGACGCACCAGCATGGGAAGCGTCGTCGGGGCAAGGTAGTCGGCCAACTCCCCAATCTTGCCGAGCATGAACGCCAGCACCGCAGCGTAAGCGGCCAGCATCCAGCCCGCGAACGCATCGATTTTTTCCGATCCTTTTGCGGACGACCGGACCATGAGTTTCCCAATCAGGATTATTTCTTGTGCCATGTTGTTTTTGCGGTGAACGCGTGGACCCGGGCAGCAATATATCAGCCCGGGCATGTCGCACCGTCAAAAAAGAACCGGGCCGCGCCGCGAGGCTGAACGACGGCCACGGTGTGCCCCGGGTCGGTAGCTGCGCCGTTGCGGCGCTGTGGCACGGGCAGACCCGGCAGGACAAAAAAGTGGGCGGTGTTACCCGCCCATGCTTTGGTGAAACGGCCACCGCGTGGCAGTGGCATTTTCAGTGTAGACGACCGACGCGTCGGCGCGCCGCCCCAGTACCGTAGCAGCCACATTAGCGAAACGGAGTAGAACCGTAGTAGAAGCGGAGTAGAACCGTAGTAGAATCGGCGCCGTGGCGTACCGGTTCCGTGCTTCGTAATGAGAAGGTCGGGGGTTCGATTCCTCTCTTCGGCACCACAGAATTCCAGGGCATCGCCCACACAAGCAAACCCGGACAGCATCACGCTCTCCGGGTTTTTTGTTGCCTGTGATCGGGCAAAGTCGGCGGTGGCAGCGGGCGCCCCAGCCGATGCGCCCACCAGTAACGGAAAGGATGGTCGAAATCGGGATAAAGCACCGGCTGGCTGAAGCAGCCGGCACGCTTCATCAGGAGGTAGGCAGCAACCATGGCCGCCCAAAAAACTAGCAGTTCCACGATAACGGCCACCCTTGGATTTACAGGTGGCTGTTTTCATTATAGGTAGCCGCCTACCCCAGGGGGACGATGGCGCACCCGTGCAAACCCTAGGGGCTGTTCCCTCAATACACATCCGGAACGATCATCTCCTTCGGCACCGGTTGCCGCACATAGTCCTCATGCCGTTCGCGCCCCGGCAGCACCACGCTGGGCGCCTCCACTTCCGCATAGGGCACCTGGCTCAGCAGGTGATGGATGCAGTTCAGCCGTGCGCGCTTCTTGTCGTCGGCCTGCACCACCCACCACGGCGCCTCGGCAATATGCGTGCGCTCGAGCATGATTTCCTTGGCCTTGGTGTAGTCCTCCCAGCGGCGCTGCGATTCCAGGTCCATCGGGCTCAGCTTCCACTGCTTGAGCGGATCGTGGATGCGGCTGAGGAAGCGCAGGCGCTGTTCGTCGTGCGTGATCGAGAACCAGTACTTGATCACCCGGATGCCGGAGCGCACCAGCATCCTTTCGAACTCGGGCACTGAGCGGAAGAACTCCTCGTACTGGTCGTCGGAGCAGAAGCCCATCACGCGCTCGACGCCGGCGCGGTTGTACCAGCTGCGGTCGAACAGCACGATCTCGCCGGCGGCGGGCAAGTGTGCCACGTAGCGCTGGAAGTACCACTGGGTGCGTTCGCGGTCGTTGGGCGCTGGCAGCGCCGCCACGCGGCAGACGCGCGGGTTCAGGCGCTGCGTGATGCGCTTGATCACGCCGCCCTTGCCGGCGGCGTCGCGTCCTTCGAAGATGATGACGATCTTGTGTCCGGTGGCTGCCACCCAGCTCTGCAGCCGCACCAGTTCGCCCTGCAGGCGGAACAGCTCGCGGAAATAGTGGCGGCGGCTGTCCTGCTCGGCCTCGTCGTCCAGGTGCACCGGATCGCCGAAGGCCTCGCTGGCTTCGCGGTCGTCCAGTTCCAGTTCGATCTCTTCGTCGTAGTAGTCGGCCACCTCGTTGTGGATGCGCCGCACCAGCTCTGCTTCGCCCGGTCTCATCTGATCTGCTCTCCCTGTGGATACAACGCGGTCGCGCCGATACTCGCATGCCGGTATTGCAGCCGCGTGAAAGCGGGGCAGGCCACCCGCCCTGCCCCGCCTTCCTGCCTGTCCCTGCAGATTACGCCAGTTACGCCGCCGGATTGATGTTGTGGTTGTGGCGGAACAGGTTGCCCGGGTCATAGCGCCGCTTCACCTCGACCAGCCGGTCGTAGTTGGGCCCGTAGGCCGCGCCGATGCGGTCGGTTTCTTCCTGCGTCAGGAAGTTCACATAGACGCTGCCCAGCGCGAAGGGCGCTGCCGCGCGGAACACTTCACGGGCCCAGCTGATGCACTTGTCGTCGTCAGCGGGCGCGTCCCAGCGCCCGTGCAGGTTCATGATGAAGTTGGCATCGCGGCTGGCATAGGCGGTCGCATCGGGCGCGACGCGGTTGGTCTGCCCGCCCATGGCGCCGATAAAGACCTCGCATTGCGGCGAGGGCAGCTTGCCGATCTGTTCGATCAGCATCGTGATCAGGCCGTCGTCCAGCCCGGCGAAGTTGTGCGATTTCCAGTAGTTGCGAGCGCCCGGTGTCAGCAATGGATCGAAGGCCTGCTGCCATGCCGTGAGCGGCATCGGGCCGAGATGCTCGCCATAGGGCGTGCCGAGCTTGCGCAACGGCTCGACCAGTTCGGGGCCTTTGTCAGGCGGGCCGATATAGCAGATCGCCAGTGCCGCGACCGGCTTGCCGTGCGTCTCGGGCGGCAGGAACGGCAGCGGCGGCGCCTGGCGCAGCACTACCCAGACGGTCAGCTCGTCAGGCATCGACTTGAACAGTTCACGGTAGGCCGGCAACACCGCGGCGGCCTGTTCCAGCGGATAGACGATCAGCCCGCCATAGATCTCGGGGCCGACCGGGTGCAGCCGGAACTCGAACATCGTCACCACGCCGAAGTTGCCGCCGCCGCCGCGCAGCGCCCAGAACAGGTCGGCGTTCTCGTCGGCGCTGGCGCGCACCAGCTTGCCGTCGGCGGTCACGACCTGTGCCGATACCAGGTTGTCGACGGTGGTACCGAACTTGCGGCTGAGCCAGCCGAAGCCGCCGCCGAGCGTCAGCCCGGCCACGCCGGTGGTGGAGTTGATGCCCAGTGGCGTGGCGAGGCCGAAGGCCTGCGCCTCATGGTCGAAATCGCGCAGCGTGGCGCCGGGCTCCACATAGCCGCGTTGCGCGTGGGGATCGATGCGCACGGATTTCATCTGCGACAGATCCAGCACCATGCCGTCCTCGCAGATCGCCAGCCCGCCGATATTGTGGCCGCCGCCGCGTATCGACAGCAGCACGCCATGGTCGCGCGCGAAGTTGACCGCGGCGATCACGTCGGCAGCGCCCGCGGCCTGCACGATCAGTGGCGGACGGCGGTCGATCATCGCGTTCCAGATGCGGCGCGCTTCGTCGTAGCCGCTGTCGTCCGGCTGCAGCAGGCGCCCGCGCAGCTGCGCCTTGAGTGCCTCAATGTGTTCCTGCGATGGCTGGGCCATAGTGTGCCTCCCGATGCTGGTTGGAAACATCGGACGGCGCGCGGCGTCTGGGTGCAGGGAAATGGCCACGAGGACCGATGACTAGATCATTTAAGGCAGTCACCGCTTGAATGTAAATGGGGCTCTGGCCCCACGCGCACAATCCCCATGGCAAGTGCCGCAACGCGTTCATGCCGCCCCGCCACCCTGCCGGCCTATCATGAATGAACAGCCGGGACGGCGCCCTCGCGCCGTCCGTCCGCACCATGAACACAGCCAGCCACCCTCCCCTGTTCCTGTGCGGCGACGTGATGACCGGGCGCGGCATCGACCAGATCCTCGCGCATCCGAGCCAGCCGCTGCTGCATGAATCGTATGTACATTCAGCGCTCGACTACGTGCGCCTGGCCGAGCATAAGGCCGGCCCGATCGCACGCCCCGCCGCGCCGGAATACCCCTGGGGCGATGCCCTGGCGGAACTGGAAAGCCGCGCTGCGCGGCCGCGCATCGTCAACCTGGAAACCGCCATCACCACCAGCGACGATGTCTGGCCCGGCAAGGCGGTGCACTATCGCATGCATCCGGGCAATGTCGCCTGCCTGCAGGCCGCCGGCATCGACTGCGCGGTGCTGGCCAACAACCATGTGATGGACTGGGGACGCGCGGGCCTGACGGATACGCTGGCAGCGCTGGACGGCGCGCATATCGCGCATGCCGGCGCCGGCCCCGACGAGGCAAGCGCGGCGCACGCCGCACTGCTGCCGCGGCCCGGCGGCGGCCGCGTGCTGGTGCTGGCCCTTGCCATGGAAAATGCCGGCACCCCCGCGGCCTGGCGCGCCAGCGCCGGACATTCCGGCGTGAACCTGCTGGAAGACTGGTCGGTGGCATCGCGCGAACGCATTGCCGCGCAGGTGCGCAAGTTCAGGCGTGCCGGCGACATCGTGGTGGTATCGATCCACTGGGGCCCGAACTGGGGCTACCACATCGACCCCGCGCAACGCTCCTTCGCCCGCGCGCTGGTAGAGGGCGGCGAAATCGACATCGTGCACGGGCATTCCTCGCATCATCCGCTCGGGATTGAGCTGCATGCCGGCAAGCCGATCCTGTACGGCTGCGGCGATTTCATCAACGACTACGAAGGCATCGGTGGCTACGACGAATATCGGCCGGACCTGGCGCTGATGGCCTTTGTCAGCTTCGATGCCGGCGGCAGCGCCGACCTGCGGCTGGTGCCGTTGCGGCGCAGCCATTTCCGTCTGGCCTACGCGCGCGAAGTGGATATGGCGTGGCTGCAGGCCATGTTTGAAGACGAGGGACGGGCACTCGGCACCCGGGTGGAGCGCAGCGGCTTGCATGAACTGCGTTTGCGGGCGGCATAAACCCCAGCCCATGAAAAAGCCCGCCGTTGCGGCGGGCTGCACGAAAGCCAATCGCCAGGCGTCAGTGGCGATGGATCATGTGATCAAACCATGTGCGCACTGACTGCTCCTGCTGCTGCAGCAGCGTCGGGTTCTTTTCCCGCAACATCCAGATGGCAAATGCGGCGCACGCAACGAGGGCGATCAGGACCAGCGCGGTAATCAAGGTCGCGGCCATAGCAACCTCCTTTGGGTAATGGTTGCACCTTCAGTGTAGTTCGCCTGGCAGCTGTCACGGAAAGCAGAAAGGCCAGCCTTGCTGGCTGGCCTTCCGGTTATTCCAGTGCCACGTGAGTTGGTTCCGTGTAACGCTTCCGCAGAGTGCTGATCCGCTTCTTCATTCACTGCCCGACTCTAGCTCTCTCGCCCATCCTGCGGCACCCCAGGACATAACTGCAGCATAGTACAAATCCCCGCGGATAACAGCGCGCGTTCAGTTGACGGCGATGCGGTCGTCGACCAGGCGGATCTGGCCGCCAGGCTTGTCTTCCATCACTTTGAGCACGCGGCTGCCTACCTGCAGCGTGACGCCGCCATGGATGCGGCGCGCGGCGTCGATCACGGCCTCGGCGGCCGGCTGCATCTGCTGCCCCAGTTCGGTCAAGCGTGCCTCCAGCTCGAACAGGTCACGCGACAGCTTGAACAGTGTCGCGCGCGCCTTCTCGCGCAGGTCGCCAACGGCCTTCTCGGGATGCTTGGCAAAGAAATCCACCAGCTGTTTGACCTTGTTCTGCTCTGCCAGCATGCCGCGGCGCTCGGCTTCCAGCGCGGCGCGCTGTGCGTCGGCAAATGGATTCAGGCCGACCTGGATGCTGGTGGCGGTGCCGGCCGGTGCGCCCAGCACCGCGGCGCGCACCGCCAGCAAGGCACGGCTGCGGCCGCCGCTGATGCTGCCCTGCGCGCCGGTGCCGCCCACCACGATGCGCTCGCCGGCAGCAACATCGCTCTGCCGGATGCCGCTTTCGACGTTGACCTCGGTGCCGGCCTCGACCACGGCGTTTTCGATAAAGCGCGCCTTCACCGCGCCCTTGCAGCGCACGCTGGCGCGGCTGATGCCGCCTTCGGTGCGGCCGGTGTCGGCCTTGCCGATGATGCCGCCCTTGACGATGACATTGCCGCCGGCCTCGACATTGGCGGCTTCGATGGTGCCCTCGACCACCACGTCGCCGCTGACGTTGACCGACATGCCGGTGCGGATGTCGCCCGACACGCGCAGCGTGCCGTCGAACGCCACGTTGCCTGAGTGCAGGTCGACCGATTCCACCTGCACCACGGGGCTGACCGAGATGCCGTGCACGCCCACCACCGGCGATCCTGCGATCACCGCGCGCAGCAGCTCCGCATCGTCGGCATCGGCGGCAGCGCCGGTCAGGCCTTCGGCAAAGGGCGGGTCATCGACCGGATCGGCGGCGACGGGCTTGCCAAATACGTCGACGCCGTCATTGCCGCGCACCGCCGGAACGCGCCGCATCAGCGGCGTGCCGGGGCTGACCAGCAGCAGGTTGCCCAGGTCGCGCAGGTCGACCTTGCCGGCCTCGTCGTCAGGCTGCGCCGGCTTGCGCGGTTCGAGCAGGTTGATGAAGCGCGCCGGCTCACCCTGGCGCGGCGCGACGCCGGCGGCAATGGTGCGCAGCTCGCAACGGCCTTCGGCCAGCGCGGCGTCCAGTGCCAGGGTCTGGATCGGCGCCACCACGCCGCGCGCCGCCGCGGCGCAGCGGATGTCCTCCGCGCCGACCGGACGGCCGCCTTCGGCTGGCAGCAGCGTCAGCCGCACGGCCAGGCCGTCGGCGGTGATGTCGAGCTCGAACGCGCCGTCGATCAGCGCACCGATGGTGGCATCGATCTCATGCTCGGCGCGCTGGCATTGCGCCAGGAACTGCGCCACCGCGCGCGCATCCAGCCGCGCCCCGGCCCAGCCCAGGCTGTCCAGGCATTGGCGCAGGCTGGCCTGGTCCGGCGGCAGCCTGCCTGGCTGCGGCGTGTAGCGCGCATGCACCTGCTCGCCTGGCTCGGCAAGCTCCAGGCGCAAACCCGACTCATGCGTCATGCGTCCCCTGAATCGTCTTGTGCAGCCGCGCGGCGGGTGCCGGCGCTCCGCTTGTTATCGATCCATAAACCAACGGCAGCAGCGCGGAGAACTTTAGCGCACACCTTGCCGCGTCGGCCGGGCTGCCATCGCCTTCGTGGAGAAGCCTGGGGGACGATCCGGACGATGTCCGGGCTATTTGACCGAGACCACCTCGATGGTGCCGGTCTGGCCGTTCTGCACGACCTCCTGCTTCATGACCAGGCCCATGTCGGGGCAGTACCAGTCCGTAACGCTGGCGCTCGCCGGCGGCACCGACACGGTGTGGCCCGCCACCGTGACCGGCGCCATGGTCGTGCTGCGCTCGTAGCGGACCGGCCAGCAGGATTTCTGGCCGAGGCGGGTGGGGATGGTCGCGCGCTTGCCGACGACCTTGCCGCCGATGGTGACCTTGGCGGACGGGATCCTGGCCTGGCCGGCGCTCTGGCCGGCGGCGGTCATCTGCAGGTCCATGCGCACCGTCTGCGATTCGCCCGGCAGCCGCTGTCCTTCCGCTTCAATGACGCCGCCATAGGCCAGGGTCCCGACCGCGCTGCTGTCGAGCATGCCCGATGCCGTGCCGGCGGCGCTCTTGCCCTCGACCTTGCCCGGCGCGCCGCCGCGCGAGATGGTCAGGCGGTCTTCGATCACCGCCATGGTGTAGTCCAGCCGCGTCTCGTTGCCCGAGCCGGCCGCGGCCACATTCGACACGACGCTGATATTGGCATTGCACTGGCCCTTGCCCGACTTGCGCACGCCGGACACGGACATGGTCGCCGTGCCCGGCGCACCGCCCTGCATGGTCATGCGGATCTCGCCGCCGTCATGCATCCACGGCGCATCGCAAACGCCGGCCGCTGCGGCTGCCGGCAGCAGCAGCGCAGCGAAGGCCACGCTTGCGCCAAGCGCCGTGCGGCGGTCCAGGGATTGCCGCGCGCTAGCGCGGTCGGAATTCTTCGGCATCTGTCGCCTCTCCATTGGTCAGTTCAGCAAAGCACCGGCAGTCAGTCCTTGCATTGCGGCATGTCGCGGAAGCTGTCGCGCACCGTCGCACAGGACTGCGCCAGGCCATCCTTGTCGGAGACGTCGGCCCAGCGCGTGCGGATCGATTCCAGCTCGCCGGGCAGCCCGTCGCGCAGGGTCTGGGCGGCCGCGGCCTGCCCCGATTTGTCGAGCTGGGCCGCCATGTTCTCGGTGCAGGCGCGCTGCGCGGCCTCGGCTTCCTGGCAGGCCTTCGGCAAGGCATCGCTGGCCGCTACGGAACGCCCTTCTTCCTTGCCACAGCCGGCAACGGCCAGCGCCAGCATGACCGGCAGGCAGGCACGCGGAATCCAGTACGACATCATGACTTCTCCTTTTTCTTCACCGCGGAGGCGGGGGGTTCTGATACGAGACAATGGCAAGGCCGCCGTGCTGCGCCGGCGACGCCGGCTGGCGCAAGGGCGCCGCGGCGCTGCCGTCCTGGCCGCCGCGCAAGCGCGCATAGCGGCCCAGCACCTGCGGCACGTAGGCCTGGGTCTCGGCAAACGGAGGGATGCGCGACCCGTGGCGCAGCACCGCGCCTTCGCCCGCGTTGTAGGCGGCCAGGGCCAGGCTGGTGTCGCCGTTGAAGCGCGACAGCAGGCCGCCCAGGTAGGACGCACCGGCCTGCAGGTTCTGGGCCGGGTCATAGGCATCTGTCACGCCCAGCATGCGAGCCGTGGCCGGCATCAGCTGCGTCAGGCCGATGGCGCCCTTGTCGGAGGTGGCTTGCGGGTTCCAGCCCGACTCCACCTCCACCATGGCCATCAGCAGATGCGGGTCCACCGCCGCGGCCTGCGCCGCGCGGTGCGCGAGGGCAACCAGCTCAGAGGGTGGGGACTTGGCGCTGACGACCGCGGCCTTTGCCGCCGCCAGCGTTGGCAGCCCGATAAACGCCCGCGCTGGCAATGCCGCGGGCGCCGCGGTGGACGCCAGCCGTGCCGGCGCGGCGCTGCGCGACGTGAGGAAGGTCACGCCGCTGCCGCGGTCGGCATGCATCACGATCTCGGCGCCGGCCGGCACCGCGCCCGCCACCAGCATTGCCGCCACCACACCGCGCGCCGGCGCGGCCACGAGCGCAGGCATCACTGCTTGGCCAGCTCCACGCGGCGGTTCTGCGCGCGGCCGAACGGCGTGTCGTTGGGCATCAGCGGATGGGTGGCGCCATAGCCCTTGGCATCGAGCCGGTCGGCGGGCACGCCGGCGCTTTCCAGATAGCGCCTGACGGCGGCGGCGCGGCGCTCGGACAGCGGCTGGTTGCGCGCGTCGCCGCCGGTGCTGTCGGTATGCCCCTCGACGCGCAGGCGCCAGTCGGGGTGCGCCAGCACCGCCTTGGCGGCACGGTCCAGCAGCGGCCGGGCCGCCGCGCTCAGCACGTCGGAATCGGTTTCGAAGTTGACGCCGTAGAGCTGCACGCGGCCCGCGCCTTCCAGCGCCTGGCCGATGGGATCGGGGGCGGCCTCGGCCTTCGGGAAGCACGGCGGCGCCTTGTCCGCCAGGCGCCAGCCGCCGGCCTCGCGCACGCTGTCGAAGGTGCGGGCATCGCCCTTCACCAGCGCCGCGTAGGCATGGCTGCCGTCGGGGCTGAAGGCCATGGCGCCCTTCTCAGGCGCGCCCTCGGTGGTGCGCCGGAAGGCCAGCAGGGCGCCGTTTTCCAGCCCGCCGGAAATCGTTCCCAGCACCTGCGTGATCTTCATCTGCTTGTTGCTGTAGTCGCCTTCCACGTAACAGCCTTCCACCGCGGCGCCGTCTTGGTGCAGCAGCACGTAGCCGGACGAACCGAATTCCACCGGAAACTGGTAGATGCCGCCCACCTGGCGCACCTTGTCGGCCGCGGCCTCGGGCTTGCCGTAGGCCATGAACTGCTGCAGGCCGATCTGGCCCTCGTCCTGGTCGCCCGGCCAGCGGTTGCCGGTAAGCGTCAGGCGCAGGGCCCCGGCCTTGACGGGCTGGGCCAGCGGCACGCGGGTATCGTAGCCGTCCTGCCCCGGCAGGTCCGCATCGTAGATCACGGTCCAGGGGCCTTGCGTGCCGCCGGCCGAGGCTTCGACGCGGGCATGGCGCGCATTGCTGCGCGCCCCGGCATCGGACAGGCCGCGGAAGCGCAGCACGTCGACGGACGAGGCCTGCGCCAGCGCAATCACCAGCTCCTGCCGGCTGCCGTTGCGCATAAAGCCGGCATGGTCCGGAATCTCATTGAGCAGCGGATACCACGAGCGGTCTTCCTTGTCGCGGTTGACCACGAACGCGCCCGACCACAGCCCGGCAACGTTGGTTTGCGCGGGCGTTGCCGGCGCCGATGCCACGGGCTGCGCCGATGCCGCTGCAGGCGCGGGCTGCGCATCGCCTTGCGCAGCGGCGCTGTCAGCAGGCTTCTTCTTGCAGCCCGCCAAGGCCAGCAGGGCCACGACGCCCAGGCCAATGGCGGCCTTGCGGGTCGTCAGTCCAAACGTCATTCCCTTCAAGGTACTTCCCCTTCTTCTTTTTGTGATGCCGGCCTGTCCGGTACGCGCCTCAATGCGGGGCGCGCATCAGCATGTCGATCTTCTGCAGCCGCACGCGGACTTCGCGCTCCAGCGGCACCAGTGTTTCCGGGCTGGCTCCGGCCTTGCTGGCGCGCGCGTAGTTCGCGATCGCCTCGTTCATGCCGCGCTGCTCTTCGGCCAGCGCACGCTTGACCAGCTCGCGCTCATCGCTGGCCGCCACGCTCGGAATCGCCGCCTGCGCGGCCCCCGCGACGGCGGCCTGCGCCAGGGCGGGCGCGTTGCCGCGTGCGGACGGTGCCGCTGCCTGGGGCGCGGAAGCCGCCGGAGCCCGCGCTGCCGACGCCGGCACGGCGCCGCTCACCGCCGGCGGCGCACGCCGCGTGGTGATGATCTGCACGCCTTCGGAGCGAGAAACCTCCATCGCCGCCAGCGCCGGTTGCGGCACGAACCCGAGGTTACACAACAACAGCAACGCCAAACAACCCCGCTTCGGCAATTTTGTCGACCTTGTCGATTCTGGCATCGGTGTCTTCGGGCATATCCCGGCAAATTTTCACAAATACTTACAAAAACGGCGACTGCGGATGCGTCAGTTGCCGCGATACGGCGATTGCATCCGCACGATCGCCTCGGACTCGAGCGGGATGCGCCATTCCGACGCCAGCGTGGCCCGTCCGGTGCAGAAATTGGGCGTGGTCGGGACCTCCATGCCGCGGTACGAACCGGTCGCAACAAAATTCCGGATGCCGTTGACCAGCGAGTAGATGGTGCGGTCGGCAAACGGCACGAACATTTCGTAGCAGTACGTGACCCGGATCTTCAGCAGGTTGGCGTCCTGGATATTGACGCCAGAGGACGGCCCCGCGCTGGTGGCGCGGTACATCAGGCTGTCGTTGGGGATCTCCCGCGTGGTCTTGCCGGCGTAGTAGCCGCTTCGCCCGAAATCCTGCAGCGCCGCCGGCGTCGGGTTCAGCACGTCGATCCTGGCCTGGGTGCGGGCCTCGAACTGGGCCTTGGCATAGCCGGTGGCATGCGCGGTACGGTCGGCGGAGCGCACGAACAGCGGCGTCAGCCCCAGCGCCAGCCCCTTGCGCATGCTGGCCAGCCGGCCGTGGTCGACGGCGCCTTCGCGCGCGGCCTGCAAGGCGGCGTGGTCTAGCGTGGCCTTGGCCTGGTACAGCAGCCCGAACTGGATCACGCCCAGGCACAGCAGCAGCAGCGCCGGCGCGATGATCAGGAATTCCACCGCGGACTGTCCCCGTGCCCCGCGCCGCGCCGCGTGCTTTTGCTGGTGCGTCATGGCCCCTCCTCCCGCAGTTCCAGGTTCTGGCCCGGCGCAATCCCCAATGCCGCCGCGCGCCCCGCGCCGAGCTCAAGCGTCTGGCGCGCGCGCCAGTGGGCACGCACGCGCAGGCGTCCCACGCACGGGTGCACCGCCAGCACGCGCTGCCGCTTGTCGAGAAACACCACGTCGATCGCCATGCGCATGCCAAAGGTGTGGACTGCGCCGCAGGGGGACAGCAGCAAGGCTTCGTCCGGTGCCATCGAATCGCGGCTGAGCAGCCCCGTCATGCGTTCGCGCGCAGTGGCCGCCACCGACACGCGCACGCCGGTGTCGAGCGTGCTGTGGCCGGCCTGCAGGTAGAGGCGCGCCTGCCTCACAGCAGCCCTTCCTGCATAAACTTCATCACGATCGGGAAGCCAAGCACGATAAAGGTGACCGGGAAGATAAACACCACCAGCGGAAAGATCAGCTTGACCGGCGCTTCCATGGCCTGCTTCTCCGCGCGCTGGAAGCGCTCGGTGCGCCGCTGCTCCGACTGGAAGCGCAGCGTGGCGGCCAGCCCCGAGCCCATGCGCTCCGCCTGGATCACGGCACCGACGAAATTGGTGACCTCCTTCACGCGCAGGCGGTCATCCATGCGGCGCAGCGCATCGGCGCGGCTCAGGCCCGACTTCAGGTCGCGCAGCACGTGCTCGAACTCGCGCCGCAGCGGGCCCTCAGGCCCCTTCTCCACCGCCTGCAGCAGGGCGCCGTTGATGTTCAGGCCGGCCTCTACGCTCAGTGTCAGGAAATCCAGAAACACCGGCAGGTGGCGCGTGACCTGCAGCAGGTTGCGCTTGCGCACGTCGCGTAGCCAGATGCGCGGATAGAAGAAGCCCAGCGCGCTGGCGGCAAGCAGCAGCAGCGGCGAGAACACGCCCAGCCCCAGCATGGCTATGCCCGCCAGCAGGCAGAACGCCAGCGCCGAAACGATCGACAGCGACAGGAACTGGCGCGCCGTCATCAGGAACGACATGCCCGTCAGGCGCAGTTGCTCGTCCACCGCGGCGCGCAGCGACTTCGGCGTGATCCAGACGAGATGGTGGTCGAAGAAGCGCACCACCGGCCAGACCGCGCGCAGCGACGGCGGCAACGGGTCGAGGTAGTCGCGCGCCTCGTCGGGAACGGCCACGGTGAGGCGGCGCATGGCCATGGTGGTGGCGGCGAGCACGCCGACCAGGCCGGCGGCAAGGGCGAAGGCAACAACAAGCATCATGGTCGGCCCCGGTCAGACATCGATATGGGTGATCTTGCTGATCGCCTTGTAGCCAAGCAGCTCCATCACCGCGATCACGGACAGCGTGCCCCAGCCGATCGGCGAACTGAACAGCGGTGCCATCGCCACCGGCTCCATGTGGTTCAGCACCACGATCAGGAACAGCGGCAAGCCCGTCATCACCAGGCCCTGCATCTTGCCCTGCGCGGTCAGCGCGCGGATCTTGCCTTCCATCTGATGCTTCTCGCGCAGCGTGCGCGCCACCGACTCCAGCGTCTCGGCCAGGTTGCCGCCCACCTCGCGCGAGATCGTGATGGCCGCGGTCACCATCAGGAAGTCGGGCACTGGAATGCGTTTTTCCATATTGCGCAGCGCGTCCATCAGGTCCACGCCAAGCCGGACTTCGCGCATCAGCAGGTCGAACTCCTGCGAGATCGGCGGGCGCGACTCCGCCACCACGCTTTCCAGCGCCATCGGGAAGCTGGCGCCGGCGCGCAGCGCGCTCGACATCATCAGCAGCGCGTCGGGCATCTGGTCTTCGATGGCCATCAGGCGCTTGCGCTGCATCTTCTTCACCAGCGCGCGCGGCAGCAGCAGGCTCACCGGAATGCTGAGCATCGCGAAGAACACGTTCTGCGATACCAGCCAGGTCAGCAGCGGCAGCGCGAACACCGCCACCACCGAGATGCCGGCCACCTGCCGCATATTGATGAAGATAAAGAGATCGGCCAGCGAGGCCTCGACCTCGGTCGCCAGCGTCTGCGTATGCCGCACGAACCAGCGCTTGCCCTGCGACAGCACTGCCCACGCAATCAGCACGGTCATCAGGAAGGCGCCGCACAGCACCAGGGCAAGGTTCATATTGCCTCCTTACTCGTCGCGGGCGGTGAAGATGCCCGTATTGACCTGGATGCCGCGCCGGATCAGGTCCTGGTAGAAATCCGGGATATACGAGGTCGCGACATAGCGCCCCTTGACCTTGCCGTCGGCACCGTAGCCTTCCTCGCGGAACATGAACACGTCCTGCAGCTGCACCACGCCCGTTTCCATGCCGCTGACCTCGGTGATATGCGTCACGCGCCGCGAACCGCAGGAGAAGCGCGTCTGCTGCACGATCACGTCGACCGCCGAGCAGACCTGTTCGCGAATGGCCTGCACCGGCAGGTCCAGCCCCGCCATCAGCGTCATCACCTCAAGACGCGACAGGCAGTCCCGCGGCGAGTTGGCGTGGGCCGTGGTCAGCGAGCCGTCATGGCCGGTATTCATGGCCTGCAGCATGTCCAGCGCTTCCCCGCCCCGGCATTCGCCGACGACGATGCGGTCCGGGCGCATGCGCAGGCAGTTCTTGACCAGGTCGCGGATCGTCACCGCGCCCTTGCCTTCCATATTGGGCGGCCGCGCCTCCAGCGACACCAGGTTGGGCTGCGACAGCTGCAGCTCGGCCGCATCCTCGACCGTGACGATGCGTTCGTCATCCGGGATGAAGCTGGACAGCACGTTCAGCAGCGTGGTCTTGCCTGAGCCCGTGCCGCCGGAGATCACGATATTGGCGCGCCGCTCCACGGCGGTGCGCAGGAACTCCAGCATCTCGGGCGACAGCGAGCCGAAGCCGACCAGGTCTTCGCCCCTGAGCTTCTTGCGCGAGAACTTCCGGATGGTGATGTTCGGCCCCTTGAGGGCGAGCGGCGGGATCACCGCGTTCACGCGCGAGCCATCGGGCAGGCGCGCATCGACCATCGGCGAGCTTTCATCGATGCGCCGTCCCAGCGGCGCGACGATGCGCTCGATGGCGCCCAACACGGCGCGGTCGTCGGTAAAGATCACCGGCGAACGCGTCAGCCTGCCGGCGCGCTCGACAAAGATCTCGTCATGGCAGTTGACCATGATTTCCGAGACCGCGTCATCGTCCAGCAGCTCTTCGAGCGGACCCAGCCCGATCACTTCGTCAAAGACGCTCTGCTTGAGCGCGTCCAGCGGGATCTCCTGGCTGCGGAACACGCTCTCCTTGAGGATGTCGTCGAGCAGCGAGCCGACCAGTTCGCATAGCTCGTCCTCGGCCATGCGCGCGACGTTGACGCGGCGCAGGTCGAGCGCAGCGATCAGGCGCTGGTGCGCCTGCTTGCGCAGTTCCACGCCGCGCGGCGAGTTGATGGGTGCGCGCAAGGCCTCGTCGAGCGGCGCCACCGGCGCAGGTTTGGCGGCCACCGGCGCTGGCTTCGGCGCAGGTGCCGGCGGCCTGGGTGCGGGCACCGCTTCGCGCGGCACCGGCACGCTTGCCTGGGGCGATGGCGACAGGGTCACCGCCTCCCGCGGCGGCGACGGAGGCGGCACAGGCATGGGCACCGGCACCACCGGTTGAGGCGCCGCGGCATCCTGTGGTGGTTGGGCGTGGTGCTGCTGCGGCGATGGCTGCGCCGCCACGCCCGCTCCCGCTCGCCCCGGCTCGGCCACGACGGACAGCACGAAGCCGCCGATCTCGATCTGGTCGGCCGCCGCCAGCGGGCCATAGCGCGTGACCGGGTCGCCATTGATCAGCGTCGAGGCAATGCCGCCCTGATCCTCGATATACCAGCCGCCGTTGTGTCCTTCGATGCGGGCGTGGACCTTGCCGATCAGCAGGCCCTTGAGGACGATGTCGCAGCCGGGATCCTTGCCGATGGTACAGCCCGGCCCCTTCACATGGATCACCTCGGCGCTGCCATTGCGCTGCTGCAGGCGGATATTGAGCATGGCCGGATCAGCCTCCGTTCATCGGATCGACGCCGGGCGGGGGCAGCGGCGGCCGCTTCTGCTCCATCACTTCCTGCTCACGCACGGCATTCGCAGCGGGCAGCGGGCTTGGCTCGCCGAAGCGGTGGCGGTAGTTGGCATCGACATCCGCGCCACGCTGCAGCAGCGCGGCGTTCTCCGGGCTGGCCGGGTCATAGACGACCGGGGTGACAAAGATCACCAGGTCGCTCTTGTTGTTGCGGAATTCGTCGGAACGGAACAATCGCCCGAGGATAGGGATGCTGCCCAGCAGCGGCACCTTGTCGACGGCCTTGGATGCGTCGGCATTGACCAGCCCCGAGATCGCCAGCGTTTCGCCCGCGCGGATCGAGGTCTCGGAGGTGGTGCGGCGCGTCAGGAAGGCCGGGAAGCCGCCGAACGATACCGACGGGTCGATCTGGCTGATCTCGGTTTCCAGCGTGGTCGAGATGACATTGTCGACGTTCACCGCCGGGCGGATGTTGAGCTTGATGCCGTACGGCTTGTAGTCGACGTCGGTGGTGCCGAACGCGCCGGCCTTGGGAATCGGCACTTCGCCGCCGGCCAGGAAGGTGGCCAGCCCGCCGCTCTTGCTGTTGAGCTCCGGCGCGGCGAGCACGTAGGCATCGCCATCGGAAATGGCCAGGTTGATGCGCGAGAAGATGGTCGTGGCAATGCCGAGATAGAAGCCGCTGGCGGCGCCGGCCACCTGGCTCGGGGTATCGGTGAAGGTGGCCGCATCGGTGGACGGCAGCGTGCGATAGCGCCCGGTGTGCACCGGATTGCCCGCGAACGCGATCTGCGGGCCGTTGAAGCTCTGCTGCCAGGCAATGCCAAGCTTCTCCATGCCGCGCCGGGTGATCTCCATGATGTGCACCTTGAAGTGCACGGTCTTCTTCAGCGCATCGCCCTCGTCGGCGCGCACCAGGTTGACCACGCTGTCCAGGCCCGAGGTGGCGGTCTTGATCAGCGGCACCATCTGCGGATCGACGATGCCCGACAGCACCACGCTGGGACCGACCACCTCGATCTTCAGGCCGCGCACGCTGCCCAGCGACGCCCGCAGGCGCTGGGCCACGTCGGCGGTATCGGCCGGCGCCACGCGCAGCTTGCCCTGCAGCGCCACGCCGCGCTCGTTCCAGACGATCAGGCTGGTGGTGCCGATCTCCTCGGCCAGCAGCAGCAGGCGGCCGTCGACCACGGTGCTGCTGACCAGCGCGCCATTGCCGATGGCCACGCGCTTGATGGTGCCCGGCACCTCGAGCGCGCGCACCTCGCCCTTGAACAGCTCGATCGCACCAAAGCGCGCCGGCAGCTCGTACGACGGCGGCTGCGCGCCTGTGCGGGCCGCGGTGGTCACGGGCTCGGCGGCCCAGGCTCCCGAGGCCAACGCTGCTGCCGCCAGTGCTGCCATACCCCCGCGCACCGCATGGCGCGCCCCCTTACCCGTTTTCCCGTCCGGTGCTCCGTGTACCGTGACCGCCTGCAGGCGCCCGGCGATGCCGCCGCGCTGCGCGAAAGACCCATCCATTGCGTGTTCCGTCAGTTGGTGTTCTGGATAATCCGATGTCGTGCACCGCCGCGCTCAACGCGAGGCCGGCCGGCCCGCCATGGCGTTGGCGGCGTTGGCAACGGCGCCCTGCTGGGCCTGGGCGATGCCGCCCGCGGAACCGCCCATGGACCCGCCATTGGCCAGCGCCGAAGAAATGGCGTTGCCGATGTCCTGCGCGGTAGGCAGCTTGGAGATCATGTTGGCGCCCGCGGAACGGCCACCGACGATGTATTCGATGGCCGCTTCGTCGCCACCGGCGAAGAGCGCGTGCTCGCTGACCGCGATCTGCGGGGTCGCGGTCTTGTCGGCCGCATTGCGCAGCACCGCGCGCAGGCTGCCGACCTTCTGCGCCAGCGCCAGCCGCGCCGCCTGTTCGGGCGACACCATCAGCGTGAGGCTGTCGTAATCCGGGTTGGTGTCCACGCCCTCCGCGCCTTCCGCGGCCTGCGCCGCCATGGCTTCGCCATAGTCGCGCGGGCGCACGTCCTGGCCGGTGGCCAGCACCAGCATGTCCGACATCAGCAGCCGCGCGGTCTGCTTGTCGGTGCCTGCCGCAGTGGGCGAGGTGGAGCTGATCAGGAACAGGTCGACATGGTTGCCAGGCTTGAGCATCTTGGCCGTCGAGTTGACCATGTCGACCTCGATGGTGAAGGCGCGCTTGCCGGGCTTGAGCAGGTCGGAGAAATCGCGCGACTGCAGCGCTTCAACGTCGGCACGCCGCACCGGCTGGCCCTGCCGCACCTGGCGCACCAGGCGCAGGTTCGCCACCTTGTCGAAGCTGCTCGCCAGGATCATGTCTTCGTAGACCAGGTCGGCCGGAATCTCCCGTGCCGCGAAGCCATTGCCGTCGATCACCGTGCCCGGCGCGGCGTTGCGCACCGGCACCATGACAGCCACGCGGCGGCCCTCGTTCAGCTGCGCGGCCAGCTGCTCTTTCAGTGCCGCTTCGCGCCCGCTCAGGAAGTGGTAGATCCACAGTGTCAGCAGGCCGGCGACCAGCACGGCGATGACGAGGACGACCCAGGGATTCCCGATGATTGAATGAATCTTGATTTTCTTCAGCATGAATGTGCTTGCAGTAGCCAGACGCCGCCCGCTGGCGGTGCGTCAGGGAAGTGACAGGGAAAAGCTGTATGCCTGAAAGAAGGACCTGAACGCCGCGGCCAGCATGCTGATGACCGAGTTGTCGCCGCCGGCGACCAGCACGGCAACGACCAGCAGCGTGATGACGATGTATTCGAACGCGGCCTGCCCGCGCTGGCGCCTGCTACGGATTGCCATCGCGCTACTCCGGCCGCGCCACGGTGATCACCGCGTCGGTCTGGCCGGCGCGGTCGACAAAGGTGGCATCCATGCGTTCCTGCTGCCGCTGCATGGCCAGCGTGAGGCCCTCGATGCGGCCCGAACCGTCGGCCACGGGCGCGGGCATCTGCACCACCGAACTCCAGCCCTGCGCCGCCAGCCGCTCGGCGGCGCGCTGCCGCGCCGCCTGCGCGTTGCCGGGCAGCCGGACCACCAGGGTGCGCCCGCGCTGGCCGCGGTCCGTGCTCTGGACATCCGACAGGACCTTGGCGCCGGGCGGCAGGCCCAGGTCGCCCAGCCCGGTGCCGGACGCCACCGGCGCCAGCTTGCTGACCGAGAAGATGCCCGCCACATGCCCGCCCGGCGCGGGCCTGGGCTCCAGCGACAGCACATAGTGGCAAAGCCCGTCGATCGCGCTCAGCACGTACTGGCCGCCGGCCCGCTGCCCGCGCGCCGGCACGCCTTCGCGCGTCCAGTACTGGCGCCACGCGTCCGAGACCGCTTCGGCGGTGCCGGCGAACTCCATCGTCAGCACCCGCGTGGGCAGGCCGTTGACCACCATGTCGGTGCCGACCGCATGCGCCCTGGCAGGCGCAACCGGCTGCCGCGTGCAGTCCGTCGCGGTCGCTGCCGCCGCGGACCAGGCGAGCGCGGCCGGCAGCAGCGCGGCCAGGCAGCGCATCAGCACGCCATGCATGCAGGCTTTCATCTCAGCGGCTCCCCAGGCGGTCGGCGGGGACCACGTCGGGCTGGATGCGGCCCAGGTCCAGTTTCAGGATTTCCGGCCCGAAGGCGGCCAGCCCGACGGTCAGCGCGGTGTCGATCACGCCGCCCTTGCTGGTGGGCACCGCTTCCTTGATCACGGCGAGCGTGCCGTTGCGCCCCTCGGGCGTCCAGGCGTTGGTCAGCAGCACGGTGTGGTCCTGCATGCCGAAGCCGGTCCAGCCCGGCCACAGCGCGCGCAGGGCCGCGTTGTCGCCGGCGACGGACAACCCCACCTCGGCCCGGTAGAGGTTGCGCGTGGCCAGGTCGAAGCCGGCACTGACCGCGTTGGCCGCACCCATGGCAGCCGTGATCGGCTTGAGCGTGGCTGCCGGGGTTTCGTCGACGCCGCTGCCCAGGGTCACGTCGGCATAGTTGCGCAGCATGTCGACGCCGGCATGGTCCTTCCACATCGGCGCCATGCCGCCGGGCAGGCGGCGCGCGGTGCGGTCGCTCGACGCCAGCGCGGCCTGGTCGTGCCCCAGCACGCGCTGCACGAATTCGCTGCGGATCTCTTCGTCGCCCTTGCTGGCGAAGCTGCCGTGCGACGCGCGCCAGCCCGGGTCGACGGTCCAGACCGTGCGCTCCCAGCCGGCATAGCGCGAGGCCATCAGCGCCTTGTTGCGCACGTCGCTGAACTTGCCCAGCATCGCCATGCCGAGAAACAGCACGCCGAGCACCGTCATCGCGGCGATCACGAATTCGATCATTGCCTGTCCGGCTGCCCGGTTCGGCCTGGCTGGCCTGCGCATGCGCATGTCCGCTCCCTCAGTTGCCCTGTGCCGCGATCGCGGCAACGCGTTCGAGATCGCTGGTCTGCGTCAGCGATGCCTGCCAGTACGGATTGAAGAGGCTCGGGTATTCGATGCGCGAATCGGCGCGCCGCCACCCCGCCGCGCTGCGCAGCGCACCCGCCATGCCGCCGCTGTCGGTCGGGCGGATAAAGTACGCGCTGCCGCTGGCCAGCGCGCGCATCATGCCGCCGGCCATGCGCCCGTCCAGCGTCAGGCGATCTCCGCCCGGCAGCACGCGCGAACTGGTGACGACTGAAGTGTCCTGGCGCTGCGCCTCGATCGTGATCGAGGGCGCGCGGTTGAAATCGTCCACGGGCCCGGTGCCAGGCTTGGGCTGGTTGCTCAGGTCGGCGTACTCCTGCAGCCCCGCGGGCTTGTTGTGCAGGGTCTTGCCCGGGCCCGACGAGTACTGCATCTGCGCGGCGATCAGCGTCAGCGGGTTCAGCAGCGAACCGCCGAAGTTGCTGTAGCCGCCATAGCCGGAGCGGCCCGAATAGCGCCCGCCCGGGCCATTGGCCGCGCCGCCGCGCCCGACACTGGACACCGTGGGAATCGCAAACCCGACCGGGCCGGCCGGCGTGGCCCAGACACAGGCAAGCGTGCCGTTGGCCTGCGAGGCATCGAGTGCTTCCCAGCCCTTCTTGTCGCGGCGCAGATGCGTGCCGCCATCATGCGTGACGACGGTCACCATGATGGCCACCACCGCGCCCTTGCAGCCCTTGTAGGCAGTGGGGACCGCCGTCGGCGAGCGCGGCGAGCCGCGGTCCTTCAAAAAGCCGTCGAGCGTGGTGCCGTCGGTGGTGACGTCGGCAAAGCGGTCCTTGCCGGTGGCCGAACCCTGCTTGGGATTCTGCGGATCAGTCACGGTGGTGAACTTGGTCCAGCGGGCCAGCTGAACGCCATAGCGCGGGCCAAGGAAGTAGCCGGAACTGACCGTCGAATCCGGCTGGTTGCGCTTGGCGACTTCGTCGGTCACCAGCGGTACCGCGGCGATGGTGCCCGCGTGGTAGGCGCGCTGCGCCATGCTGAGCGCGGCGATGATGTCATCAAGCCCGGTCACCAGCGGCGGCAGCAGCGTGTTCAGGGCGGATCGCACCGGCGTGATCGCGGCCTTGCCCAGTTGCTTGGGCGTGGTCCACAGCAACTGCCCGTCGGAGAAGATCTTGACCAGCGTGTCGATCCAGGTGTTTTCCGTGTAGGTGCCCTTCAGCTCGTCGATCCACGACTTAAGGCTCACGGCCTGGGCCACGGCCACCTGGTTGGCCACCATCGCGCGGTTCGCGTAGGCGGCAAAGTTGTAGTCGCGCGCCTGCAGCACCGCGGCGCTATAGGCCGCTGCGTCCGCCGTGTTCTGCAGCTTGGTCTTGGCGCTGGTCAGCTGGCTCGCGTTGAAGGCGAGATACAGGGCCAGCCCGCCGATGGCGAGGAACACCAGCGCGAAGGCGAGTGCCTGACCGCGCTGGCCGGGACGGCTGCGTCGATGCGCAAGACCTGTTTTGCCCATGTTCCGGGATCGCGAGTGCTGGAGCGCAGCGAGCAACTGGCGGCGATGCCGCTTAGTTGTTCTTGCCCGTGTCGTTGCCGACGTTGTAGTTGTTCAGCCCCTTGCCCTGGTTGGCCTTGGAGCTGGCATCGTCCGCGGCGCTGCCGGCTTGCTTGATGGCCTGCTTGGATGCCGAGTTCTTGCCGGCCATTTCCTGGGCGAGGCCCGCGGTCTGGTTGCGAATGGTCTGGCCGAACATGGCATAGACGCCGATCGCGGACACGGCGATCAGTGCCACGATGATGATGTATTCGGTCATGCCCTGACCTTGCTGACGCGCCTTGCGGCGCAGATTTGCGAATGTCATAACGACTCCTTCCATGGGAATGCACAGAAACGGTTGCGCCATATGAAAGGCGCCTCATATGGAAGCCATATGTAAAGGAAAACACTGATGCGAACGGTTATCCGGCAGCAGCGGCGTGCATGCTATCAAAAGGTTCCTTAGGGCCGAAGAGGAATAATTTCAATATTTTTAATAGCGTTGAAATAACCCTACCAGGGACTCCCCCGAATGTAACAAAAAGTAATCCTTCACAATGGGCGGAGGTTATACGAACTATTCTCGGAACCGGCACATTGCCAGCAATGGGGTGCTGTTGAGCGTTGATTTACGGATGACAAGCCGCGCCACGGGCGGCAGGCCGCATGCGGCCTGCCTGCTGGACTTCAAGGCGAACCGGGGCAGTCATACCGCCCCTGCCAGCTGCCCGCGGCATAAAATAAAGAAGCAAAAAAATGGCAGAACTGGATATAAAGAATGCAGTGGAAATACTGGGGGCGTTAGCACAGGAAAATCGGCTCAGGATATTTTTACTGCTCGCCGATTCCGGACCGGAAGGAATACCGGCAGGTATTATCTCCGCATCTTCCGATTTAACTCCCTCTTCCGTAACATTCCATTTGAAGGAATTGGTCAGGACGGGGTTGGTTAAAAGCCGCCAGCAAGGGCGGTTCATGATTTACTCCGCCACCACCGACGGCATTTCCTCAGTCCTCGCATTTCTTGGCGGGAAATGCGCTTCCCTGCAGTAGAGGGCACTGTTCCGGCGGCGCGCCGCGCCGCCGGACGTCCCGCCGCGCGGGCCTGCGCCGCCAGCCCGGCACCTCATCCCGACAATCACGTCTGCCAAATTTGCGTATTTCGAATTCATGACACAAATCGTGTCAATTATGTTGTTTCAGGATCATTGCCGATTTCGGAATTCAGCCTTGATCCAGATGCGACACGCCGCCGCTGGTGGCCAAGGCAGGCGGTTTCTGACCATTTGCCGCGCTTTCGCCGGAGCCGAGCGGCAGACGCCCGGAGAAACGCAGGCATCCCGTGACGGTAACAATGCAGCATTTTTAATACTTTTACCATTTATCCGACAGCAGCTCGCAAGCTCGATCGAGCCCGCCGAGAGTCCGTGCCGGCGATGCGAAAGCGCCAACCACACCGCGCCCCGCACCGGTGAGGTCAGCGTCACTCGGGGACCAAGCGGGACTTTTCGGTAAACTGTCGGCATTCCGGGACGCGCCGCGTCCCGCAGCCTGCGCAGTCCCCCTCATGTCAAATACCCACGAAATCCGCCCCGGCCAGTCCATCGAACTGCTCAAGGAACTCCATATCCTGACGCGCGACGGCAAGATGAATCAGGACAGCCGGCGCAAGCTCAAGCAGGTCTACCACCTGTTCCAGTTCATCGAACCGCTGCTGCAGGAGGTCAAGGCCGAGCGCGGCCGCGTCACGCTGGTGGACCACGGCGCCGGCAAGTCGTACCTGGGCTTTATCCTCTACGACCTGTTCTTCAAGGCGCTGCAGGACGACTCACACATCTTCGGCATCGAAACCCGTGAAGAACTGGTGAAGACCTCGCAGGCGCTGGCTGCGCGGCTGGGCTTTGCTGGGATGTCGTTCCTGAACCTGTCGGTGGCGGATTCGATCACCTCGCCGCAGCTGCCGCCCACCGTCGACGTCGTCACCGCGCTGCATGCGTGCAATACCGCGACCGACGACGCGATCCGCTTTGCGCTGGCCAAGCAGGCCCGCCATATCGTGCTGGTGCCGTGCTGCCAGGCCGAGGTGGCCAGCGTGCTGCGCAAGCACAAGGGCAAGCTGCTGGCGGGTAATCCGCTGACGGAAATCTGGCGCCACCCGCTGCACACGCGCGAGTTCGGCAGCCAGGTGACCAATGTGCTGCGCTGCCTGCAGCTGGAGGCGCATGGCTACCAGGTCAGCGTGACCGAGCTGGTGGGCTGGGAACACTCGATGAAAAACGAGCTGATCATCGCGCAGTACAAGGACCTGCCGCGCCGCCGCCCGGCCGAGCGGCTGGAAGAGGTGCTGGAAAGACTGGGGCTGGAAGAGATGCGCGAGCGCTTCTTCACCGCGCCGGTGTCGGCTGCGTAATCAGCCTTTGCCGGGCTCGTCCTCGCCCGCCATCCAGCGCTGCCAGCCCTCGTGGCCCAGGCGGCGCATGGTGGCCTGGTTGCGCTCGTAGATATCCGCCGCATCCGGGAACGCCGCCGCCGCGCGGGCGATGGAGTCCTCGCGCAGCAGGTGCAGGATCGGATACGGGGCGCGGTTGGTGTAGTTCTCGATATCGTCCGGCTCGGTCCCGGCAAACTGGTACTGCGGATGGAAGCTGGCGATCTGCAGCGTGCCTTCCAGCCCGAGGCTGCCGAGCAGGCGCTCGGCAAAATACAGCAGGTCGTTGAAGTCGAGAAAATCGGCCACGGCATCCGGCAGGATCAGCAGCGTGGTGTCGATCTGGTCGGGGTCGGCGTCTGCCAGCAGGCGCAGTTCGCGCTCCAGGTCGTCCATCACGTCCGGCGCTTCGGTGACGGTGCTGACCGCGTAGCGCACCTGCTCCTTCACATACACGCTCTTGGCGAACGGGCACAGGTTGAGCCCGATCACGGCGCGCTCCAGCCAGTGGCGGGTGGCGGCGATGACGGTGTCTGCGGAGTGAGTGGCGGAGGTCATGATGGCGATGCGCGGCAAAGCGTCATTCTAGCGCTGCCGCAGGCTCTATAATCCGCGGCGGAAACACCCCGCCCCCTGCCGAGCCTCCTGATGCCCTCTTCCGCCACTTCCTCCCCTTCCCAAGCCAGCGTCGACGTTGCCGTCATCGGCGGCGGTCCGGCCGGCCTGATGGCGGCCGAAGTGCTGGCGGCGCAAGGTGCCAGCGTGGCCGTCTACGACGCGATGCCGTCGGTCGGGCGCAAGTTTTTGATGGCCGGCAAGGGCGGCATGAACCTGACCCACGCGGAGCCGGAGCCGGCCTTCCTCGGCCGCTATGGCGCCCGCACCGCACAGATCGCGCCGATGCTGGCGGGCTTCGGCCCGCAGGCCCTGCGCGACTGGGTGCACGGGCTTGGCATCGAGACCTTCGTCGGCAGTTCCGGCCGCGTCTTTCCGACCGACATGAAGGCCGCGCCGATGCTGCGCGCGTGGCTGCACCGCCTGCGCGAGTCCGGCGTGCAGTTCCATATGCGTCACCGCTGGCTGGGCTGGGACGAGGGCGCGCAGCATGCGCTGCGCTTTGCCACGCCGCACGGTGAAACGGTCGTGCAGGCACGCGCGGTGGTGCTGGCGCTGGGCGGTGCCAGCTGGGCAAGGCTGGGATCGGATGGTGCGTGGGTGCCGCGGCTGGCCGAGCGCGGCGTCGGGATTGCGCCGCTGCGGCCTGCCAACTGCGGTTTCGATGTGGCGTGGAGCGAAGCGTTTGCGGCGCGCTTTGCCGGCGAGCCGGTCAAGCCAGTAGCCATCGCCCTGACCGACCGCGACGGGCAAGCGCACTACCGCCAGGGCGAGTTCGTCATCAGCGCGACCGGCATCGAAGGCAGCCTGGTCTACGCGCTGTCCGCGCCGATCCGCGACCGCATCGAGGCCGATGGCGGCGCCACCATCCACCTGGACCTGCTGCCGGCGCATAGCGCCGAACATGTCAGCGCGCAGGTAACGCATCCGCGCGGCGCGCGCTCGCTGTCGAGCCACCTGCAAAGCCGGCTCGGCCTCACCGGCGTCAAGGCCGGACTGCTGCGCGAATGCCTGTCGAAGGAAGCGATGCACGATGCCGGCACGCTGGCCGCATCGATCAAGGCGCTGCCGCTGCGGCTGCTGCGCCCGCGGCCCATCGACGAAGTGATCAGCAGCGCCGGTGGCGTGCGCTTCGAGGCGATGGATGAAGGGTTGATGCTGCGCGCGCTGCCGGGCGTGTTCTGCGCCGGCGAGATGCTGGACTGGGAGGCACCCACCGGCGGCTACCTGCTGACGGCGTGCTTTGCCAGCGGGCGCACCGCGGCGCTCGGCGCCGCGGCTTACCTGCAGCAGGCTTAGGCGGCCTTGCCGCCGACGATGCTGAGCGCCACCGCCTCGGCCACTTCGATGCCGTCGATCGCCGCGGAGTAGATGCCGCCGGCATAACCCGCGCCTTCGCCCGCCGGGTACAGGCCCTTCACATTGATGCTCTGGTAGTCATCGTTGTTGCGGCGGATGCGCAGCGGCGACGAGGTGCGCGTCTCCACCCCGGTCAGCACGGCATCATGCAGGGCAAAGCCAGGCAGCTTCTTGTCGATCTCGGGAATGCCCTCGCGGATCGCCGCGATCACGTAGTCAGGCAGCGACGTGCTCAGGTCGGTCGGCGTCACGCCGGGCTTGTACGAGGGCTCGACCGAACCCAGCGACGTCGACGGCCGTCCCGCGATGAAATCGCCCACCAGCTGGCCCGGCGCGCAGTAGTTGCTGCCGCCCAGCTCGAACGCGCGCTCTTCCCACTTGCGCTGGAATTCGATGCCGGCGAGCGGGCCGCCGGGATAGTCCTCGGGCGTGATGCCGACCACGATGCCGGCATTGGCGTTGCGCTCGGCGCGCTTGTACTGGCTCATGCCGTTGGTCACCACTCGGCCCGGCTCTGACGCAGCCGCCACCACCGTGCCGCCCGGGCACATGCAGAAGCTGTACACCGACCGCCCGTTGCTGCAGTGATGCACGACCTTGTAATCGGCCGCGCCCAGCAGCTTGTTGCCGGCGAACTTGCCGAAGCGGCTGCGGTTGATCAGCCCCTGCGGATGCTCGATGCGGAAACCCAGCGAGAACGGCTTGGCCTCCATGAACACGCCGCGCCTGTGCAGCATCTCGAAGGTGTCGCGCGCGCTGTGGCCGACCGCCATGATGACGTGGTCGGCTTCCAGGTATTCGCCGCTGGACAGCTTCAGGCCGCGCACCTGGCCGTTGTCGATGTCGATATCGTCGACGCGCGTCTCGAAGCGGATCTCGCCGCCCAGTTCGATGATCTCGGCGCGCATCTTCTCGACCATGCTGACCAGCCGGAAGGTACCGATGTGCGGGCGCGCCTTGTACAGGATGTCCTCCGGCGCGCCGGCGCGCACGAACTCGTTGAGCACCTTGCGGCCATAGTGCTTGGGGTCCTTGATCTGGCTGTACAGCTTGCCGTCCGAGAACGTGCCCGCGCCGCCTTCCCCGAACTGCACGTTCGATTCCGGATTGAGCACGCTTTTGCGCCACAGGCCGAAGGTGTCCCTGGTGCGCTCGCGCACTTCCTTGCCGCGCTCCAGGATGATCGGGCGGAAGCCCGACTGCGCCAGGATCAGGCCGGCCAGCAGGCCGCACGGGCCCATGCCGATCACCACCGGGCGCGGATGCGAGCTGCCCGCCTGCGCGCGCGCGACGAAGTGGTACGCCATGTCGGGCGTCACGCTCCAGTTCGGCTTGCCGGCCATGCGTTTGATTGCCGCAGCCTCGTCGCCGACCTCGATATCGATGATGTAGGTGAGCTTGATATCCGAGCGCTTGCGCGCATCGTGGGCACGGCGGAACACGGTATAGCCGATCAGGGCGTCTCCCTTGACGCCGATCTGCGCGGCGCTGGTGCGCACGGCGGCGTCCAGGTCGCTTTCGGTATGGTCGAGCGGGAGTTTGACTTCACTTAGACGTAGCATGGGGAACCCGAGAACTGCGGCCGGGGGGTTGGGCACACCAATGTGCCAGGCCGGCCGGAGCGCAATTTTATAGGCTTTCGGGCGCGGAGTCGGGAATCTGGCGGGATTCGGGCTGGCGGGCCGGGCCGGTGCGGCGCCAGGACAACGCCAGCCAGGCTTGCAGCCGGGGCAGCCAGCCCGGCGGGTCAGTGATCGACAATGCGCCGGCGCGGCTTGCCGACAGCGTCAGCCAGCCGCGCGCGGGCACGGTCCACGTATCGCCCGCGCGCAGGCGCCGCCGCGGTACGTAGCAGGTCTCGGCCAGCCATTGGGGCGGCCCGGCCAGCTCCAGTTCACCCGCGCCGGCATGCAGCACGGTGCCCGCCGCCACGCGCAGGCGCAGGCACTGGCCGGCCAGAAGCGGCACCACGGTTGATGTGTCGTTGAGATCGCTTTGCATGGCAGGACTCCGGTAACAGGCACAGGACTCCAGCCTATCGACCTGATCTCAGCCGCGGCAGGCACACCGCGGAACCGCCTGGACCGGAACAGCCATGCGAATTCAGCCCTGTTACGATACAGTTGCCCCGCTTCTGTATCTGTACTGATGCGGCCAACCGCGCCACGATGGCCCCAATGGAATCCGCCCCGCTCTACCGCCAGGTTGCCGGCCACTACCGCCGCGCCATCGAATCCGGAACGCTCGCCGCCGGTGACCGCATGCCGTCGGTGCGCGCGCTGATGGCGCTGCACAGTGTGAGCCTGTCCACCGCGCTGCAGGCATGCAGGCAGCTCGAGAGCGACGGCTTGCTGGAAGCGCGGCCGCGCTCGGGTTATTTCGTCGCGGCACCGCTGCGTTCGCCGCTGGCGGCGCTGGCCGAGCCGGCCGCGGCCTTGCCTGATCCGGCGCAGTATGTCGGCATCCACCAGCGCATTTCCGGCTTGCTGGCGCGGGGCCAGCACCAGCATGTGCATACCAACCTGGGCGGCGCCTATTGCGCGCCGTCACTGTATCCGACCGAGGCGCTGCGCAGCGCCGCGACCCGTGCGCTGCGCCGGCATCCGATGCTGTTCGGCGAAGCGGTCGAGCCCGAGGGCTACCAGCCGCTGCGCTCCGCGCTGGCGCGCCAGGCGTTGCGGGCGCGCGTGCAGCTCGCGCCGGAAGAAATCGTCATCACCAACGGCTGCACCGAGGCGCTCAACCTCGCGCTGCGCGCGGTGGCGGGGCCGGGCGACGTGATCGCGGTGGAATCGCCGACCTACTACGGCCTGCTGCAGATCCTGGAAAGCCTGGGCATGCGCGCGCTGGAGATCCCGTGCAGCCCCCAGACCGGCATCTCGCTGGAGGCGCTGGAGCTGGCCGCGCAGCACTACGACAACATCCGTGCGGTGGCGGTGGTGCCCAACCTGCAGAACCCGCTCGGCTGCATCATGCCGGACGCGCACAAGGCGCGGCTGGTGCAGTGGTGCGAAGCGCGCGGCATCGCGCTGATCGAGGACGACTGCTTCTCGGCCACCGCCGACAGCGATGCGCCGCCGGCCGCGGCCAAGGCCTGGGATGGCAGCGGCAACGTGATCCACTGCGCTTCGCTGCACAAGGTGCTGGCGCCCGGCATGCGCCTGGGCTGGATCGCCGCCGGCAAATGGCAGGCGCGCGTGGAAATGCTCAAGTTCGGCCTGTCGCGGCCCAACGAGATGCTGTCGCAGATGGCGGCCGCCGACTTCCTGGCTTCCGGCGCGCACGACCGCCACCTGCGCCGGCTGCGCACCCGGCTGTGCGCGCAGCGCGAATGGTTCGCGCAGGCCATCGCCGCAAGCTTTCCCGCCGGCACGCGGCTGGGGTCCCCGCGCGGCGGCATGCACCTGTGGGTGGAACTGCCCGCCCAGATATCGTCCGAGGCGGTGTTCGACCAGGCGCTGCAGGCCGGCATCCGCGTGATGCCGGGCGTGATGTTCTCCAACGCCGGCCGCTTCGACCACTGCCTGCGCGTCAACTGCGGCACGCCGCGCTCGGCGCAGATCGAGCGGGCGCTGGGCACGCTGGCCGCCATCGTGCAGCGGCTGGCGGGCTAGCCCTGGCGCCTGCCTGCAATATCCCTCCCCTTTTGCCTGCGCCTCGCCTATGCTAATGCGCTGGTGCGCAGGGGCGGCCCGGCTGGTCTCCGGGGGCGAAGACCGACCACGGGGCGCCGTGCACCACGGGAAAAAGAAAAAGGAGAAAAGCCTTGAGCAGTGCATCCGCGGCAACGTCCGTCGGCAAGAGTGCCGGCAACCCTGCCGGCAACAACCTGGACGACTATCAAACCCTGTTCCAACTGGCACCTGTCTCGCTGTGGCTGGAAGACTTCAGCGCCGTGCGCGAGTATTTTGCGCAACTGCGCAAGGAAGGTGTCACCGACCTGCGCGCCCACCTGCGCGCGGACCCGCGGCAAGCGGCGCAGTGCTCGGCGCTGATCCGCGTGATCGACGTGAACCGGCGCACGCTGGAGCTGTTCCGGGCAGCCGATCTCGACGACCTGGTGGCCAACCTCGACACAGTCTTCCGCGACGACATGCTCGACCAGCATGTCGAGGAGCTCGGCCAGTTGTGGGACGGCGGCAATCGCTTCGCCAGCCAGACCGTCAACTACGCGCTGGATGGCGAGCGGCTCGATATCCAGCTGGAGGCCACGGTGTTGCCGGGCCACGAAGATACCTGGGAGCGCGTGCTGTTGTCGATCAGGGACATCACCCCGCGCATGCGCACCGAGCGTGAACTGCGCCGCAGCGAGCAGTATGCGCTGGGACTGTTCGAGCATTCGCCGGTGTCGCTGTGGGTAGAGGACTTCAGCGCGGTCAAGGTGCTGCTCGATGAAGTGCGCGGCGCCGGCATCACCGACTTCCGCACCTTCCTCAACGTGCATCCGGACTTTGTCTCACGCTGCATGCAGGAGATCCGAGTGCTCGACGTCAACCAGCAGACGCTGCAGATGTTCGGCGCGGACAGCAAGCAGGCCCTGCTGTCGCGGCTGGGCGATGTGTTCCGCGACGACATGCGCATCCATTTTGCCGAGCAGCTGATCGACCTCTGGCACGAGAAGCTGTGGCAGCAGCGCGAAGTCATCAACTACGCGCTCGATGGCCGCGCCGTGGACGTCTTCATGCAGTGGTCGGTATTCCCCGGGCGGGAAGCGGACTGGGACCAGGTGCTGGTGTCGCTGACCGATATCACGGCGCGCAAGAAGGCAGAAGCCTATGTCGAGTTCCTGGGCAAGCACGACGTGCTGACCAAGCTCTACAACCGCGCCTACTATGAGGACGAGCTGGCGCGGCTGGGCCGCAAGGGCCCGTGGCCGGTCAGCGTGGTGGCGGTGGACCTGAACGGCCTCAAGGTGGTCAACGACCAGTTCGGCCATGCCGACGGTGACGGGCTGCTGCGCCGCACCGGCGAGGTGTTGAAGAAGGCGGTGGGCGAGCAGGCCTGCGTGGCGCGTATCGGCGGCGACGAGTTCATGATCCTGCTGCCCGGGCGCGACGAGCGCGGCGCCGCCACGGTGGTCGAGCAGATCGGCAAGGTGGTGGAGCTGAACAACCAGTTCTACCCGGGCACACGCCTGAGCCTTTCCATCGGCCACGCCACCTGTCTGCAGGGCGACCGGCTGAATGAGGTCGTCAAGCTGGCCGACAGCCGCATGTATCAAGCCAAGCGCGACTACTACACCACGCTGGCCAACGAACGCCGCCGCGATTGAAGCCTGGCGGCTCAGCCCGGGGTGCATTCGCCGCGCATCAGCGCCCACTCCTCGCATTGCTTGCCTGACGGGAAGATGCAGATGCCGGACTGGCCGGCCGGGGTCGACACGATCTGCAGCTTGCCGCCGCGCTGCGTGCAGTTGACGGAGGCGGGGTTGGGCTTGCCGATTGTCTGGGCGCTCCCCGGGCGCTCTGCCGGGGTGTTGCTGCAAGCGGCCGCGCCAACGACAGCGAAGGCCAGCAACACTGCAATACGGGTGCGCATCGGGGTCTCCGCGAGGAAAAGAAACGGGCCCATTGTTTGCTCCCCTCTCCCGCAGGCGGGAGAGGGAGCAAACCGCCGGATTTTGCTTCTTACAGGAAGACGATCAGCCCCACGCCCAGCACGATCAGGCCGAACTTGGTGACGTAGTAAAGCTGGCGGTTCCAGGCCTTGAAGCGGCGGCGATACTGGCCGCCCAGCCAGACAAAGCGGAACAGCCGGTTGATCATGCCGGTCTGGTCGTGCTCGTCATTGGGCGAGCTGGCCGCGGTCATGACCTTGCGGCCCATCCAGTGGTTGAACTTCGCAGCCCAGCCGTAGCGCATCGGGCGCTCGATATCGCAGAACAGGATCAGCCGGTTGGCATCGCTGCGGTTCTCGGCCCAGTGCAGGTAGGTTTCGTCGAAGACCACGCCCTCACCGTCGCGCCAGCTGTGGCGCTCGCCGTCGACCTCGATAAAGCAGCGGTCGTCGTTCGGCGTGGCCAGGCCCAGGTGGTAGCGCAGCGAGCCGGCGAACGGGTCGCGGTGCGGGTTGAGCTTGCCGCCCGGCGGCAGCTCGGCAAACATCGCCGCCTTCACCGTGGGCAGCTCGCGCAGCAGCGCCACGGTCTTGGGGCAGAACTGCTCGGCCGACGGGTGCTGGGCCTCGTACCACTTCAGGTAGAAGCGCTTCCAGCCGTACTTGAAGAAGGAATTGAAGCCGGCGTCGTCGTTCTTGTCCGCTGCCTTGATCTTGCGCATCGCGGTCAGCGCCAGGCCTTCGTCGCGGATCTCGGGCCAGGCGGCGCGCAGCTTTTCCAGGTCGGGGAAATTGTCGACCGGGATGTACGGCGTGCGGGGCACGCCCGAGAACGCATACATGAAGCAGTTGATCGGGGCCACCAGGGCCGAATGGTCCAGCAGCTGGCGCCAGATGCGCAGGCGCACCTTGCCGCGGAAGTGCACATACAGCACGGCACCGAGGTAGCCCGCGACGATAATCCACTTGATCACCGAAATCCTCCTGGTCAGCCGCCTCCGCCGCGTGTCAGTCACAGCGCGGACCGGCTGGGTGAAAACGCGTATTTTAGCGAAACGGCAGAGCCGCCGCAGCTTGAGACGATTGCGGCACATGGCCCGCGGTGCGGGCCGGGAAGTCAGGCTGGCGCGTTCAGGCCCCGCCGCGCGACTGCCGCGCGATGCGCTCGATCAGCGCCTGGGCGTCGTCGGGCAGGCCCTGCAGCCTCAGCAAGCGCGCGTTCAGCACCAGGTTTTCCAGCACCAGCTTGGCTGTCGAGGCCCACATCGTGGCCAGCAGCGCTTCCACCGGCAGGCCGGACGCCTCCATCTCGCTGGAGCGCTCGGCGATCAGCCGGCACGCCAGCCGGCGCAGCGCGGCGTCGTCGAACGGCAGGTCGGCGTAGTCGATGGGGTCTTCCTTCTCGACTTCCGTCATCAGTTGCAGCAGGGTGTCTTCTGTCATGGGCAGACTCCTGGCCAGGCAAGGCGCGTGGGCTACACGCGGAAATCAGCAGCCATGTCGGCATCGGTGCGCGCCTCGAGGCGCCCCGAACGGCACGCGGCGACAAACTGATCGTAGTCGCGCTCGACCTGGTCAGCATAGCCATTGGCATAGCCTACCATCGCCTCGGCCATGCGGTCGCTGCGGCCCAGGTAGCCGCTGACCTCGGCGGCCAGTCCGCTGGCCTTGGCGTGCGCCCGCGCCAGCACCCAGCCACACAGCGAGGCATAGCGGCCGAGCAGCTCGCCGTCCATCAGCTCGATCTGTGCCGACAGCTTCATGTCGCGCAGCTGCCGCAGATAGAAGTGCCGCCCGAACGGCCCCTTGGTCCAGCCGAGGAACAGGTCGCTCGCGGCCTGCATCAGCCGCTGGCCCTCGACCACGCGGCGGCCCTCGTGCGCGGTCGGCGCGCTCTTGAAGTAACGCGCCACCACCGACCTGGTGGCCTCCTTGACCTGCAGGAACAGCGGCTTGTCATGCTGGTCCACCAGCAGCTGCACCAGGCAGCGCTTGCCCACGCTGCCCACCCCGACCACCTTGAAGGCCAGGTCATGGCGCGTGAAATGGCCGAGCAGCCGGCGCCGGTCGGCAGCCAGCGTGGACAGGTAGTCCTGGTAGGCCTGGTCCAGCGCCAGGTCCGCGTCGCTGGCGGCCAGCCAGTCGTCGCCCGGCCCGAACAGCGTCTGCTCGCCGCGCACGTGGAAGATCGCCGGCGGCGCATCGAGTATCGACCAGCGGTCGCCGATGCGCTCGGCCAGCTTGGGCAGCAGCGACTCGTGGGTGCGGTCGGCGGCGCGCTCCATGCCGCGCCGGATGCGCTTCTGGACTTCGGGCAAGGTGTCTTCTTCAAGCAGCCGCTCGAAGGTAATGCGGTCGTACCAGGTGTCGAGCATGCCCATTTCGCCATAGGCGAGCATGCGGCGCTGGTAGCTGCCCACCGCCTCGCGCACCATGTCTTCGGCCACAGCGGACTTGTGCCGCAGGTGGCGTGCCGCCACCACGAAGCTTGCGCACAGGCGCTTGAGGTCCCATTCCCACGGACCGGGACTGGTTTCGTCGAAATCGTTGAGGTCGAACAGCAGCGCGCGCTCGGGCGTGGCAAAGCCGCCGAAGTTGGCCAGGTGGCAGTCGCCGCAGATCTGCATATGCAGGCCGGAATCCGCGGTGCCGGCCAGGTCGTGGGCCTGGAGGATGGCGCTGCCGCGGTAGAACGCGAACGGCGACTGGATCATGCGGCCGTAGCGCAGCGGCACCAGCCGCTCAACCCGGCCCTGGCTGCTGATTTCCAGCAGTTCGACGGGGTCGCGGTCGACGTTGCCGATGGCCTCGTGCGCACCGCGCGGCACCTGCTGGCGGGCGGCCCTGCCGCGCTCGCGCCGGGCCTCGACAGTACCCTTGGCCACGGCTTGCCCGCCCTCCTGACGTGTCGCCACCATGCCCCCAATGCCGGCGCCGCCGGCGGTTGCCATTTGTGCAGCATCTGCAACAGAAGCTAATGCACTGCGCCGCGGCTTGTCAATCGGCAGGCCACGGCGCGGGTCAGGCTGGGGTCGGGCGGATGTGCGCCGTGGCTCAGAGCGCAGGCGGCTGGCGACGGAAACCGACGCCGAAGCGGTTCCATGCATTGATGGCCGAGATCAGCAGCGTCAGGTCGGCCATTTCCTTTTCCGAGAATTGCTCTCGCAAGTCCTGGTAGTCCGCATCCGGCGCCTGGCTTTGCGGCAGCAGCGTCAGCGCCTCGGTCCACGCCAGCGCGGCGCGCTCGCGCGGGGTGAACCAGCTCACTTCACGCCAGGCCGGCAGCAGGTTCAGGCGGCGCTCGCTTTCGCCATGCTTGCGCGCATCGGTGATGTGCATGTCCAGGCAGAACGCGCAACCGTTGATCTGCGAGGCGCGGATCTTCACCAGTTCCTTGAGCGTGGTCTCCAGCGAGCAGCGTGCCAGATAGACCTCCAGGCCAATCATTGCCTTGTAGGCGTCAGGGGCCACGTCTTGCCAGTTCATCCGTTCTTCCATGATCGATCTCCGCTTTGACAGGTTGGATTCGGCGGGCACTGGTGTCGCGCCCGTTGGGATGAAAGATAGATCCATCGATTGGCCCCGCACACTGCCAATTTCCGGCAGAATCAGTAGACCAATCCTGACCGACGCGTACCTTATGGAACTGCATCTCGCCCTGGACCAAGCCAGCGACCTGACCGCGCAGATCGTCCACCAGATCCGCGACGCGATCCAGGGCGGCCGGCTCGAGGCCGGCGCACGCATGCCGCCTACGCGCCTGCTTGGCACCCAGCTGGGCGTGGCACGCAAGACGGTGACCACGGCGTATGAACGGCTGGTGGCCGAAGGCTGGCTGCACGCGCGCGTCGGCGACGGCACCTATGTGGCCGAGGGGCTGGCCCGCCCGGCCATGCGCATGGCGGCGGCGCCGGTGCTGCCGCCTGCCGTGCAGCGCTGGATGGCGGTGCCGACGCCGTTCCTGGACTCCGGCGGCGGCGCGCGCTATGGGTTCCAGCCGGGGCAGGCCGATACCACGCGCTTTCCGCATGAAGCCTGGTCGCGCTGCGTGCGCGCGGCGCTGGCCGCCGAGCGCCAGCGCCCGCCCGGCGTCGCCGATCCGGCCGGTGAGATGGTGCTGCGCCAGGCCATTGCCCGCCATATCGCCTTCACGCGTGGCGTGCAGAGCATGCCGACCGACATCCTGGTCACGGGCGGCGCGCAACAGGGCATCGACCTGCTGGCCCGGCTGCTGCTCGGGCCCGGCGCCGTGGTGGCGATGGAGGATCCCGGCTATCCGATGGCGCGTTCGTTGTTCCAGGGGCTGGGCGCACGGGCGGTGCCAGTGCCGGTCGATGGTGAAGGGCTGGTGGTGGAGGCGCTGCCGAACGATGCCACGCTGGTCTATGTCACGCCATCGCACCAGTCGCCGCTGGGCGTGCCGATGAGCCTGGCGCGGCGCCAGGCGCTGCTGGACTGGGCGGCACGCCGCCACGCGGTGATCCTGGAAGACGACTACGACAGCGAATTCCGCTACGGCGGCCAGGCGCTGGACGCACTGCAGACGCTGGACCGGCATGGCCGCGTGGTCTACCTCGGCACGTTCTCGAAGACGCTGGTGGCCAACCTGCGCTGCGGCTACCTGGTGGTGCCGCCCTGGCTGATGCCGGCCGCGCGCAAGGTCAAGCACCTGATGGACTGGTACACGCCGACGCTGATCCAGCAGGCGCTGGCGCGCTTCCTGTCCGAGGGTCACCTGCTGCGCCATATCCGGCGTTCGCACGCGCGCCACGCCCAGCGCCGCGCCCGCCTGCTGGCGCGGCTGCACGGCGACCTGTCGCCGTGGCTGGAGCCGCTGCCGGCAATGGCGGGCTTCCACCTGGCGGCGCGGCTGCGCGTGCCGGTGGCGTCCGAGGCACTGGTCTCGACTGCACGCCTGGCCGGCCTGGCACTTGCCACGCTCGATCCCTGCTATGCCACGCCCCCTGCTACCTGCGCGGGGCTGCTGCTGGGCTTCGGCGCCATCGACCTGCTGGATATCGATCCTGCCCTGGACCGGCTGGCAATGGTACTCTCTGCACTGGTACCTGAGCCGGCGCACGCCACGTGATGCGGGCCGCACAGGAGCGATACCAGGTGACGCATGCCACGCGCATGCCATCACAGCGACATGGCGCCGCTGTCATGCTGGTATTTCGCAAACCGACGTGAACAAACCGGAAGCGTGCGGGTCTCATTCGCACTTTCCACACAACCAGAGTCGCGTTCATGACCAAGCGTTTGTTGTCCGCCATGCGTCAGTACGCATGGTTTGCCGGGGTGAAGCACCATGTCGTGCAGGGCGTCGAAGCCCTGGCGGAACTGCTCAAGTCCCCTTCCGCCGCGGCGCGCGCCGTCGCGGCCATCGTTGCCGAAACCGAGCACGGCGTACAGGTCTGGGTCTCGTACTTCGGCAAGCCGCTGGATCCGCACACCAACTACGTGCTGTGGCCCAACCGCGCGCTGCGCCCGGCGCGGCGGCGCATCCAGCCCTCTCCGATCGAACTGTTGCAGATGCAGCGACGGCGCGACGGATAGCCGCGCCTGCTTGCTGGCTGACGGGATGCAGCGCCGCCGGAGTTCAGGAGTCCGCCCAGCGGCGCAGCAGGTTGTGATAAACCCCGGTCAGGCCGATCACCGATTCATGCGCCTGGCCGAGTTCCTGCGCCACCTGGCGGATACGCGCGTCCAGCTCGAACAGCAGCGCGCGCTGGCCATCGTCGCGCACCATGCTCTGGATCCAGAAGAACGATGACACCCGCGCCCCGCGCGTGACCGGCGTCACGTGGTGGATGCTGGTGGCCGGGTACAGCACCATATGCCCGGCCGGCAGCTTCACGCGCTGCTGGCCGTAGGTGTCCTCGATCACCAGTTCGCCGCCGTCGTATTCGTCTGGCTCGGTCAGGAACAGCGTCGCCGACAGGTCGCAGCGGATACGGAAGCTGGTGCCGCGCAGGTAGCGGATCGCGTTGTCGACATGGTTGGCAAAGGTATGCCCGCCTTCATAGCGGTTGAACAGCGGCGGATAGACCTTCAGCGGCAGCGCCGCCGAGAAGAACAGCGCGTTGTTGCCGAGCGCGTCCTGGATCAGGTCGCCCACCTGGCGCGCCGCGGCGAGCCCTCCGGCAACTGCAGGTTGCGCTTGGTCAGCGCCGACTGGTAGCCCGAGGTCTCATTGCCGTCGGCCCACGCCGCCGCGTCGATGACCTGCCGGACTTGCGCCACCTGGGCCTTGGACAGTACGTCGGGAATCTGCAGCATCATGATGGCAAATGTCGGAATGAATCGGGCAGGTGCACTTTGTATGGGAAGCGCGGCAGGGACCCGAACAAGAATCATTACCGTTTGATCCTGTGCAGGCGGCGGCTTCACTACAATGGGTTCTGTATCCCCGTCACCGACAAGGAGCCGACATGTCCGAACCGCTACACGATGAAGCGCTGGTCAATCTCTACCTGGAACGCATCTCGGCTCTCTCGGTGAGCGCCTTCGATGGTGCCGATGTCAGCGGCGAGCTCGATGCGGTGATGCGCGAAGCGGTAACCAAGTGCCAGGCCGCGGGCGGGCCGCAGGCGCACGGAACACTGACGGTGCTGGCCACGCGGCTGCGTGAGCATGCCGACGCCGCGGAGCGTGAAGACCAGCCGCTGGTGCGCGATACCTTCAGGCGTGCGGCGGAACTGGTGCGCACCTAGTGGTGCCAGCGCACGAACGCTGCAAGGCATGCCTTTGGGTTGCGCGGAATGACATCGGAGCAGTGAGTGAGTCAGGCCGGACGGCCTTGAGAACAACGCCTTGAAGGACTGCGGCGAATGCCGCTGGATACTGATATAAGGCGTTGGTTGCGGGGGCAGGACTTGAACCTGCGACCTTCGGGTTATGAGCCCGACGAGCTGCCAACTGCTCCACCCCGCGTCTGAAGGAGACGGATTATGGGCGATTCATCCGCGCATGGCAAGCGCTATTTTGCCGTGCGCATGAAATCGTTCGCTCGTGCCTCGCGCCATCATGCAATGCGCCTGACTTTGCCGTCCGGTTCGTGCGTTGCAAGCACGGCTTCGACATAGCGATTGACGTGTTCGAGCGCCTCGAGCTTGGTGTCGAACGGCTGGTTGGGAAACGGGTTGTGCCGCCCCGCGAGAATCTGGCCGTCGGTGCGGCGCATGATCTCGATCAGGATGGCCCACTTGGACCTGGGCAGCGCAATCACTTCATAGACGATCTTGTAGCCTGCATATTCCGGCATGGCGGGGGCACTCCTTTCTGCTGCAATGGCGAGCGAGACTTCGCTCGCTTCATTTCCAGCGTAGGAGTGCCGGGCAGGATCAAGAATGATCCGCGTCAATAGCAATAGATCACGGCATGATATAAGCCGTTGCGCCAACCACAATGACGCGCAACCCTTATTCGGCGGGCCCGAGCAGTCGGTCCACCAGGGCATAGCCCGCGCCGAAGGCAGCCACCTCCGCCGCATGGCGCGTGGCGAACTGCTGCGGGCCGCTGGCAAGCAACTCGGTATCGCCCGCGTCGGCCGGGTCGGCGCCTTCCTGCGACACGCGGACTTCATAGCCCCAACGGCCGATGCTGTCCTGCCCGTGCGGCGATACCAGGACATAGACATCCATGCCGCGGTACTCTTCAACGCGCCACTCTGCGTTTTCCATGCGCTCAGCTCCAAGGGTCGAGGTTGTGCCTGATTCGAGCCTAGGAGGCCGCACGCGCGACCGCAAGGCGTGACGCAGCAATCGCAGGTTTGCGTGGGCGCAGACGGAAAGCGGGAACGGTAGCCGCGGCGCGCAAGTCGAACGGCACGACGGCGAAAGGACGGAAACGAAAAAGGGCTTCCGTTTCCGGAAGCCCTTTTCTTTCTGCATAGGTGGCGCGGCTGGCAGGATTCGAACCCACGACCCCTTGGTTCGTAGCCAAGTACTCTATCCAACTGAGCTACAGCCGCACGCGAGAAAAAGATTATAACCCAGTTTTTATTTTTGGGAAGCCCCTTCGCAACCTTTTTGTGATCTTTCTTTGGAAGGGGTGCAGCAGATGCCCGCCGGCGAGGTTCGCCTGTGGCGTTTTCCTATAATGACAGATCCAAGAAGTGATCCGGAACATGAACAAGGCATTTGTCAAAGAGTCGTCCGGCGACGAGGACGACGACCTCCCCGAAGGCGCAACGCCGCTGCCTCCCGGCACCAAGAACTACATCACCGCCGAAGGCTACAACCGCCTGCGCAATGAGCTGATGCAGCTGATCGACGTCGACCGGCCCGATGTAGTGCAGATCGTGTCGTGGGCGGCCTCCAATGGCGACCGCTCGGAGAATGGCGACTATCTCTACGGCAAGAAGCGCCTGCGCGAGATCGACCGCCGCATCCGCTTCCTGACGCGCCGCCTCGACAAGGCGGAAGTGGTCGACCCGTCGCTGCAGGGCGACAACGACCAGATCTTCTTCGGCGCCACCGTCACCTACGCCAATCGTGCCGGCGAAGAAACCACCATCACCATCGTCGGCATGGATGAAGTCGACCTGGACAGCAACCACGTGAGCTGGATCTCGCCGATCGCCAAGGCGCTGATCAAGGCGCGCGAGGGCGACACCGTGGCGCTGCGCACGCCGGCCGGGGTCGAGCAGATCGATATCCTGGAAGTCCGCTACCCGTCGCGGAAACAATAGCCTGGAGTGGAGGCCGTTTTAGGGCGGCCCTGGCTAGGCGTGCGGCCGCAGCCAGTACAAGTAGCACGGCAAGGGCGCACAACGACGCCAGGGCCGTCCTAGAACGGCCTCCTAGCCGTCGTTGCGGTCGCGGAATATCCGGATGACGTCCGGGTTGCGGCGCAGCCCGCGCATCACGTTGGCCAGGTGCAGGCGGTTCTGCACCTGGATGATGAACTGCATATAGGTGGCTTCCTGGTGGCCGGCGTCCTGCTGCTCCATGGCCACGTGCGCGACGTTGGCGTCGGCGGCGGTCAGGTCGGCAGCCACGCGCGCAACGATGCCCTTGACGTTGCGCACCATCACCTTGATCGACACGTCGAAGGCGCGCGTGGTCTTCTTGGCCCACATCACGTCGATCCAGTGCTCCGGATCCTTGCTGTGCAGGCGCTTGGCGATCTTGCAGTCCTGCACGTGGATCTGCAGCCCTTCGCCCTTGCCCAGGTAGCCAACGATGGAGTCGCCCGGGATCGGGCGGCAGCACGCCGAGAAGATCATCGACATGCCTTCGTCGCCGGTGATCGGCACCGCGGGCGCTTCTTCGCCGGCAAAGGTCTGCACCGCCGCCAGCAGCGCGCTGTCGACATCGCCGGACAGCTCCTGGAGCAGGATCTCCATGCGCTTGGCCACCACCGCCGGCACGCGCCGGCCCAGTGCCAGGTCGGCAAAGATGTCTTCGCGCTGCTTGTTGCCGGTCCACTGCACCATGCGGTCCCACACCGACTGCGGCACCGCCTTGAGCTCGAAGCCGAGCTGGCGCGCCGACTGTTCCAGCAGGCGCTCGCCGAGCTGGATGGCTTCGTCGAGCTTGGTGGTCTTCAGGTAGTGGCGGATCGCCGCGCGCGCCTTGCCGGTGCGCACGAACGACAGCCACGCCGGATTGGGCTTGGAGTACGGCGCCGTCACCACCTCGACGATATCGCCGCTCTTGAGCTCGGTGCGCAGCGGCAACATCTCGTTGTTGATCTTGACCGCGACGCACTGGTTGCCCAGGTCGCTGTGCACCGCGTAGGCAAAGTCCAGCGCGGTGGCGCCGCGCGGCAGCGCGCGGATATGGCCCTTGGGCGTGAACACGTAGACCGCATCCGGGAACAGGTCGATCTTGACGTGCTCGAGGAATTCCTGCGAATCGCCGGTCTGGCTCTGGATATCGAGCAGCGACTGCAGCCACTGGTGCGCCTGCTGCTGGATATCGTTGGCGTGATCGGCCTGGTGCTTGTACATCCAGTGCGCGGCCACGCCGGCCTCGGCGATCTGGTGCATGTCGCGCGTGCGGATCTGGAACTCCACCGGCGTGCCGAACGGACCCACCAGCGTGGTGTGCAGCGACTGGTAGCCGTTGATCTTGGGGATGGCGATGTAGTCCTTGAACTTGCCGGGCATGGGCTTGTACAGCCCGTGCAGCGCGCCCATCGCCATGTAGCAGTGCATCTGCGTTTCCACCACCACGCGGAAACCATATACGTCCAGCACCTGCGAGAACGACAGCTGCTTGTCGTGCATCTTGCGGTAGATGCTGTAGAGCGTTTTCTCGCGCCCGGACAGTTCGGCCACGATGCCGGCGTCGGCCAGCCCCTTCTGCGCGGCTTCCAGGATACGCTTGACCACCTCGCGGCGGTTGCCGCGCGCGGCCTTGACGGCTTTTTCCAGCGTGGCGTAGCGGAACGGCGAGCCGACCTTGAAGGACAGCTCCTGCAGCTCGCGGTAGATCGTGTTGAGACCGAGACGGTGCGCGATCGGCGCATAGATCTCCATGGTCTCCAGCGCGATGCGGCGGCGCTTCTCCGGCGGGACGAAGTCGAGCGTGCGCATGTTGTGCGTACGGTCGGCCAGCTTCACCAGGATCACGCGCACGTCGCGCGCCATCGCCAGCAGCATCTTGCGGAAGCTCTCCGCCTGCGCCTGCTCGCGGCTCTGGAATTCGAGCTTGTCCAATTTGGTCAGGCCATCGACCAGTTCGGCGACCTTGGGGCCGAATTTCTCGACCAGCTCGCTCTTGGTGATGCCCTGGTCTTCCATCACGTCGTGCAGCAGCGCCGCCATGATGGACTGCACATCCAGCTTCCAGTCCGCGCACAGCTCGGCCACCGCCACCGGATGGGTGATGTAGGGCTCACCGCTCTGGCGGTACTGGCCCAGGTGGGCTTCGTCGGAAAACTGGAAGGCCTCGCGCACGCGCGCCAGGTCGGGCGCCTTCAGGTACGCGAGTTTCTCCATCAGCCGGGTGATGGAGATGACCTGCTGGCGCGGCGGCACCGCCGGCTGCGAGGTCGGGCCGAAGAAGTGCCGGTATGACTGCGCCAGCACTGCGTCGATAAACAGGCTGTCAGCCGCCGGCGCCACATCCTGCATCGCGGCCAGCTCGTCCTGCAGCGCCGCGCCCCTGGACTTGCCCGGCGCCAGCGCGGGCGCGACGGCACGCTCGCCGACGACATCGTCGCCGAGCGGATCGGGAAGATTGGGAGCGCCGGTGCGCGCGTTCACGGAGGGCTGGCCCGGAATGGTGCGCTTAGGCGCCGTAGGCGGGGCCGCATCGCCAAGCGCCGGCGCCACGGCAGTCGGCGACGGCTGGGAGGGAGGCTTGGAGGGCGAATGCGGCGAAGGCATGGCGGCGGCCCCTGGAATCCGGCTGGATACGTGCTGGCACGATGCGAGGATAAGCCATGGGCCGCCTGACCAATCAGGTCGGGACCTTCTTCAGCATCTCGATGCCGACCTGGCCCGACGCGATCTCGCGCAGTGCCACCACGGTCGGCTTGTCCTTTGCTTCGACTTTGGGCGTGTGGCCCTGCACCAGCTGACGGGCACGATACGTGGCCGCCAGCGCGAGCTCGAAGCGATTCGGAATGTGTTTCAGACAATCTTCGACGGTAATACGCGCCATATCAAATCCACCTTGGGACAAAACCTTACGTTGGGTTGCTATTTTACAGCACGCGGCGGAAAACGCCGGCGGCGCCCCGCGCGGCTGTCATCGGCAGGCATCGGCTCAGTGGATGCCCAGCTCGATAAACAGCTCCGTATGCCGTGCTTTCTGCGAGGAAAACCGCAGCCGCGTGGCGCTGATCACGTTGCGCAACTGCTCCAGAGCATCGTCGAAGACCTCATTGATGATGACGTAGTCCGACTCCGAGGCGTGGGCCATTTCACTGCCCGCCGCCAGCAGCCGGCGCACGATCACATTGGGCTCGTCCTGGCCGCGTTTTTTCAGGCGCTCTTCCAGAGCCGTCAGCGACGGCGGCAGGATGAAGATCTCGACCGCGTTGGAAAAGCGCTGGTGCACCTGCTGCGCGCCCTGCCAGTCGATTTCCAGCAGCACGTCGTTGCCCTGCGCCATCTGCTGCTCGATCCACACGCGCGAGGTCGCGTAGTAGTTGCCGTGGACCTCGGCCCATTCCAGGAAGTCGCCGCGGTCGCGCGCGGCGCGGAACGCGTCGACCGTGACGAAGTGGTACTCGCGCCCGTCCTGCTCGCCCGGGCGCGGGGCGCGTGTGGTGTGCGAGATCGACAGGCGGATGGCCGGGTCCTGCGACAGCAACTTGTTGACCAGCGTCGACTTGCCGGCTCCTGACGGCGCCACCACCATGAAGAGGTTGCCGGGGTAGACGGTATCGATGGCAGTGTGTGGCGCGGATTGAGGCGTTGGGCTCATGATGATTCTTTGGTGATTCCTGGGGCTGTCTTTATTCGAGATTCTGGACCTGTTCGCGCATCTGCTCGATCAGCAGCTTGAGCTCCATCGAGGCATCGGCCAGTTCCTTGGCGGCGGCCTTGGAGCCAAGCGTGTTGGCCTCGCGGTTGAGCTCCTGCATCATGAAGTCCAGGCGCTTGCCGGCCTGGCCGCCCTTCTTCAGGATATGCCGGGTCTCGTTCAGGTGCGCCTGCAGCCGCGACAGCTCTTCGGCGATGTCGATGCGGATGCCGTAGACGGTGGCTTCCTGGCGGATGCGCTCGGCGATCTCGTCGCGGCTCATCGACGGCATGCCGGTGGGCGCGGCCAGGTTGAAGGCTTCCTGCAGGCGCTCGGTCAGCTTTTCCTGGTGGTGCGCGATCAACTGCGGGATGGTCGGCGTCAGGCGCTCGACGATCGCCAGCATGGCGTCGATGCGCTCCATCAGCGTCGCCTTGAGCGCGTCGCCTTCGCGGCGGCGGGCTTCCAGCAGCTGGTCCAGCGCCTCGCGCGCGGCGCCCAGCACCGCCTCGCGCAGTGCCTCCTGCGACAGTTCCGGCTCGACCAGCACGCCCGGCCAGCGCAGGATCTCGCCCATGCGCAGGGTGCCGGCGCTGGCGAAGGTGGCGGCGACGGTGGTTTCCAGCGCGCGGATCTGCGCCAGCAGCCCCTCATTGAGGGCCAGGGTGGCGCCGCCGGTGTCGGTGCGCTGCAGGTTGATGCGGCACTCCAGCTTGCCGCGCGACAGCTCTGCCATCAGCATCTCACGCAGGGCCGGCTCGAACGCGCGGCACTCTTCCGGGGCCCGGAACAACAGGTCGAGGAAACGCGAATTGACAGTGCGGAATTCCACCGAAACGGACGCGGAGCGCCCGCTGGGCTCGCCTTGCGCGTTGGTCAATGGCGCCTGGCGCGTCGCCAGGCCATAGCCTGTCATGCTGTGGATCATTGGATGTTCTCGTGAATGGCGGCGGCCCCGGGCTGCTGGCGACCGGCGGGTCCCGCCTCGAGCGCCCCGTACGGGATTCCGGGGAGCTCTCAATACGTTGAAAGGAGGGCAACAATGCCCTTATTTGTGTTCTTTACAAGTGACCGATTAGCCCGGACAATCCGGAGGCAAATCAGGTCCCTATTCCCATGACAGAGCCAAAGGGCACGACACAACCGAAGAGTGCACCGCTGCCCGTCGGCACGCTGTTGTCCAACTATCGTATTGTAAAGAAGTTGGCCAGCGGGGGGTTCAGTTTCGTCTACCTGGCCACCGACGATACCGGCGCACCGGTTGCCATCAAGGAATACCTGCCGGCGTCGCTGGCGCGGCGCAACCCGGGCGAACTGATCCCCGTGGTGCCCGAGGAAAACGCCGCCGCGTTCCGGCTGGGCCTGAAGTACTTCTTTGAAGAGGGCCGCTCGCTGGCCCGCATCTCCCATCCCAGCGTGGTGCGCGTGGTGAATTTCTTCCGCGAGAACTCCACCGTCTACATGGTGATGAACTACGAGCTCGGCAAGACGCTGCAGGAGCACGTGCTGGCCGCCCGGCAGCAAGGCGGCCCCAAGGTGCTGCGCGAGCATTTCATGCGCAAGGTCTTCCACGACCTGATGAGCGGCCTGCGCGAGGTCCATATCCACAAGCTGCTGCACCTGGACATCAAGCCCGGCAACATCTACCTGCGCGAGGACGAATCCCCGATCCTGCTGGATTTTGGCGCCGCGCGGCAGACCCTGACGATGGAAGCGGCCCGCTTCCAGCCGATGTACACCCCCGGCTTTGCCGCGCCCGAGCTCTATGGCAAGCATTCCGACCTGGGCCCGTGGACCGATGTCTACAGCCTGGGCGCCACGCTCTATGCCTGCATGGCCGGCATGCCGCCGCAGGAAGCCAACCAGCGCGAAAAGGAAGACCGCATGGGCGATGCCCTGGCGCGGCTGCGCAGCAGCTACACCAACGGGCTGGTGGACCTGGTCGAATGGTGCCTGCGGCTGACGCCGGCCGAGCGCCCGCAGAGCGTGTTCCGGCTGCAGAAGGAGTTGCGCGAGCAGACCAACGCCCTCGGCGAACAGGCGCTGGCGCCGCAGACGCAAGCCCCGGCCCTGGCGCCGGCGGAGCGGCCCGCGGCGACATCGCGCTTCCTGACCCTGCTGCGCCGGCGTGACGAACCCGTCCCCGGCGCGAGCGTCGACTGAATCACAAATCTGGCGCCCCGCTTGCGGCCAGTCCACTGAATTCCCTGAAAGCCAACATGCGATTCTCTGTCTACCAGGAAAGCAGGAAAGGCGGCCGCCGCGTCAACCAGGACCGCATGGGCTATTGCTTCACGCGCGACGCGCTGCTGATGGTGCTGGCCGACGGCCTGGGCGGCCATGCGCACGGCGAGGTCGCCGCGCAGCAGGCGCTGCAGACGCTGGCGCGCCAGTTCCAGGTGCAGGCGCGGCCCACGGTGCGCAACCCGGCCGAGTTCCTGCAGGACACCATCATGCTGGCCCACCGCGAGATCCACCGCTATGCCGAGGCCAACCAGATGGCGGACGTGCCGCGCACCACGGTGGTCTGCTGCCTTGTGCAGCAGGGCCAGATCTACTGGGCCCATGCCGGCGACTCGCGCTATTACCTGCTGCGCAAGGGCCGGCTGCTGACGCGCACGCGCGACCACTCCAAGATCGAGAACCTGCTGCAGCAGGAACGCGTGCTGCCGATGCATGTGGCCAACCACCCGGAGCGCAACAAGCTCTACAACTGCCTGGGCTCGCCCAACCTGCCGCTGATCGACCTGGGCGGCCCGGTGCGGCTGGAGCCGGGCGACGTGGCCCTGCTCTGCTCCGACGGCCTGTGGGGCGCGCTCGAAGAGCCCGCGCTGGTGGACAAGCTGTCGCGCCTGTCGGTGGTGCAGGCGGTGCCGGCGCTGATCGAGCAGGCGCTGCAGAACGCCGGCGAAGGTGCCGACAACACCACCGGCATCGCCATGATGTGGGAACTGGACAGCAATGCGGCGGGGCAGGATTCGGTCATGACCGACACCCTGCCGCTGAACGCCTTCACCACCTCGATCCTGGAGCGCACCGGCACTGACAGCGACCTGCTGTCCGAAGAGGAGATCGAGCGCTCGATCGCAGAGATCCGCGCCGCCATCGACAAGACCAGCAACCTGATGCGGTAATGCCCTCCCCGCGTGCGATGCGGCGCTCAAGGGCTGGCGGCGTTAGAATCGCGGTCTCTCCCCGATTCGGACAAACCATCCCATGCGACCCAGCGGCCGCGCAGCCGATGCGCTGCGTTCCATCAGCCTTACCCGCCACTACACCCGCCACGCCGAAGGCTCTGTCCTGTGTGCCTTTGGCGACACCAAGGTGCTTTGCACCGCCAGCGTGCTGGCCAAGGTGCCGCCGCACAAGAAGGGCAGCGGCGAAGGCTGGGTCACGGCCGAATACGGCATGCTGCCGCGCGCCACGCATACCCGCTCTGACCGCGAGGCCGCGCGCGGCAAGCAGACCGGCCGCACCCAGGAAATCCAGCGCCTGATCGGCCGCGCCATGCGCTCGGTGTTCGACCTGGCGGCGCTGGGCGAATACACCGTCCACCTGGACTGCGACGTGCTGCAGGCCGACGGCGGCACCCGCACCGCGGCCGTTACGGGCGCCTTTGTCGCCGCCCATGACGCGGTTTCGACCATGCTGCGCGACGGCCTGATCGCCGCCAGCCCGATCCGCGACCATGTTGCCGCGGTCTCGGTCGGCATGGTCGACGGCGTGCCGGTGCTGGACCTGGACTACGCCGAGGACAGCAGCTGCGACACCGACATGAACGTGGTCATGACCGGCAGCGGCGGCTTTGTCGAGGTGCAGGGCACCGCCGAAGGCGCACCGTTCAGCCGCGCCGACCTGGACGCCATGACGCGCCTGGCCGAAGCCGGCATCGCCCGCCTGGTGCAGCACCAGCGCGAAGCGCTCGGCCTGGCCTGAGCAGCGGGACCCGCGATGCAACGCCTGGTACTGGCTTCCAACAACGCCGGCAAGCTGCGCGAATTCGGCGCGCTGCTGGCCCCGCTCGGCTTTGACGTGGTGCCCCAGGGCGAACTGGGCATTCCCGAGGCCGAAGAGCCCTTTGCCACCTTCGTCGAGAACGCGCTGGCCAAGGCCCGCCATGCCAGCCGGCTGGCCGGGCTGCCCGCGCTGGCCGACGATTCCGGCATCTGCGTGCAGGCGCTGGACGGCGCGCCCGGCGTCTATTCCGCGCGCTATGCGCAGATGGCCGGGCAGGCCAGGTCGGATGCCGCCAACAATGCGCACCTGGTCTCGCAACTGGCCGGCAAGCTGAACCGCCACGCGCACTACTACTGCGTGCTGGTGTTCGTGCGCCATGCCGAAGACCCCTGCCCGATCATTGCCGAAGGCCTCTGGCACGGCGAGGTCGTCGACGCGCCGCGCGGCGCGGGCGGCTTTGGCTACGACCCGCACTTCCTGCTGCCGCACCTGGGCAAGACCGCCGCCGAGCTATCGCCCGAAGAGAAGAACACGGTCAGCCACCGGGCCCAGGCGCTGCGCGCGCTGGTGGCACGGCTGCAGGCCGATGCCGCGCAAAGCGCCACCCGATGATCCCGATCGTACCGGTCTCCGCGTCCGTGCCCGTGGACAGCAAGCAGCTCTGGCTCAAGCCCGGGCAGATCAGCCTGCCCGGCTCGCCGCCGCTGTCGCTGTACGTGCATATCCCGTGGTGCGTGCGCAAGTGCCCGTATTGCGATTTCAACTCGCACGCCGCACCCGCCGACAACCACGAGATCCCGGAAGACATCTACCTGGACGCGCTGCGCGCGGACCTGGAGCAGTCGCTGCCGCTGGTGTGGGGCCGGCCGGTGCATACGGTCTTTATCGGCGGCGGCACGCCCAGCCTGCTGTCGGCGGCAGGCATGGACCGGCTGCTGTCGGATATCCGCGCGCTGCTGCCGCTGGATGCCGACGCCGAGATCACGATGGAGGCCAACCCCGGCACCTTCGAGGCCGACAAGTTCGCCAGCTACCGCGCCAGCGGCATCAACCGGCTGTCGATCGGCATCCAGAGCTTCAACGACCGGCACCTCCAGGCGCTCGGGCGCATCCACGGCGGTGCCGAAGCGCGCAAGGCGATCGACATCGCCCAGGCCAGCTTCGACAACATCAACCTGGACCTGATGTACGCCCTGCCCGGCCAGACGCTGGATGAATGCCGGCAGGATGTGGAAGCCGCGCTGTCGTACGGCACCACGCACCTGTCGCTGTACCACCTGACGCTGGAGCCCAACACCCTCTTCGCCAAATTCCCGCCGGCGCTGCCGGACGACGACAGCGCGTACGAGATGCAGGACTGGATCGAAGCGCGCACCGCTCAGGCCGGCTACCGGCACTACGAAACCTCTGCGTACGCAAAGCCGCATCGCGAGGCGCGCCACAACCTGAACTACTGGCGCTTCGGCGACTACCTCGGCATCGGCGCCGGCGCGCACGGCAAGCTGTCGTTCCCGCATCGGATACTGCGCCAGATGCGGCACAAGCATCCGGCCACCTACATGGAGCGGGCGCTGGCCGGCAATGCCGTGCAGGAAGCGCGCGATGTCGGCGCCGACGAGCTGCCGTTCGAGTTCATGCTCAACGCGCTGCGCCTGACCGACGGCGTGCCGGCATCGAGCTTCCACGACTACACCGGGCTGCCGCTGCATACCATCAGCAAGCAGCTGGCCGAGGCGGAAAAGAAGGGGCTGCTGGAAGCGGACCTGACCACCATCCGCGCCACCGAGCTGGGCCGGCGCTTCCTCAACGACCTGCAGGAGATGTTCCTGAAGGACTGAGCGCGAGCGCACGCCGGTAGCAAAAAAAGGCCACGCGATGCGTGGCCTTTTACATGCTGGCAAACGTCAGGCTGGCATGTCAGTACGGCGTTGCCATGTCATTGGCCACGCGTGCGCGCATGCCCACCTGCAGGTTGCCCAGGCTCGACTGGGTCACCGTGGCGATGCGGCCATCATCCAGGCGCACGTTGACGCGGTACGCGGTCTGGGTGTTGCTGCCCGCGCGCTTCTCGATCTGGTTGCCGGCCACGGCGCCGACCACGGCACCGCCGATGGTCGCCGCGGTCTGCCCGCGTCCGCCGCCGATCTGGTGGCCCAGCAGGCCGCCGGCCGCACCGCCGATCACGGTGCCGAGCAGGCCCGAGCTGCCTTGCGTACTGGTGATCGGTTCAATCGATTCCACGCGGCCGTAGTACACCGCGCCGGCCGGGGCCTGCGAGGTGTTGGGAGTCTGGTACCCCGGAGGCGGGGCGTTGTAGCCGGTGTTGTAGCCGCTGTCATACGGAGCGGCACAACCGGCCAGCACGGCCGCTGCAGCCACCGGAACGATCAGCCATTTCTTGCTATGGATTCGCATTTTGAGTTCTCCTCTGTTGCCAGGCGAAAGCCGGGGATGCGGCACACACCGCGCCATCCGGCACGACAATATGAGCGATGCCGGCGTGTGAAGGTTCCGTAATGTCAGACAGACGCCGACATCCGCGGCAGCGGATGTGGCAGGAAGTTTACGCGCGCTTGCGTGCCGCAACACAAGACCACCATCGATCCACGCGAGCCTTGTATAATGCGCGGCCTGACCGTCAGGTCTGCAGGCGGCAGCGCGCCGGGCCCATGCCCTTTCGCGCTACAATGCCCGCACTTCCAGGAAGCGTGGCCGAGTGGTTTAAGGCAGCAGTCTTGAAAACTGCCGATGGGGTGACCCATCCGTGAGTTCGAATCTCACCGCTTCCGCCAGACAAGAGAAACGGCCCGCACCAGTAACTGGTGCGGGCCGTTTTTCATTAGAGATCGCCGTGCAGGTCTTGCGTCAGCAGACGGTACGCCTCGGCTTCTGAAATCCTGAGCCGGTACTTGCACGCCAGCACGCGCGCCAGGCCATGCGCCGCGCCCGGCGGGCTGTGCCGCAGTTGTTCGCGGTAGGCCTCCACTTCATAGCGCAGGCGCCAGCGCCGGCTGGCCAGGTAGAGCACGCCCATCAGGCCCCAGCTGCGCCAGAACTGGCGCACATGCACCTTCTCATGCTCGATCAGCGCCTGGCTGGCGCCGGGGCGCAGCAGGATCAGCGGACCGGGCGTGAAGCCGTCAAACCCGCGCGGTATCAGCCAGCGGGTTTCGACGACCAGGCACAAGGGCGAGCGGCAATAGCGGAGCATGCACCTAGCATAGCGCGGATGCCGCCGCCCTGCCGCTGGCTCAGGCCGCCGCCCGCGGCGGCGCGGAAGCGGAGGCGGCCAGCACCCCGGCCTGCCCGCGCGAACGTCCCGAGCTCAGGTACCCTGCGATCGATTCCTGCGTGACCTCGCCCAGGTAGGCGCCGTCCGCGCCCATCACCGGCAGCCAACTCGTGTTGTGCTGGTACATGCGCGACAGCACGATGCGCAGGTGCTCGTCGAAGGCCGCGGTGACGGCGAACGGGCGCATCACGTCGCTGCACTGCCCCTTGCCGGATCGCGCATCGCGGCGCGTGACGTAGCCCAGCGCGACCTGGGCGTCGTCCACCACCGGCAGGTGGCGCACGTCGGCATCGTCCATCACGCCCAGCGCTTCGGCCAGCGGCATGTCGGGGCGGCAGCTCGGCGGCATGGTGGCGGCGTCGCCGGCGCGCACCAGCAGCAGTCGCTTGAGGGTGTTGTCATGGCCGACGAAGGCCTGCACGAACTCATCGGCCGGATGCGCCAGCAGCGCGTCGGGATGGTCGAACTGCACCAGCTTGCCGCGGCGGAACACCGCCACCTTGTCGGCCAGCTTGATCGCTTCGTCGATATCGTGCGAGACCATGATCACGGTCTTGCCGAGCTGGCGCTGCATCTGCAGGAATTCGTTCTGGATGCTCTCGCGGTTGATCGGGTCGACCGCGCCGAAGGGCTCGTCCATCAGCAGCAGCGGCGCGTCGGCCGCCAGCGCGCGGATCACGCCGATGCGCTGCTGCTGCCCGCCGGAGAGCTCGCGCGGATAGCGCGTCAGCAGCCGGTTGGGATCGAGCTGCACCATCGCCATCAGCTCGCGCGCGCGCTCGCGGCATTGCTTCTTGTCCCAGCCGAGCAGGCGCGGCACCACCATGATGTTCTCTTCGATGGTCATGTTGGGGAACAGGCCGATCTGCTGAATTACGTAGCCGATCTTGCGGCGCAGGGTCACGCCGTCAAGGCCGCGCGTATCCTCGCCCTCGATGCGCACCGTGCCCGAGGTCGGCTCGATCAGCCGGTTGATCATCTTCAGCGTGGTGGTCTTGCCGCAGCCCGAGGGGCCGAGGAAGACGCAGATCTCGCCGCGCGGCACCGTCAGCGACACGGTGTCGACGGCGCGCGTTTCGGTGCCGTCTTTCTGCGGGAAGGACTTGGTGAGTTGGTCGAGTTCGATCATATGCGGATTCCCTTTGGCGTCAGTGCCCGCTGCAACCACTGCAGGAAGGCGTCCGCCACGATGGCGAGCAGGCTGACCAGGACCGCGCCCACGGCCAGCTTGCTCATGTTGCTCTGGCTGATCGCCTGCAGGATCAGCACCCCAAGGCCACCCGCGCCGATGATGGCGGCAATGGTGGCAACCCCGATATTCATCACCACGGCGGTACGCACGCCGCCGAGGATCACCGGCACCGCCAGCGGCAGGTCCACCAGCCGCATGCGTTGCCAGGCGGTCATGCCGATGCCGCGCCCCGCTTCCTGGATGCCGGGGTCGACATTGGCCAGCGCGGTGTAGGTGTTGCGCATGATCGGCAGCAGCGAGTACAGGAACACCGCCGTCACCGCGGGCACGTAGCCGAGCGCATGGCCGAAGCGCGCGAAGATCGGGATCATCAGCCCGAACAGCGCGATCGACGGCAGCGTCAGCACGATCGTCGCCAGCGCCAGCAGCGGCGTGGCTAGCGCGCGGAAGCGCGTGATCACGATGCCCATTGGCACCCCGATCAGGATCGCCAGCCCCACTGCCGAGCCCACCAGCGCCAGGTGCTCGCCGGTCATTTTCAGCAGCGTGGGCCAGCTGTGCTGCAGGTAAGAGAACAAGTCCATGCGGCCTCCCTCAGATCAGTCCGTGGCTGCGCAGGAAGTCCTCCGCGACCTTGTCCACCGGCTGCTGGCCGATGTCCACCTTGTAGTTCATGTCGGTCATGCTCTCGTTGTCGAGCTTGGCAGCGAGTGCATTGAGCAGGCCGGCCAGTTCCGGATGCTTGTCGAGCACCGGCTTGCGCACCACCGGCACCGCGTTGTACGGCGGGAAGAAGTGCAGGTCGTCTTCCAGCAGCACCAGGTCGAAGCCCTTGACGCGGCCGTCGGTCGCATAGACCAGGCCCAGCTCCACCTGGTTGTTCTTCAGTGCGGTGTAGACCAGGCCCGGGTCGAGCTGGATCACGTCGCGGCGCGAGAACGGCAGCTTGTACAGCGCCTTGAGCGGCTCCAGGCCGTCCGGGCGCGCAGCGAATTCCATGTCGACCGCGAACGGGTGGCTGGCGTCGGAGCCGGCGCGGCGCATCTGCTCGGCAAAGCCCGACAGCGTGGTCACGCCGCTGGCCGCGCGTTCCTTTGGCATCGCCAGCGCATAGGTGTTGTTGATGTTCGAGGCATCGAGCCACACCAGCCCGCGCGCGCCGTCCATCTGCTTGACGCGCTCGTAGCTTTCCCTGGCGCCGAGTTTTTCCTGGACCTTGTTGAACACGATCAGCGCGGTGCCGGTGTAGTCCCACACCACGTCGAGCTGGTTGCTCTCCATCGCCTGGCGCATCAGCGTGCTGCCCAGGCCGGCGGTCAGTTCGGTGGTGAGGCCCTTGGCGCGCAGGTATTTCGAAGTCATCGACGACAGCAGCAGCTGCTCGGTGAAGTTCTTGCCGCCCACGCGGATCGGCGTGGCCTCTGCACGCGCTTCAGGCGCAGTGGCCAGCGCCAGCCCCGCCGCAAAAGCGGTGACGGCAGCCACCACCAGGGCGACGCGCCGGGCACGGCGGCGGATGAATTGCATCTGGTTTTCCATTTCGGTCCCCATGTTCAGCGCGCCAGCCCGCGCCGGCGCAGGTACAGCTGGCCGGCGGCGGCAAAGAGCGCGTCCAGGGCCAGCGCCAGCAGCGCCGTGGCGGCCGCGCCCAGCAGCAGCAGCGGCTGGTTGTTCAGGTAGATGCCCGGGAAGATCAGCTCGCCCAGGCTGTTGGCACCGATCAGGAAGGACAGCGGCACCGTGCCCACGTTGATGACCAGGGCGATGCGGATGCCGGCCAGCATCACCGGCAGCGCGTTGGGCAATTCCACGCGCACCAGGCGCTGCACCGGCGTCATGCCGATGCCACGCGCCGCTTCCAGCAGCGTGGGCGAGACATTGCGCAGGCCTTCGTAGGTGTTGCGCACGATCGGCAGCAGCGAGGCCAGCCACAGCGCCAGGATGGCGGGCCGCTCGCCGATGCCGAGCACGGCCAGGGCCAGCGCCAGCACCGCCAGCGACGGCACGGTATTGCCCACGTTGAAAACCTGCATCAGGCGGTCGGCCCAGCGGCGCATGCACGGGCGGCTCAGCGCGATGCCGGCCGGGATGCCGGTGGCCAGCGCCAGCGTCATGGACAGCACCACCAGGCGCAGGTGGTCGGCCACGTCGTAGAGCAGGCGCTCCTGGTACTGGCGAATCACATCGACGCCGATCCATGCCACCAGTGCAGCCAGCGCGGCCAGCGTCAGTCCTGCCCAGGCGAAGGCCCGTGCCGATTGCTTTGACATACTCTCCCCTTTTCCGAAACCGAAAAGCGCGCAGCACGCCACTTCCCGGCGATGGAAAACAATATGGGCTGGTGCGTGCGGAGATAGGGCGCCACCAGTCCCGGTTCAGATTGCATTGCCGCCATGACCGGCACGATTGCCGGCGGACGGTCTGTGGATTCCTCCGCCGTGGGCGGGAAGTCCGATTGACGGGATGCCGGGTTGGATTGGCAGTCCCTGAAGCGGCGCAACCGGCGACGCAAAGTTGTTGCGATCGGTTGGCCAGTGGCAGCGCAAATATTGAAGTTTTCCGACGCGCCGCCGGTCCATCGGCCGTTGACTGGCAAGGGCTGGCGAGGTTTTGACACCCCGCATCTCACCTCAACGGATGACAAAGAGAGCGCTATTATAGCGATCTTCATCGATCCTGTCATCTTCCCGCATTTTTCCGGCCTTCCTGCGCCGATCTTGCGCGAATTGGCGGCAGTGGGACGGCATGTTCGGCCGTGCATTAGCCGGCACACGGCGACCTCCCGGATCGTTCTGAATTCGAAAGAACCTGGACTAACAGTCGGTACGCCAGCAGAACAATCTGTTGCCCGGCGACCCTCTACTCTTTCCGCGCCAAAACACTAAATTGACGAGGTAGCTGAAACGACGGGGAAACCAGCCCGGCCATTGCCGCGCGGAACCCGCCTACAGGAGAAAGACATGGACACCCTTGCCACCACCTTCGCCACCGTTCCCGCCGCCGCCGCCGAAACCGTGCAACGCTCGCGCGCCGTGGACCGCGTGGTGCGGGGCATTGCCACCTCGGACGGCGCCGGCGTCAAGCTGACCCGCGTGCTGACGCAGAACCTGCAGCGCCGGCTGGACCCGTTCCTGATGCTCGATGCCTTCGGCACCGACAGCAAGGACGACTACATCGGCGGCTTCCCCGATCACCCGCACCGCGGCTTCGAGACCATCACCTACATGCTGGCCGGGCGCATGCGCCATCGCGACAGCGCCGGCAACGAGGGGCTGCTGCAGAACGGCGGCGCGCAGTGGATGGTGGCAGGCGCAGGCGTGGTCCACTCGGAAATGCCCGAGCAGGAAGACGGCCGCATGGAAGGCTTCCAGCTATGGCTGAACCTGCCGGCCGCGGACAAGATGACCGCGCCGTGGTACCGCGACCTGCCCGCCGCCGAGATCCCGACGGTTGCGCTGGACAACGGCGCCACGGTGCGCGTGCTGGCGGGCGCCACGCACGGCGTGGCCGGCGCGATCACGCGCCCGGTGACCGAGCCGGTCTACCTGGACGTGCACCTGCCGGCCGGCCAGACCTTTGCGCAGGCGCTGCCGGCCGGGCACAACGCGTTCGTCTACGTGTACCGGGGCGAGGTTTCGATCGGCAGCGGCGACGACCGCGCCGTGATCGAGGCCCAGCGCATGGGCGTGCTGGACAACGCCGGCCAGTCTGACGGCGTCATCGTCAGGGCCGAGGCCGACGCGCGCTTCCTGCTGATCGCGGGCCAGCCGCTGAACGAGCCGATCGCGCAGTACGGGCCGTTCGTGATGAACACGCAGGAGCAGATCTACCAGACCCTGGCGGATTTCCGCGACGGGCGCTTCGCCACCAGCGCCGCCACCACCGGCGCCTGAGCCCTGCCGGCGAGCGGCCGCCCTGGCCGCCCGCCGCTGCTCCAGTCCAGCCGCTGGCTCCGCAAGGAGCCGGCGGCTTTTTTTTCGTGCTGTGGCCGGCACGCGACTTGCAACCACCCCCAAACCGTTGCAGGGACTGGAATGACGCCGGAATCGGCCCGCCCGGTGTCCTGTCACTTATATAATCCATCACCAATATCGGGCATCACCAAACCATGATGAATGCTGCAATGCGTCGCGGCGATGCTGCGCCACGCACTGCCGCGCTGTTGACTCATCCCACGTTGCTGCCATCACAACAACCCGAGCCGCCTCAGTGACATCACAACTCCCTCCCAGGCTGGCGCTGGCCCATATCAGCAAGCGCTACCCGGGCGTCGTCGCCAATGACGACGTCAGCCTCAGCGTCACCCCCGGCGAGATCCATGCCGTGCTGGGTGAAAACGGCGCAGGCAAATCCACCCTGATGAAGATTATCTTTGGCGCGGTCCGTCCGGATGCCGGCGAGATGCACTTCAACGGGGCGCCGGTCACCATCAACAGTCCGCACGACGCCCGCAACCTGGGCATCGCCATGGTGTTCCAGCATTTCTCGCTGTTCGACACGCTGACCGTGACCGAGAACATCGCACTCGGCCTGCCCGCCGGACAGCAAGGCAACATGAAGCAGCTGGCCGAGCGCATCCGCGCCACCGCCGAGCGCTACGGGCTGCCGCTGGAGCCGAACCGCCATGTGCATACGCTGTCGGTCGGCGAGCGCCAGCGCGTGGAGATCGTGCGCGCGCTGCTGGCCAATCCGCAGTTGCTGATCCTGGACGAGCCCACCTCGGTGCTGACCCCGCAGGCAGTGGAAACGCTCTTCGTCACGCTGCGCCAGCTGGCCGCCGAAGGCACCAGCATCCTCTACATCAGCCACAAGCTCGACGAGATCCGCGCACTGTGCCATCAGGCCACCGTGATGCGCATGGGCAAGGTCACCGGCGTGTGCGATCCGCGCCAGGAAACCGCGGCCTCGCTGTCGCGGCTGATGATCGGCGGCGAGCCCCCGCGCGAGACGCGCGTGGCTGCCGAGCGCGGCCCGGTGCGGCTCAGCGTGCAGGGCCTGTCGCTGCCGCGCGCGCATGCCTTCGCGACCGAGTTGAGCAGGATCTCGCTGGATGTCCACGCCGGCGAGATCGTCGGCATTGCCGGCGTGTCCGGCAACGGGCAGCAGGAGCTGCTGGCCGCGCTGTCCGGTGAAGACACACGCGCAGACAACATGTCGGTGCAGCTCGGCGGCAAGCCAGTCGGCCGGCTCGATGCGCGCCAGCGCCGGCGCGCGGGCCTGGCCTTCGTGCCGGAAGAGCGCCTGGGCCGCGGCGCGGTGCCGGGCATGAGCCTGGCGACCAATATCCTGCTGTCGCACCAGACGCCACCCTATGTGAGGCAAGGCATGATTTCGCCCGGCGCGGCCGCCGGGCTGGCTTCGGCCGTGATCAGCCGCTTCCGCGTCAAGGCCAGCGGGCCGCACGCGCTGGCGCGCAGCCTGTCGGGCGGCAACCTGCAGAAATTCATTGTCGGCCGCGAGATCGAAAGCGGCCCTAAGGTACTGATCGTGGCGCAACCGACCTGGGGTGTGGACGTTGGCGCCGCGGCGCAGATCCACAACGAGATCCTGGCGCTGAAGGCCACCGGCTGCGCCATCCTGGTGGTGTCGGAAGAGCTCGACGAGCTGTTCGCGATCTGCGACCGGCTGCACGTGATCGCCAAGGGGCGCTTGTCGCCTTCGGTGCCGGCCGAGACCGCGACGCGCGAGCAAATCGGCCTGTGGATGAGCGGACTGTGGCAAGGCGGGCCCGCCCAGGCGCAATCCGGCGCGGAGGTGGCAAGCCATGGCTGATGTGCGACAACTGCTGCCCCGCTCCCCCCTCTCGCTGGCGCCGCGTGGCCTGCCCTCGCGCACCATGGCCTATGCCTCGCCGGTGGTCGCACTGGCGCTGACGCTCCTGTTCGGCGCGCTGCTGTTCCTGGTGCTCGGCAAGGACCCCGTGGCCGCGCTCAAGGTCTTCCTGGCCGATCCGCTGCGCGACCAGCGCGCCATCGGCGAGGTGCTGCTCAAGACCGTGCCGCTGGTGCTGTGCGCACTCGGCCTGTCGGTGTGCTACCGCGCCAACGTGTGGAATATCGGCGCCGACGGGCAGCTGATTGCCGGCGGCATCTGCGCCGGCGCCACCGTGCTTTACTTCGATGTGCCGGGCCAGGCCATGAACGGCACCGTGGTGCTGGTGCTGGCCTCACTCGCCGGCATGGTCGGCGGCATGCTGTGGGCCTCGCTCACGGCGGTGCTCAAGGACAGGTTCAACGCCAACGAGATCCTGGTCTCGCTGATGCTCACCTATATCGCGCAGCAGCTGCTGCTGTGGGTGGTCAACGGGCCGCTGAAGGATCCCAACGGCATGAACTTCCCGCAGTCGAAGGTGTTCTCGTCCGAGTACCTGCTGCCCAACCTGATGTCGGGCTCGCGCCTGCATGCCGGCTTTGCCGTGATGCTGGTGCTGGTGGCGGTGATGACCGTGTTCGTGTTCCGCAGCTTTGCCGGCTACCGCCTGCAGGTGGGCGGCACCGCGCCGGCGGCGGCGCGCTACGCGGGTTTCTCGGCGCGCAGCGCGCTGTGGAGCGCACTGCTGATCTCGGGCGCCACCGCGGGCCTGGCGGGCGCGTTCGAAGTGACCGGCCCGATCGGCCAGCTGCTGCCGTCGATCTCGCCGGGCTACGGCTTCACCGCCATCATCGTCGCCTTTATCGGCCGGCTGCATCCGGTCGGCACGGTCTTCGGCGGCATCATGATGTCGCTGTTCTATATCGGCGGCGAGATGGCGCAATCGCGCCTGGGCCTGCCGTCGGCCATTGGCTGGGTGTTCCAGGGCATGCTGCTGTTCTTCCTGCTGGCCTGCGACACGCTGATCGAAAACCGCCTGCGCTGGCGCGCCACCACGGCCTGAGCGGAGCTACAGAACAATATGGAACAACTCGCTCCCCTTATCGCCACCGCCATCAACGCCGGCACGCCGCTGCTGCTGGCCGCGCTGGGCCTGCTGATCAACGAGCGCTCGGGCGTGCTCAACCTCGGCGCCGAAGGCATGATGCTGGTCGCCGCGGTGGCCGGCTTCATGGTCGGCTACCAGACCCAGTCGCCGCTGCTCGGCTTTGCCGCCGGCGCGCTCGCCGGCATGCTGATGGCCACGCTGTTCTCGTGGCTGGCGCTGGTGCTGGCCACCAACCAGGTCGCCACCGGCCTGGCGCTGTCGATCTTCGGCACCGGCCTGTCGGCCTTCATGGGCCAGCGCTTTGTCGGCTTCGCCATGCCGGCGCAGGCCAAGGCCGTGCCCGGCCTGGCCGACCTGCCCTTCTTCGGGCCGGCCTTCTTCCAGCATCACTGGATGGTGTATTTCAGCCTGCTGCTGTGCTTTGCCATCATGTGGTTCCTGTTCCGCGCGCGCGCGGGGCTGACCTTGCGCGCGATCGGCGAAGCGCCGGAATCGGCGCACGCGCTGGGCTACCCGGTGCGCACCATCCGCTTTGGCGCGCTGCTGTTCGGCGGCGCCTGCTGCGGGCTTGCCGGCGCCTACCTGTCGCTGGTGTACACGCCGATGTGGGTCGAGAACCTGGTCGCCGGTCGCGGCTGGATCGCGCTGGCGCTGACCACCTTCGCCACCTGGCGCCCGGGCCGCGTGCTGGTGGGCGCGTGGCTGTTCGGCGGCGTGACCATCCTGCAGTTCTACCTGCAAGGGATCGGCGTGTCGGTGCCGTCGCAGTTCCTGTCGATGCTGCCGTACGCGGCCACCATCGTGGTGCTGGCGCTGATCTCGCGCAACCCGGCCTGGATCCGGCTGAACATGCCGGCCTCGCTGGGCAAGCCCTTCCGGCCCGGCAATGCCTGAGCCTCGAGTTTTTGACGGAAATCCCTGAGCTACCAACAATTCATCACAAGGAGAAATCATGATCGTCACGCGCAGGAAGACCCTGGCGGCCCTGGCCGCCACCGCCTTGCTGACCCTCGCGGGCTGCGGCAAGAAAGAGGCCGACAAGCCTGCCGAGACGGCGGGCGCGGCCTCCGCGCCCGCGGCCGAGCAGAAGGCCGAGCCGCTCAAGGTCGCCTTCGTCTATATCGGGCCGGTCGGCGATGCCGGCTGGACCTTCGCGCATGACAACGGCCGCAAGGCCGTGGAAGAGAAGTTCGGCGACAAGGTCAAGACCTCCTTCGTCGAGAACGTGCCCGAATCCGCGGCCGACGCCGAGCGCGTGTTCCGCGACCTGGCCAGCCAGGGCAACAAGCTGATCTTCGGCACCACCTTCGGCTACATGGAGTCGATGCTCAAGGTCGCCAAGGAATTCCCGGACGTAAAGTTCGAGCACGCCACCGGCTTCAAGACCGCCGAGAACCTGGCCCAGTACGACGTGCGCACTTATGAAGGCGCCTACCTGGCGGGCGTGGTCGCGGGCAAGATGAGCAAGACCGGCAAGATGGGCGTGGTGGCATCGGTGCCCATCCCCGAGGTGATCCGCAATATCGACTCGTTCACGCTGGGCGCGCGCAGCGTCAACCCCAAGGCCACGGTCAAGGTGGTGTGGGTCAACAAGTGGTTCGATCCGGGCAAGGAGCGCGAAGCCGCCACCACGCTGATCGGCCAGGGCGTCGACATGCTGATGCAGAACACCGACTCCGCCGCCGTGGTGCAGACCGCGCAGGAAAAGGGCGTGCACGCCTTCGGCTGGGACAGCGACATGAGCAAGTTCGGCGACAAGGCCCACCTGGCCGCGTCGGTGATCTCGTGGGGCGTCTACTACAACAAGGTGGTGGAAGACGTGCTGAACAAGCAGTGGAAGAACAGCACCACGTGGTGGGGCCTGAAGGAAGGCATGATCGACCTGAAGAGCTTCAACGCCGATGTGCCGGCTGACGTCAAGGCGCTGGTCGAAGAGCGCAAGAAGGGCATCGCCGACGGCAGCGCGCCGATCTGGAAGGGTCCGATCAAGGACAACACCGGCAAGGAACAGCTGGCCAAGGACCAGGTGGCCGACGACGGCTTCCTGCATGGCGTGAAGTTCTACGTCGAAGGCGTGGAAGGCAAGATCCCGGGCTGATTCGCCACGCAGCCCAGCCG